>NZ_JBHWIQ010000006.1:71323-252647 GCF_042732055.1 Streptomyces sp. NPDC059816
TCTCCGGGGGCGGGTGCGGGTGGGGCGGGGGGGGGGGGGGGGGGGGGGGGGGCGGGGGGGCGCCCCGGGGTGGGGGCCCCCCCCCACCCGCTCCGGACCAGGTGGGGCCGGGGCGGAGCCGGGTCGGGCGATGAGTGCGGCACCCGCAGGGGTCCAGGAGCCGCAAGGGTGGTTAAGTGCTTTGTTAACCGCCCTTGACTCGCGGATTAACTTAGAATTGCCGGGCGCCCGGCGCAAGATCTCCGGGGCGGCGAAATTCAGGGGCGACCCGGGGCGGCGGTGCCGGACCGGACGATCAGCGCGGCGGAGGGGGTCCCCGGTGACGGAGCGGCAGAGCAGTGGACGGCCCCGGCTCACCCGGGCCGGGCGGGACTCCGGGGTCACCGGGCCGGTCGACTCCCCCGGTGCGCCGGATGTCGAACCGGACGGCTCCTCGGCGCGGGCCATCGGCCGGCGGGTCCACCGGCTGCGGGCGGACCGCGGTCTGACCCAACGCCAGTTGGCGGAGCCGGCGTACACCGCGGCGTACGTCTCCACCCTGGAGGCCGGGCGGGTCCGTCCTTCCGAGAAGGCGTTGCGACACCTCGCGGCGCGGCTCGGCACCAGCTACGAGGAGTTGGCCACCGGGCGGCCCGCCCACCTCGCCACCGGACTGCGACTGCGGCTCACGGAGGCACAGCGCGTCCTCGCCACCGAGGACCCCTCCGATGCGAGCGCGCTCTACACCGCGCTCGCCGAGGAGGCCGCACGGCACGGCTGTGAGCCCGAGCGGGCCAACGCACTGGTGGGTCTCGGTCAGTGCGCTCTGGAGACCGGTGAACTCGACGCCGCACGCCAGCACTTCGAGGCGGCCGAGCGGCTGCTCGGCGCGCTCGGTGAGCCCCTGACCAAGCGGGTACCGGCCGTTCGGGGTCGCGCCATCGCCCATCTCCTGGCCGGGGAACTGCGCTACGCCTGCTACTTGTTGGAGAACGCCCTCGACGAACTCAACGCCTCCGGGCTGCACGACCCCGATGCGCTGGTGCTGCTGTACACCGCGGCCATCGGCCCGTACATGGACCTCGGCGCCCATGCACGGGCCGCGCAGGCGGCTGAGTTGGCGCTCGCCCTCGCGCCCCGGGTGTCCGATCCGGCCCTGATCGCCCGGATGCACCGGGGAGTGGCCCGTACCCTGATCGCCGAAGGCCGCTCGGACGAGGCGGACGCGTCCCTCGCCAAGGCCGCCGCGTACTACCAGCAGCTCCAGATCCAGGGTGAACTCGCACTGTGCCACTGGATGCGCGGATACGTGCACGCCCAGCGCGCGGACACGGACGCCCCGGACGAGGGCGACGCCGGTGACCTCGCACGGGCCGAGGCCGAACTGCGCACCGCACGGGACATGTTGGCGGCCCGGCGCGCCCGGCTGTACACCCACCAGGTGGGCGTGGAGTTGGCGGGGGTGCTGCACCGACGCGGCAAGGACGACGAAGCCGAGGCGTTGCTGCGGGAGTTGCTCGGCGGGCTCAGCCCCGGGCGGGGCTCGGTCCACGCGGCCGGTGCGCACCGGTTGCTCGGGCTCATGGCGCAGCGGCGGGGCGACACCGAGGCCGCCGAGGAGCACTACGTACGGGCACTGGCGCTGTTGGAGCACGCGGGTGCGGCGGGTGATCTCGCGGACCTGTGCCGGCTCCTCGGGGACCTGCTGCGGCGGTCCGGACGGACGGAGGCGGCGCTCGACGCGTACCGGACCGGGCTCGGGCACCGTTCCGCCCCCGGCACCACGACCCTCGGACCACCGCCGGCGACACCACCGATGTAGGTCCTCCCCTTCGGGAGCAGGCGGGTCGCCGGGCGGGCCGTTGCGCGTCGTTCTCGGCTCGGCCCTCGGCGCTACATCCGGAACACGTCGAGGAAGGAGCTCCACCACCCCTTCTGCTTGCGGGTGCCCTCCTCCTGGTGCGGGGTGTGGGTCGCGGGTGCCCCCGGGGGAGCGGGGGCGACGGGGGCCGCAGGCTGTGCCTGCGGGACGCGGCGGGCTGGGGCGGGGCTGAAGAGCACGGGCAGGGACGCCATGGCCCGGTGGAAGGGCCCCGGCCGCCACTCCAGCTTCTCCTCGGGGATGGCCAACGCCAGGTCGGGAAGGGCGTTGAGGAGCCGCTCGATCGCGGTGAGCGCGATGATCCGGGCCGGTGACTTCGCCGGGCAGGAGTGCGGTCCGGCACCCCAGGCCAAGTGAGCGCCCTTGCTGAGGGTGAGCCGCGCGTCCGTCAACGAGGGGTCGGTGTTGGCGGCGGCGAAGCTGATGACCACCGGGTCGTTGGCGGTGAGGGTGATGTCACCGAGGGCGATGTCCTGCACCGGGAAGTGCGTCGCGTAGTTGGCGATGGGCGAGTTGTTCCACAGGACGTGGTCGAGGGCGTCCTCGACCAGGAGTCCGGCGCCCCGGCCGCTCGTGGAGCGGGCCTCGGGGGACAGCAGCAGGAGCAACGCGTTCGCGATGAGGTTGCGCTCCGGCTCGACACCGCCGCCGATCAGGGTGACGAGTTGGTCCTTCAGTTCCTCGTCGGTCAGGCCCGCCGGGTGCTGGACCAACCACGAGGTGATGTCCTCACCGGGCTGACGGCGCTTGAGGGCCACCAACTCCAGCAGGCAGGCGGTCATGTCCTCGTTGGCGCGGACGGCGTCCTGTCCGTCGAAGAGGTCCGCCAGGTCCCGCATCAGCCGGTCGCCGAGGTCACCGGGGCAGCCGAACAACTGGTTGAACAGCAGCAGGGGCAAGACTTTGGCGTAGTCGTTCAGGAGGTCCGCGGTCCCGCGTTCACTGAACCGGTCGATGAGGTAGTCGGCTATCCGCTCCACGTCCCGGCCTAGCCGGGTGAGGTTCAGTTTGGCGAGGCTGTCGGTGACGGCCTTGCGCAGCCTCAGGTGCTCGGAGCCGTCCGAGAAGAGGCAGTTGGGGCGGTAGTACATCATCGGCAGGACGGGGCTGTCCATCGGGACGCGCCCCTCGTTCAGCGCCCGCCAGCGACGGGAGTCGCGGACGAACAGGGCCGGGTTCTGGAGCACGCGCAGGGCGGCCTCGTGCTGGATGACCAGGGTGGCTTCCACTCCGGGGGCCAACTCGACCGGTGCCACGGGTCCCTGGGTCCGCATGTGGTCATAGAACCGCGCGGGGTCGGCGGCGAAGTCCGCGCCGTACAGCGGGGTCGGCTGCTGCGGCTGCTGGTGCATAGGGCACCCGGGGGGAGGTGAGAGCGGGGTGGACCCCGTCTGTGCATCCATGCGTTGGTCCTCGGGGTGATCCCGGGGCCGCGGGGGCCCCGGGAGGTGGATGACTGAAGTGCGTGGGGGGTCAGTTCGCTCGCGCGAGCAGGTGTTGGACGAGCGTGATCAGTGCCTGGGCCGACGACTTCTGGTCCCGCGCGTCGCAGAAGACGACCGGCGTGTGCGGCAGCAGATCGAGCGCTTCGCGCAGCTCCTCCTCGGCATGCCGGTTGTCCTGCTCGAAGCTGTTGACCGCGATGGCGTATTCGAGGCCGTACTTCTCGATCAGGTCGATGACCGGAAACGACTCGTGCAACCGCGACGGGTCGACCAGGAGCAGCGCACCCAGCGCGCCCCGGGCCATGTCCTCCCACAGCTGCATGAAGCGTTGCTGACCGGGCGTACCGAAGAGGTACAGCACCAGTTCCTCGCTCAGGGTGAGCCGCCCGAAGTCCAGGGCGACGGTGGTGGTCTCCTTGCCGGTGACCCCCCGCAGGTCGTCGACGTGCGCCGACGCCTGCGTCATCTTCTCCTCGGTGCGCAGCGGGGTGATCTCCGACAACGTGCCGATGAACGTCGTCTTGCCCACGGCGAAGTGGCCGACGACGAGGATCTTCGCGGCCGTGACGACCGCTTCCGGCACGTAGACGCTCTCAGCCGAACCGGCGTTGAAGTCCATGCAACACCTCTTCGAGGATCTTCCGGTCGACGAGCTTGGCGGCGGGTGGCGCCGCCCGGCGGAGCAGGTGGCCCTGGTCCGCGAGGTCGGTCAACAGCAGCCGGACCACCCCGACGGGCAGCCCGAGGCGGCCGGCGACCTCGGCGACCGACAGGTAGCCGCCGGTGCACAGGCTCCAGATGGCGCTCACCTCAGGGCTGGGCCGCGTGGGTGGCGTCCGGTCCTGGGCGATGGTCACCAGGGTGACCAGGGACAGCTCGTCCGCATCGGGCAGGTCGCGCCCGCCCGTGATCACGTACGAACGGATGAACCCGCTGGTGACCGACTGTTCCTCGCCGGGCGCGGTCATATGTCGCTGCCGGCGTTCTGGCGCGGCGGCGAGGTCATCGCCTTGCCGAGCGCTCCGACCTGCTGCTGCATCCGGAACGACATGGCCTCCATGTCCACGTCCGCCGAGGTCGCGGCGGCGAGGTAGGCGCCGCTGCCCGCGGCGATCAGGAAGATCCAGCCGTCCTCGTACTCCAGCAGGGTCTGGCGCCAACGGCCGGTGGTCCCGGTACCAATGAACGGCGCGACGGCCCGGCTCAACGACTGCATCGAGCTCATTGCGGCGGCGACGGTCTCCGCGTCGTCCCGTCCGATCGCGCTGGAGTGTTCCAGCAGGAGGCCGTCGGCCGAGACGAGGATCGCGTGTCGTGCCCCGCGCACCTGGAGCACGTCATTGAGCACCCACGACAGATCGGGGTTCACTGGTGGTCAGGTCCTTCCGTGGTGGTCGTCGTGTCGCGTCCGGACTGCGTACCGCGCTGGAACGCACCCAGCAGGGAGGCCGTCTCCTCCTGGCTCCTGGGCACCTCGGCGGTCTCCGTGGGCTCCGGTACCACCGCGACGGAACGCTGGCGGCGGCGCTTGGGCAGACCACCGGCGGTGGTGCCGCGCACCGTGGGCACCGCTTCGGAGCCGGGTAGCGCGGCGAAGAGCGGGGTGGGCTGCGCGGACCGGCCCTCGGTGCCGGCCCGGCGCTGCCGGATGACGGGAACGCTGTCCCTCAGACCGTGGTCGGCGTCCACCGCGGGGGACGGCACGTCGCTGGTGAGGAGTTCGTCGGGGAGAAGGATCACCGCGCGGACACCTCCGTAGGGGGACACCGAGTCGACGGAGACCTTGAACCCGTAGCGGGAGGCGAGCATGCCGGAGACCGCGAACCCGAACTGGGGCGGGTTGCCGAGGCCGGAGATGTGGATGGGCTCCCGGGGGGAGAGGAGGGCGGACGCCCGGTCCTTCTCCTCCTGCCCCATGCCGAGGCCGGCGTCGTCGACGATGAGGCACACGCCCTTGGGCACCGCTTGGATGTTGATCTCGACGGGGGCGCCCGGGGCGGAGTAGTTGGTGGCGTTGGCGAGCAGTTCGGCGAGGACGACGGCCACCGGCTCGACGACCTTGCTGACCAGGGAGAAGTTCGCCTGGGCGTGGATCTGCACTCGGTCGAACTGGCGTATTCGCCCCTGCGCGCTGCGGGCCACGTCGTAGACGGAAGCGACCGTCTCGCGGCGTCCCAGCCAGCCTCCGCAGAGCACGGCGATGCCCTGGGCGCGGCGCCCGAACTGGCTGTTGGTGTGGTCGATCGCCATCAGGTCGGCGAGCATCCCGGGGTCGTCGCCGTACTTCTTCTGAACCTTGTCGATGACGATCTGCTGTTCGTCGGCGAGCCCCTGGAGGGTGCGCATCGCCGCCTTCAGTACCGCCTTGGTCTCCTCCTCCGCGTCCTTGCGGACCTCCGCGAGTTCGCTGATGTGCTGGTTGCGCAGGCCGCTGTGCGCCGCGCCGAGTTCGTTGCGCTGCTGGAGCAACGCCTCGTTCTCGGCAACGAGGTTCGCGTTGCGTCTGCGCAGACCGATGTTGGTTTGCCGTGCGCGTACCACCCCGCCGAAGGCGGCCAGTACCACGGCGACCAGGACCCAGAAGAACGGGTCCTGCACAAATGACGTCATGAGACTCTCTTCGAGTGGCATCCCGGGGGAAGCGGTCGCTGTCTCCTCCGCCCGGGGCACCCCCGCAGCCCATGGGGCCGCGGGCCGTGCCGTCCAGGCCGGAGAACGTTCCTCCGGGACGGGGCCCGTTCGGCTGACTTTCCCCCTGGCGCTCCAACGCGCCGTCAGCCCACTATGAAGATCACACACTGTACCAGCGGGGCACATCCCACACGCAAGTGTCCGCGGCCCCTGCAAGGCACACCCCGCACCGGGACAGTCGCGGCATTACCGGGCACTCCCCCACCTATTCATGTATATGGCATGCAGTCCGGTCCGGGGGGTGCGGGGAGGTGGACCACCCACCCCCGGGGGGCCACCCCGGAACCCGGTGACAGCAGGGCCGAACGGACCGTCAGGGAGCCCACCTCGCCTTTTCCCATGAGGACATGACACAGCGCCAGCGCGACGGGCGTGCGAACCAGTCGTGTCGACACGGTGTCGATTCCGGGAGTTCGGCGACACGTCCACCACTGGATGAACACCGTGCGAAGGGATCGTGACGGCCCCTCGCGCACACCGGCCCGTTCCGGCCACCCCGGGCCCGCTCCGTTCGCCCCCGCACACCCGCGCGGACGGGCGGGCACCCCGACCGCCGCATCCGGACGCGAGCCGACCGGAACGGAGCGGACGATTCCACCGCCCCGTCAGCTCCGCGGCCGGAAGGAGTTCCGGACGTGGACGCACGCCCCTCGGGGCAGGCCAGCGGGCATCGAAGCCGACCACCCGCGAAGGAACGGAACCGGAGCCCCGGAGTCCCCCGCCACCCCGCCACTCCCCGTCCGGACACTCCGGCACCACTCTGGTACAGACCAATCGCTTCGGGATTGCTCGCGCCAAGTCGACCTGAAAGGGACGGAGTTTCCGAGCGCCCTGCGGGCACCATCACCGGGCGCGCAGAGGGCGACGGGGACCCGCGCCCCATCTCCAGGTGGTCGCAGCGACGGGCCCGCGGGTTCCCGGGCCGGCCGGCGACAATCGTCACGCCCGGGAAAGGGCGACGCCGGGCGGCATCCGGTCCCCGGCCGTGCCAGCATGTGCGGGCGGTCCGTGCGCACGGCGCACCGGCCCCGCTCCCCTCTCCCCCGCACGCCCCTTTCTCACCCCCCACATGTCCCTGTCACCGCACCGTGCTGACCCGTGTGCGGTCCCGTCCCTGGAGTGGCGATGGCCGACCCCCGTTCCTCGGAGGGCCCCCGCAGTTGGGTGCCCCCCCGGAAGCTCCTCGCGTTCCTGATGCTGCTCGGCGCGGTGTTCACCGCCTCGTACGCCGTCGGATCCGTGGTGGGCCCCGTCGCTCCCTGGGTCCACTCCGACGACTCCGGCACGCACGGGGAAGAGCCGGCCGGCTCCGGCGGGGTCGAAACCGGTCCGGGCGGCGGTGACCCCTACGGCGAGGAGCCCACCCCGACCGGAGGCGGCTCCGACCCGTACGGCGACCCCCACTCCGGCGGGCACTGATGGCGACGGGTACCACCGCCCCGGCGCCGGGCACCACCGTCCTGATCGTCGGCGGCATGACCTGCGCCGCGTGCGTGGGCCGGGTGGAGAAGCGCCTCGCGAAGCTGGACGGGGTCAGCGCCACGGTGAACCTGGCCACCGGGCGGGCGCGGATCTCCCATCCCCCGGAGGTCACGCCCGCCGATCTGATGGCCGCCGTCGCACGCCTGGGGTACACCGCCGAGTTGCCCCGCGACCGGTCCGGCCCGGCCGGCTCGGGTCGGCCGGACCCGGCGGAGGTCGAGCAGCAACGGCTGTTGGTCACGGTGTGGTTGTCGGTGCCGGTCCTGCTCATGACGATGCTGCCCGTCCTCCAGTTCCGGAACTGGCAGTGGCTGTGCTTCGTGCTCGCCGCACCCGTGGCCGTCTGGGGAGCCGCGCCGTTCCACCTGGCCGCGGTGCGCGCGCCGCGACGGTCGGTGGCCGCGTTGGACGCCCTGGTGTCGCTGGCCGTGGTCGCCTCCTTCGGCTGGTCGGCGTACGCACTGTTCCTGGGCGGTGCCGGACGGCCGGACACCCGGGTGCCGTTCGCCCTCGCACCCCCCGAGGACGGGCGCACCGCGGCGCTGTACCTCGCGGTGACCGTGGGGGTGCCGCTGGCCGCACTGTCCGGACGGCTCCTGGAGGAGCGGGCCCGGGGCGGCGCCGCCCAGCCGCCCCGCGGGGACGCAGCGGACTCCGTACCGCGGCTGGCGGAACGGGTGGCCCGGGCCTTGGTGCCCGTGGTGCTGGCGCTGGCGACGGGCACGCTGGGCTTCTGGCTCGGGAGCGGAGCGGACGCCGAGGAGGCGATCGCCGCGGCGGTGGCGGTGTTGGCGGTGGGCTGCCCGTCCGCGCTGGCCCTGGCGGGGCCGGTGGCGCTGTTGGCGGCGACCGACCGGGCGGCGCGCCTGGAGGTCGTGTTGCGGGACCCGGTCGACCTGGAGTCACTGCGGGACGTGGACACGGTCGTCCTGGACGGGAGCGGGGTGCTCGTCGACGAGCCGGCCCCGGCCGCGGGGGGCGCCGGGACGTCGGTGCGGACGGGGAGCTTCCGGGCGGTCGACCGGTTGCGGCGCCTCGGCATGGAGCCGGTGCTGGTCACCGGGGAGGACGCGGAGGTGGCGCGCAGGACGGCCGCGGACCTCGGCGTCACGACGGTGCACTCCGGGTGTTCCGCCGCGGACAGGGCCGAACTGGTGCGAGGGCTCCGGTCCGAGGGGCGTCGGGTCGCCTTCGTCGGTGACCCGAGGCGGGACGCGGACGCGCTGCGGGCCGCGGACCTGGGCATCGCCCTGGGCGACACCGGGACCTCGAACGGGGCTCCGAACGGGACCTCGAACGGAGCTTCGCCCAGGGCTTCCACCAGGGCGGACGGCCCGGCCCACGTCACGCTGCCCGGCGGCGGGATCGAGACGGTGCCGGACGCGGTGCGGCTCGTGCGGGACGCGCACGCCGCGATCCAGACCAATCTGGTCTGGGCGTTCGGTCATACGGTCGTCACGGTGCCGGCGGCGGCGTTGGGGCTGCTCCATCCGGTGGTCGCCACGGCTGCGATGGCGGTCAGCACGCTGCTGGTGGTGGGCAACGGAATGCGGCTGCGGGCCGCTTCCCCCCTGTCGCACGGCACCCGGAGCCGGCGCCCGCTGACTCGCTGACCCACTGACCGGGCCCGGCCTGGCGCCGCGGTCCCGTTCCGCCCCGCCCGCCTCGGAATCGTCCGACGCAGGGCGCTCGTCGGTGTGCGCGGACGGCCGGGGTCTGGTGCACCGCGGCGCCGAAGGGCACGTCAAGGGGCCCGTTGACGAGGTCGCTCTCGGATCGAGGGTGATCACATTCCGTAGTGCTCCCCCGGGCGCGACGAGCATCCGGAGGTCGTGTTCAGGCCCCGGCGCACCCTCCGGACGGCCGGGCGGGGGCGACCGTGACCGGACGGCGCACGGGCCGTTGGACGATCACCGAAGACATTTTTCGCCGGTTGGCGGGAACTTCCCTCCCCGGCGATCCGACTACTGCGGGTGAGTGTGGCGAAGTCCTCCCCACCCCGGGTGGGGAACGTGAAAGGGCAGAGGATGGGCGGACTTGATGTGCGCATGCAAAAAGTGACATGCCGTCACGGCCGCGTCGAGGCGGTGACGGGCGTCGATCTGGAGATCGCGGCAGGTGAACGCGTGGCACTGACCGGCACCAACGGTTCGGGGAAGACGACCCTGTTGCGGGCCGTCCTCGGCCTGCACCGCCAGGTGAGCGGAACGGTCCTGGTCGGCGGGCGGAGCACCCAGAGCGCGGCCGACTGGAGTTGGCGTCGACGCACCTGCGCCTGGATTCCGCAGAAGCCCGCCGCCGGCCGCTTCCCCCTGCTCGGCGAGGAACTCCTCGCCAGCAGCGAAGCCCCCGACGACGCCGCGGACGGCGCCCGACGGCTCGGTGTCGGCGCACTCGTCGGGCGCCCCCTGCACACCCTGTCGGGCGGCCAGTTGCAGCGGATGTACCTGGCCCGGGCCATCGGATGCGTGGCCGCCGGTGCCCAGGTGCTGCTGGCCGACGAACCCACCGCCGCCCTCGACTTCGACGGCCAGGAAGAGGCCGCGGACGTCCTCACCTCGCTGCCCGTGACGCTGGTCGTGGTGACCCACGACCGGACCCTGGCCGCGCGCTGCGACCGGGTGTTGGAGATGGCGGCCGGACAGCTGCGGGAGGTCCGGTGAACCTCGCCGCCGACGTGGGCGCCCTGCTCCAACTGGTCCCCGTGCAACGGGCCGGGTTCGCGCTGCTGTTGGCGTCCGTCGGGCTGCCGGTGATCGGTGTGATCATCGTGGGCCTCGACATCATGCCAGTGCGGTTCGCGATGATGCACGTCGCACTGCTCGGCATCGCCGTCGGGCTGATGACCGGACTCGACCCCATGGTGTGCGCCCTGGTGGCCTGCGCCCTGTCGGGTGCGGCGGTGACCCCGCTGGCCCGCACGCCGAGCGGACTGTCCGGTGCGATGGGCCTGTTGATGAGCCTGGCGATCGCGGCGGCCCTGCTGCTGCTCGCCGTCTCCGGTGTCAACGCCTCGGGCGCCTTCAGTCTGCTCTGGGGTTCCATCCTGTCCGTGGGCACGATCGACCTGGTCGTCCTCGGCTCGCTCGCCGTGGTGGTGCCCGCACTGTTCTGGTGGCGCCGCAGGGACCTGGCGCTACTGCTCCACGACCGTGAACTCGCCCAGTGCTCGGGGGTTGCGGTGGGGTCCCTGACCCTGGTCCTGCTGGTCCTGGTGGCGGTGTCGGTCGCCGGCGCGATCACCCTCACCGGCGCCCTGCTGGTCGACGCCCTCACCCTGCTGCCCGCACTCGCCGCGCACCGGCTGGGCAAGTCCCTGAAGTCGATCGTGCTGTGGGCGATGGCGATCGGCGTCACCGTCAACGTGACGGGGTTCCTCCTGGCCCTCTGGCTGGACTGGCCTCCCGGCCCGGTCCTCGTCCTGACCGCGGGGGCCGTCGTCCTCGCCGTCCAACTCCTACCCGAACGGAGCAGCCGCTCATGGCGCTCACCCGAGTCCGTATCCCCGCAGGCCCCGCAGGCCCCGACGCCCTCGCAGCCCGAGACGTCGGTTCTGCCGCTGCCGGGCGCCCCGAACGCGTCGGCGGTTCCGTCCGTTCCGGCAGGGCCTTCCGCGTCCTGAGCCCCCTCCTCGCACTCAGCGCCGTCCTCGCCCTGGTCACCGGCTGCGGCGAGGACTCCGAGACTGACGGGAGCGGTGGAGGCGGTGGGGGCGGCGCGAAGGTGGTGGCGACCACCACCTGGGAGGGTGCCTTCGCCAAGGCGGCCGGCGCCGAAGACGTCAAGGTGCTGGTGCCCCATTCGGTGGGCCACGCGCCCGACTACGACCCCAAGCCCTCGGACCTGACGACGGTCGCATCGGCGGACTTCGTGCTGTACGCGGCCTTCGAACCGTATGCGGAGAAGATCAAGGAGGCCGCGGGGTCCAAGGCCAAGCTCATCGAGGTGGGGCTCGACAACGACGCGGCCAAGGTGCGGGCCGAGGTCGAGCGGTTGGCCGGGCTGTTCGGTACCGAGAGCGCGGGCGCCACCTGGAACGAGGAGTTCGACACCGAGTACGCGCGGCTCGGCAAGGACCTCAAGGCCGGTTGGCCGGGCGGGAAGCGGCCGACCGTGGTCAGCCAGGTGTTCACCACCTGGGCGGCGAAGATGGCCGGCGCCGACACGGTCGGCACGTACGGGCCCGAGGCGGTCTCCCCGAAGCAGCTCGCCGACCTGTCGGCGAAGAAGCCCGATCTGGTGCTCGGCAACGCCCACATGTCCAGCGGTGAGGTGCTGCCCGGCTCGGGTGCGCGTCAGGTGGACATCGCCAACTACCCGGACGGGGACCTCGACCTGTTGAAGGTGTACCGGGACGCGGCGGCCGACTGGAAGAAGGCCGTGGACGCCTCCTGAGCCGCAACGGCCGCACCCGGCCGCGCGCGTCTGCGCGGCCGGGTGCGGCGGAGTGGAAGGCGGCGAGCCGTCCGGGTCAGCCGGCGCGGACCAGGGGCGAGCTCGAACGGACCGCCGAGGCGCCGATGCTGGCGCGCTCGCGCAAGGTCGCCCGGTCGGGTTTGCCTGCCGGGGTCAGCGGCAGCTCCTCGACGACGAGCAGCCGCTCGGGGAACTTGCGCTTGTCGACGTTCAACCGGGCCAGGTGGTCGGTGAGGGAGTCGAGGGTGGGGTGCTGGCCCGGGCGGGGCACCACGCACACCGCGAGGCGCTCGCCCATCAGCGGATCGGGCACGCCCACGCACACCACGTCGCGCACCTGCGGGTGGGAGTGCAGTTCGCGTTCGACCTCGGCAGGGCTGATGTTGGCGCCGCCCCGGATGACGACGTCCTTCAGCCGTCCGACGACGTGCAGCACGCCCTGTTCGTCCAGGAAGCCGAGGTCACCGGTGCGCACCCAGCCGTCGGCGGTGCGGTAGCGGGCGTTCAGCTCCGGTGACCCCACGTAGCACAGCGGGGTCATCGGCCCACGGGCGACGATCTCCCCGGTCGAGCCGTCGGGCAGCGGCTCGTGGGTGTCGGGGTCCGTGACGTGGATGTCGGCGACCCGGGGGTCGGGGCGCCCGGCGACCACGCCGGAGGCGTTGGTGGGCGGGGTGCGCTGCGCCAGACCGGTGTGGCAGTTGACGCCGTCCGCGGAGCCGTAGAGGTTGACGACCGCGCAGCCGAACGCCTCGGCCGCCGCGGCGGCGGTCGGCTCGTCGAGCGGGGCGCCGCCGAGGATGAGCGCCGTCGGCGCGGGCAGCGGCTCGCCGTCCGTCGCGTCGGCGCCGGCCGTCTCGCCCTCCAGGCGGTCGAGCATCATCCGGACGATGGTGGGGACGCCGAGCACGTGCGTCGGCCGGTGCTCCCGGATCGCCGCGAGGGCGGCTTCGGGGGTGAAGTGGTCCATCAGCACCAGGGTGCCGCCGTGGCGGGCCAGGGTGACGGCGGTGCCGTTGGAGCCGAAGGCGGAGGCCAGTGGCACCAGGAACAGGCAACGCGGCGGGGTGTCACCGGGGATGAGCGAGGCGAGGAAGTTGCCGCGCCCGCCCGCGAGGGCGTTGGCCGAGTAGGCGATCATCTTGGGCTCGGCCTCGGAACCGGACGAGACCAGGATGCGGGCCGCGCTGTCGGGGTCGGGCCGGTACGGGACGAATCCGGTGGCGTCGAACCGGGTCAGCTGCGACAGGGGGATCGTCCCCTCGGGGGCGGTGCCCGTTCCCGCGGCGATGACGTGGCGCAGGGCGGGGAGTTCGGCGGCGAGGGCGTGCAGGTCCGCGGCGTGCTGGGCGCCCCGGTGCTCGGTGGCCGCGATGACGGCCACGGCCTGCGCGCGCCGCAACAGGGACTCCGCCTCACGGCTGCCACGGCCCACCGGGAAGGGCAGGGCCACCGCGCCGAGGGCGGCGAGCGCCAGGTCGGCGATGACCGCGGTGCGGTGGTTGGGCAGCTGGACGCCGACCACGTCGCCCGGGCCTATGCCCAGGTCTCTGAGGCCGGCGGCCAGACATCGCACCTTGCGGTCGAGTGCGGTGTAACAGAACTTTCCCTTGCCGTCGATGACGGCGGTGCGGTGCGGGTCGGCGATCATCCGGGCCCGGAAGAGGCTGTACAGATCGAGGTCGGGTGTCGTCCCGTCGGTCGCCCAGGACCGGCGGAGTTCGGCGGGCAGCAGATCGTGCATTTCGATGCTCATGCGAAGCTCCAGGGTTCGGGAACGGTGGGGGCGCCGTGCGCGTCTCGGCCGATCGAGCCGGGGAAGCGGGGGTCGTCGCGCAGGTCGGCGAGGTCAGTGGTGACCCGCGCGGCGGTCAGACCCTGCGCGCGCAGCCGGTTCAGGGCGTCGTCCGTGGTGAGCCCGGTCAGGTCGTGCCCGGCCGCGGCGGCTGCGCTGTCGTCGCTCGGGGCGACCCAGCCGTCCGCGGTGGGCAGGGGGCGGCGGAAGCCCTCCGGCTGCCGGGGGTCGCCGCCTTCGGC
This sequence comes from Streptomyces sp. NPDC059816, assembly GCF_042732055.1. NCBI lineage: Bacteria > Bacillati > Actinomycetota > Actinomycetes > Kitasatosporales > Streptomycetaceae > Streptomyces > Streptomyces sp. NPDC059816. The sequence continues at coordinate 85,256 of NZ_JBHWIQ010000006.1, forward strand.
CGCCCGGCGCAGGGCGGGGGCGGTCAGGGTGTCGGCCGCACCGAGGAGGGAGGAGTCCACGCGCACGCCCCGACCGGTGCGCTCGCGCATCAGCAGGCCGGCGAGGACCGCTTCGGTGCCCTGGAGGCCGCCGAGCACGTCGAGCAGGGTCATCAGGCTGGGAGCTGGAGCCTCGCCCTCGGGACGTACCGCCTCGCCGACCCCGGTCCGGGCCTGGACCATGAAGTCGGTGCCCATCGGCGGGTCGTCGACACGGTCCGCCCACCCACCGGTGTACGCGTACACGAGCGCGGGGTTGGCCCGGCTCAGGTCGTCTGAGTCCAGGCCGAGTTGGGCCGCCTTGCCGGGGGCCCAGTTGTGCAGGAAGACGTCCGCCCGGGACGCCAGGTCCCGCAGCCGCAGCCGGTCGGCCGGGTCCTTGATGTCGATCTCGACGGCCTGCTTGCCCCGGTTGAGGGCGAGCCAGCGGGCGGAGATCCCGGAGCAAGCCGGGGGCATGCCGCGCAGCGGGTCGCCGCCCGGGGGTTCGATCCGGATGACCTCGGCGCCCAGGAGGCCCAACAGGTGTGCGGTGAGCGGGGCTTGTATCCTGCGGCCCGCCTCCAGCACGGTGATCCCGGCCAACGGTCGCTCGGGAGTGGGGCTCCCGGTGTCACGGGGGCCGCCCGCCGCGAGCGGGGTGAGCTTCCACGGGTCGGCTCCGTCGTGTTCCGCGGCCCGTTCCTTGAGCGTGCGCAGCCGACAGACGTCCGCTCCGGCGAGGGCGGCGGCCCTGCGTATCCCGTCGAAGCCGTGGGCCCGGGTGGTGGCGTGCAGGGCCTGCGGGAAGGGCGCGCAGGCGGTGGCGTAGCGGAACTGGAAGGGCCGCCAGCCCGCACGGATCGCGTCACCGGGGGCTTCGAGCGCCCGCCAGAAGGCGGCCCAGGCACCGGGGTCCAGGGTTTCCAGCTCGAAGAGGACACCGTCTTCGGAGGTGAACGGCGGTCCGCCCGGGGAGAGTTCGGTGGCTTCCTCCTCCTCCACGTCGGCTGCTGCGAGGTACTGGGAGACGGTGAGCAGGCCGGCCCGGTCGGCGCAGGTGGTGACCCGGTCGGCCGTGCCGCCCCGGACCTGGCCGAGCATCGTGGCGAGGAGCCCTTGGACGGTGAGGACGCCGGTCACCGTGGCCAGCCAGTCGACGGCCAGTCCGCGCGGGGTCCCATCGCGACGGCCGTGCACGGCCATCACTCCGGTGGCCGCCTGGACGGTGGCCTCGTCGACGAGTCCGCTGTCGGGCGCGGCCCACAGCGCGCGGGCGAGGACCGGGGCGAAGCCGTCACCCGACAGCACCACCCGGCCGCTCGCCGTGTCCCACGGCCCGGAGGGGTCGGCGTGGGCGCCGAGGCGACGCAGGTGGTCGGCGACGACGTCCATGATCTGCGGCGGCCCCGAGGTGTCGAAGCGGAGCGCGTCGAGTGGCTTGCCCACCCTCGTGGTGACGCGTGAGGCCATGTCTCTCCTCTCCGGGCGCGGCGACGGCCGTGCCCGAGGTCGTGTCGATCGCGGGGAACTCGGCGGGGCTCGCGCCCGACCCGTTCCACGGAGAGACAGTCGGACAGACGTTCCCCAAGGTTCCCGGCAGGTAGAGGAAAGACATGGCGAGTCAAGACCGTACAAGCGTCAATTACCCGCATTCCCCCCGTGATGTGACCCACGTGCGGGAGGAGATCGACCGGTTCGTCCGCATGCAGGTGATCCCCCAGGAACCCGTACTGGACACGGGCGGGCCCGCCGCCACGGCCGCGTTGGCGCAATTGCGCCAGGCGGCCCGGGAGTCGGGACTGTGGGCGTTGCCCCTGCCGGAGGAACTCGGCGGCGGCGGGCTGGCGTTCGGCCGGTACGCGCAGTGGGCGGAGGCGGAGGGTGCCAGCGACCACGGCCCGGCCGCTCTGGGCTCCGCCACCCTGCTGGACGTGCGCATGCTGACCCGACACGGGGCACCCGCCCTCCGGGACCGCTATCTGAAACGACTGGTGGCCGGGGAACTGCGCAGTGCGTACGCGATGACGGAGCCGGAGGTCCCGGGAACCGACCCGTTCGGCACCGGTACGCGTGCGGAGCAGCAGGGGGACGGGAGTTGGCGGGTCACCGGCCGCAAGTGGTTCGTCACCGGGGTCCAGCACGCGGACCTGGTCACCGTCCTCGCCCGCACCGACGGGGCACCGGGCGACCGCGACGGCCTCTCCCTGCTCCTGGTGCCCACCACCGCCCCGGGTTTCCGGAAGGTCCGGGAGCTGACCGTGCTCGGCGCGGCGGGGCAGGGGGAGATCGCCCTCGACGGGGTCACCGTGCCCGCCGACCATGTGATCGGGGCGCCGGGGCAGGCCCTCGCCATTGCGGGGGAACGGCTCCAACTCGGGCGCACCCTGCGATGTTTGAGGTGGCTGGGCCAAGCTCAGCGAGCCTTCGACCTGATGTGCGAGCGGGCCGTCACCCGGACCGGGTCACGGGGTCCGCATGCCGGGCACCAACTCGTCCAGCAGCACGTGTTCGACGCACTGCTCGCCCTGCGCACGACCCGTCCCCTGGTACACGAGGCGGTGGCGCTGATCGACGCCGGGCGGGACGCCCGCACCGAGGTCGGACTCGCCAAGGTGGCGGCGGCCCGGATGCTCCAGCAGGTGACGGACGCCGCCATCCAGGTGCACGGCGCCGCGGGGCTGGGGCCGGACAGTGCGCTGCCCGCACTGCTGCGCACCGGGCGGGCCGCCCGCATCCTGGACGGCCCGGACGAACTGCACATCACCTCGGTGGCCCGTCGCGTACTGCGCGACTACGCGCCCGCAACGGCCGCCGTCGAGGCCGGGGCCGCAGCCGGGGCCAGGGCCGAGACGAGGGCCGAGACCGCGGGCACCGTCGGAGTCGCGGAAGCCGTCTGAGACAAGGCCACTCGACAGGCCGTCCGCTGGCTTGACCCGCCTCTTGGCGATAGGCTCATTTGCCTACACCTTTTAGGCAAATGCATAACAGTAATCGCCAAATGGGAGGACGGTAATGGTTCGAGCAGGGGTCACCCTGGAACGACTGACGCGCGCGGGGGCGGAACTGGCCGACGAGGTCGGCTTCGACCAGGTGACGGTCTCCGCGCTCGCCCGCCAGTTCGACGTCAAGGTGGCGAGTCTGTACTCACACCTGAAGAACTCCCAGGACCTCAAGACCCGGATCGCCCTGTTCGCACTCGAAGAACTCGCCGACCGGGTCGCCGCCGCCCTGGCCGGCCGGGCCGGCAAGGACGCGCTCGCCGCGTTCGCGGACGCCTACCGCGGCTACGCCGCGGAGCACCCCGGCCGTTACGCCGCCGCCCGTCTCAGGCTCGACCCCGAGACGGCGGCGGCCAGTGCCGGTGTGCGGCACGCGCAGATGACACGGGCGATCCTGCGGGGCTACGACCTGGCGGAAGAGGACGAGACCCACGCGGTACGGATGCTGGGCAGCGTCTTCCACGGCTACATCAGCCTGGAGGCCAGTGGCAGCTTCAGCCACACCGACGTCGACCCGCAGCAGTCCTGGACCTGGATCGTGGACTCCCTCGACACCCTGCTGCGCGGCCGGGCCGCGTGCTGAGCCGCCGCTGCTCCCCGCCCCTCACCCGACCCTGCGATCGAACGGGCTGACCGAGTCAATGGACCACGAGCACGACCTGATCACCACCCCCGTCACCGCGGACCTGCTGCGCGGCGCCCTCGACGTGGAGCGCACGGTGCACGGACTGTTGCCGCACCGACTGCCCGCTGCGGCCCGCCGGCAGATCCCCGACGAACAACTGGCCGTCGCCGAGGCCCAACCGTCCGGCGTGCGGCTGGTGTTCCGCACCCGGGCCACCACCGTCGAGCTGGACGCCCTCCCCACCAAACGCGCCTACCGCGGGCTCCCGACGCCCGCGGACGGCGTGTACGACCTCCTGGTCGACGGTCGCCCCGCGGGTCGGGCCACGGTGCCCGGTGGCCGGGTCCGCACGGTCGACCCGGCCACCGGGTCCGTCGAACTGGCCGAGGGGCCACCCGGCACCGCCCGGTTCGTCGGACTGACCCCGGGCACCAAGGACATCGAGGTCTGGCTCCCCCACAACGAGGTCACCGAGCTGATCGCGCTGCGCACCGACGCCCCCGTCGAACCGGCCCCGGCCGGTGGGCGCCGGGTGTGGCTGCACCACGGCAGCTCCATCAGCCACGGATCGAGCGCCACCCGTCCGACCGCCATCTGGCCGGCCCTGGCCGCCGCCCGGGGCGGCGTGGAACTCGTCAACCTGGGTTTCAGCGGCAGTGCGCTGCTCGACCCCTTCACCGCCCGCGCGATGCGGGACGCGCCCGCGGACCTGATCAGCGTCAAGATCGGCATCAACCTCGTCAACACGGACGCGATGCGCCTGCGCGCCTTCACTCCGGCCGTCCACGGCTTCCTGGACACCCTGCGCGAAGGGCACCCGACCACGCCCCTGTTGGTCGTCTCCGCCGTCCTGTGCCCGATCCACGAGGACACGCCCGGGCCGCTGGTGTACGACTTCGGGGCCGACGGCGCGGTGCGGTTCCGGGCTTCGGGTGACCCGGCCGAACGCGCTGCGGGGCGGTTGACGCTCGGTGTCATCCGTGAGGTGCTTGCTCGGGTCGTCGCGGAGCGGGGTGCTGAGGATCCTCACCTGTACTACCTCGACGGTCGGGACCTCTACGGTGAGGCGGACCACGTCGAGTTGCCGTTGCCCGACCGGCTGCATCCGGATGCGGCGGGGCACGAGCGCATTGCCGCGAACTTTGCGCGGCTCGTCTTCGGTTCCGGCGGCGCGTTCGCTCTTCCTGCGGGTCCGTAGCGGGTTGCCCGCGGTGTCCCTGCGGGTGCGCTGTGGTTGCTCGCGCAGTTCCCCGCGCCCCTGTCGGTGCGTCCTGGGCGAGCGTGCGCTGCTCCTGTGCGGGTGCGTCGTGGTTGCTCGCGCGGTTCCCCGCGCCCCCTGGGTACGCCCGGGTGGGCGGGCGGCGTCTTGTGGGGGTACGCCCTGGCGGGCGGGCGGATGTGCGACGGCGAGGCGTGCCCCCTCAGGGGCGCGGGGAACTGCGCGAGACCACAGCGCACCCGCACAGGAGCAGCGCACGCCGACTGGGGCGCACCGACAGGGGCGCGGGGAACTGCGCGACAGCGGGACGCACCTGTGCGTGGCAGCGCACCCGGGCGCAAGCGCACCGTAGGGGCGCGGGGAACTGCGCGGGCAACCGACGCGCACCCGCACGGAGTGATCATTCGCGGTCGCGCAGGAACGTGGGGATCTGCTCGCGGGTCGGGTGGTCCGGCAGGGGCGCCGGCTCGTCCTGGAGGAACGCAGTGATGACAGCGGCGGCCCGGTCGTTGTTGTCGTCCAGGCCGTTCCAGATGCGGTGCCCGACTCGGGGCATGTACTGAGTGCGCTGGACGGCGGGAGCCTCGGCGAGGACCGCGGTCGCCCACTGACGGACCTGGGAGGAGCACTCGGCGATCATCAGCATCGCCGGGACCCGGGAGCGCCGCAGCCCCGGGGCGACCGACGGCGAGTCCCTGATCGTCTGCTGGACGCGGAGGCTGGCCGCGGGGCTGAAGGAGAAGTTCCGTGCGGTGTCCTCGGCGGGGATGCGGTGCGCGTCGCGTGCGCAGTAGGCGGACGCGGTGTCGCTGCCGAGGTCCGCGGCGGTGAAGGCGTTGTCACCTTCGGCCTGTCCGATCAGCCCGGTGTCGGGGGTGAGGAGACCGAGTCGCATGAAGCCGAACGCCACGGCGTAGCGGGGAACGCGTGTCGATCGCGGTCCGGAGACAGCGGGCGCCAGGTCACGTGCGGAGGTACGGCCCTTGTGCCCGTTGATGCGCGCGGTGGGACCGTCCATGGGACCGGGCTCGGCGATGATCGCCCGGTGCAGGCGTGCGGCCACCCGCGGGTCGGCCAGGGCCCGGGTGAGCACGGCCCCGCCCGCGGAGAATCCGAGGACGTCCACCTTGCCCTCGTCCAGCCGGTCGGCGAAGGCGGCGAGGTCGCGGACGGACCGGGAGATCGTGTACTGCCCCATGGGGAGCAACTCGCTTCGTCCGCCGCCGGCCTGCTCGTAGGCCTAGACGTCGTAGCCCTGGCGCGCCAGGAGTTGGAGGAACCGGTGGTCGATGACCGAGATGCCGCGGACCGGTCCGCCGCCCACGTACACCAGCGGGACGGGCTGCCGGGCGCCGGCGTTCGCGGGCGGGTAGTGGTACACCGCCACCCGGCTGCCGGTGGCCAGGTCCCAGTGCTGTGTGGTGACGAAGGGCAGGGCGGGCGGGTACCGCCGGGTCGTCGACACGGTCGGGACGCAGACGGATGCCGTCAACGCCGCAGCGACCAGCACCGGCAGGAACGGCACCAGCCGCGCCGGCCAAGCGCGGTGCCACCCCCGCCACACGGCGAGGGCGGACCCCGATCCGAGGGTCGTCAGCCATGCGGCGAGCCCCGAGCCCGCTCCGTCCGTGAGGGCGATCAGCGCGAGGAAGACGACGACGAGCGCCGTGACGGCGACCAGGGCCAGCAGTAAGCGTCCGGCGAAGCGGACCGGACGCATGGCGGACGTGGGCATGGTGAACCTCCGACAGTTTCAGAACGCCGTTTCAAAACGACGTTACCAAAGACGGTAGGCTGCTGGTCATGGGGAGGCCCAGAACGAACGACGAGGCTGTCGGGGAGCGACTCGTGGCGTGCGCGACCGAGTTGCTCGCCACCCGTCCGCGGGAATCGGTGACGGTCCGCGCCGTGGCCGCTGCTGCGGAGGCGTCGACGACGGCGGTGTACTCGTTGTTCGGCGGCAAGGACGGACTGATCGGCGCGGTGCGCGACCGGGCCGTCGCCGGCCTGTTCCAGGACCTGGCGACGGTGCGCCCCTCCGCGGACCCCCTCGCCGACCTCTACGCACTGGCCGTCGCCTACCGTCGTTGGGGGCGCGGGAACAGCCACCTGTACACGGTGCTGTTCGGCGGCGTGCAGTCCTTCGACCCGTCGGGAGCGGTCGGTGCCGCGGACCCGATCCGTCCGCTCCTCACGGCGATCGACCGCGCCGTGACCGCCTCCGTCCTCGCCGGCGAAACGACGTCGATCGCGGTGTCGATCTGGGGGACCCTGCACGGGCTCGTGACCCTCGAACTGGCCGGGGCCCTCGACGCCGTCACGGCCGAGACCGCCTTCCGCTCGACGGTTCACGCCACGTTGCGCGGGTGGACGACCCCGGAGGTGTTCCGCGCCCTCCGCCGAGCCGAGCCCGCTCCCTGACCGGACCAGGTCCCTGGAGGACGGGTGGAGGCCCTACTGGGGTGGCTGGAAGCCGCCCATCCGCTGTTCCAGCAGTTCGGCCAGCCGCAGCGGGGTGCGGTCCTCGAACATCGGACCGATGAGCTGCACCCCCACCGGCAGGCCCTCGGGGGACCGGCCCGCGGGCACGGCGGTGGCGGGCAGGCCGGGCATGGTGGCCACACCGGCCCAGGCGAGCTGGTCGAAGTACGGGTGCTCCACACCGTCGATGTCGATCCGGCGTTCCCTCGGATCGGGGTCGTGGTCGTGCGGGAACGCGGGCGTGGGCGTGACGGGACACACCACGGCGTCGAACTCGGCGAAGAACTGCCGCCAGCCGTGGCGGTGGAGCTCGCGACGGTAGTTCGCCTCGATCCAGTCGCGATGGCTGAAGACCATGGCGCGCAGCCGCGTCGCGTCGAGACTCCGGTCGTCCGCATCCAGTCCGGCGGCGCGGGTCTGCAACTGCTCGTACGCTTCGACGGGAAAGCGGGCGACGGAGCTGGAGAACAGCAACTGCGTGTAGATCAACGCGGCTTCGGTCAGATCGGGCAACAGCGCACTGTGCCGTTCGACGCGGGCGCCGCCGTCGGCGAGCGCGTCGGCCACCCGGTTCACACCCGCCCGCACCGCGGACCCCGTCGGAAGCAGCGGATGTTCGTCGAGGACCAGGACCCGGTAGTCGCGGAGCCGTTCGTGGCGCGCGGGCGGCAGCGTCACGTCGTACGCCACACCGAACGTCAACGGGTCCGGTCCCGCCATGACGTCGAGCAGGAGCATGAGGTCGCGGGCACTGCGCGCCATCGGACCGACGACGACCAGGTCGGGTTCGGTCGGCAAGGGCGGTGCCGGCGGCACGGTCATGCCACGGGTCGCCGCCAGTCCGAGTGTCGGCTTGTGCCCGAAGACGCCGCAGAAATGCGCGGGGGTGCGCAGCGAACCGGCGAGGTCGGAACCGATGGACAGCGCACCGAATCCGGATGCCAGGGCCGCCGCTGATCCGCCGGAGGATCCGCCCGACGTGCGTTCGTGATCCCAGGGATTGTTGGTGGTGCCGTGGATCTCGTTGAAGCTCTGGATGTCTTGCAGCCCGAAGGGCACATTGGTCTTGCCGAGCACCACCGCGCCTGCGGCCTTGAGCCTCGACACCTGTACCGCGTCCTCGGCCGGCCGGTAGTTCCGGTGCAACGGCATGCCCCAACTCGTGGGCAGTCCGGCGATGTTGTAAGCCTCCTTGACCGTCACCGGAATGCCGAGCAGCGGCCGGTCCTCACCGCGGGCGCGCGCCTGGTCAGCAGCGCGGGCGGCGGCTCGTGCGCGGTCGAAGTCCGGCACGCAGATCGCATTGATCGCCCCGTCCTCCCGCTCGATACGGGCGATCGTCTCCTCGGTCAGTTCCGCCGACGTCACTTCACCGGCGCGCAGGGCAGCGGCAAGCCTTTCGGCCGTCTGAAATCTCCAGTCCATGAAAGGGACCGTATAGACCCATCGAGCAGGCCATAAAACACCATTCCACGCAACGGGAGAGGGGCCCCGAAAGCGCACGATGAGTGCACCGAATGGGCGCGGGGAACGGCGCGGGCAACCACCGCGCACCCGCACCGCACCCCGGACCGCGAACGGGACGTTCAGACCTCGTCGAGGTCGACCAGCCCACACCGCCCCGCGAGCCCGAGCGCCAAGAAGAAGTCGCCCCAGACGAGTTCGTGCCGCACCGCCGTACCGCGCTCCGCGTCATAACACCCGTCGAGCAGCATGCCCACGGGACGCTCCCCGCCCGCCCCGCTCAGGTGATCCGCGACCAGCCGGTCCAGGATGGCCGCGGCACGCTCCCCGTGCCGCTCGGCCTCCTGCCCCGGCACCCGGGCCAACTTGAGCAGCGCGACCGCGGTGATCGCAGCGGCGGAAGTGTCGCGCGGTCCGTCGGGCAGGGCGTCGTCGGCCGGCGGCACGAGCGGCCCGCCGTCGTCGGTCAGGAGTCGGCGCAGCGCGCCGGCCAGCCCGTCCGGACGCCAGTCGGCCTCCCCGGGACGGCCCAGGGCGTCGGCGACCGCCAGCAGGAGCCAGGCGCGGCCCCGGCTCCACCCGGGCGGTGGATCGGCGCAGGGCTCCCACCCCGCCCCGGTGTGCCGCCAGGCGGGCCGCAGCGGTGCACCGGGGTCGCCCCCGTGGTCCCCCACGCAGAGGTCCAGGTGCCGGTGCAGGTGCGCGGCGGCCGCCGCCCCGCCCCCGGGCCCCGCAGCCGCCAGCAGTTGTACCGTACCGGGCACGCCGTCCGCCCGGGCCTGCTCCCGGTCGCCGCCCAGGGCCGCCCCCCAGGGCACGATGCCGAGCCGCGGGTCCACCGCGGCGAGGCATGCTTCGGCGGCGCGCCCGCGCAGCGCCGCCGCTTCCGCGTCGCCCGCGGCGAGCGCGGTTCCGTACCAGAGGATGAGCCCTCGCGTCACGGTGTCGGCCGACGCCCAAGGGGCCAGTCGACGGGTGACGGCCGACGCCGCGACACGGTCGTCCTCGGCTCCGGTCCAACGGGACCGTAGCCACAGGAGACCGGCCCAGAAACCTCCGGTCCACGATCCGCGGCCGGTGGTCGTCCACCGCCCGGTGTCCGGATCGGCGAACAGGGGGAAGCGCTCCCCGACTTCCTTCCGGGTGGCCAGGACCCGGTCCAGCACCTGGGCGAGGGCCTGCTCCGGGGCGCTCACGAGGAGGTCCCGGTGGCGATCCGCCCGTCACGCAGCGCCCAGGCGTACGCCACGCCGGCGGCGACCGTGAACTCGGCGGCCACCAGCAGCCACCCCGCTCCGTAGTGGCCGGCCTCCGCGAGCGGCCCGAACAGCGGGGGGCCGACCGCGAAGCCCGCGAAGAAGCCCGCGGCGACCAGCGCGGAGTCCTGCCCGGCGCGTCCCGGAGCGGCGCGCTGCATCACGAGCACCATGGACACCGCGTTGCCGGAGACCGCGAACACTCCGACGGCCACGGCCGCCACCCACGCCAGGGGCATCGCGTGCACCGAGGCCGCCAGGAGCAGCGCCGCGCCGACGGACCCGAGGGCGAGCCCGCCCGGCAGCCAGTGCGCGCGGTCCGGGCGGGCGGCCTTGGACCAGCCGATGCGGCCCGCGATGCCGGCGACCCCGAGGACCGCGACCAGCGCCCCGGCGGCCGTCGGCCCCAGGTCGAGCCGCTCGTCCCCGAACAGGGTCACATAGGTGTTGACCGAGGCGATGCCGCCGCCGAGGAAGAGCGAGAACACCGCGAGCCATGCGACGTGTCCGCGCGGGAGGAACCGGGCGGGTCCGGCCGACGTGGTCGGCGGCGGGGGGTCGGGCGGCAGGACGCGCGCCGCCCAGCCTGCGACGAGCACGGCCAGGCCGGCCGCCGCCCACACCGCGCCGCGCCAGCCCACCGAGGCGGCCAGCGCGGCGAGCGGCAACCCGGCGGCGAAGGCGCCCAGTTGGACGCCCGACTGCTTCAGTCCGGTGGTGGCGCCCCGTCGGGCGGGCGGCACCACCGCGAGGATGGCCTTGTTCGTCGCCGGGTTGGCCAGCGCCTGTGGCAGTCCGCCCAGGGCGACCGCCGCGAGCAGGAGCCCCGCGCCGGGGGCGGACGCGATCAGGGCGAGGGCGAGGGCGGTGATCAGGGGGAGCACCACCAACGCCCGGCGCGGGCCGATGCGGTCCACCACCCGGCCGCCGACCGGAGACAGCACGGCGGCCGTCCCGAAGCCGATCGTCGTGGTGAGGCCCAGCACCGTCGCCGAGACGCCCAGGTCGTCCATGAGGCGCGGGCCGAGGACGCCGAGCAGGAACAGTTGCAGCATGGACAGTGCCATGGCCACGGTCAGCAGGGCGGTCAGTGCCCTGCCCCCACCGCGCTCGTCCGTCCCGCCGTCCTGCGCCCGTTGCGCGCTGAGCGCCCCCATGTCCGCCTGCCTCCCCGAGGTCGACCCCGTAGCCGAATGGCCCATCGAGCAGTAGTCGTGCGCACGGGCGTCCGAGTTCCCGCAGCTCGTTGTGGTGTGCACCACGCAGGAGGGGGCGCCGAGGGTACGGCTCGGGTCGCGTGGTAGCAGAGATTCCTTGCCGTGTACGGGAGTTGCAGGGTTCCGCAGCAGATCGGATGACTTCCGGCTTAGCGGCAGGGCCCGCGGGAAGTTCGTCCCCGAACAGCCCCTGGGAGGCCCGGTGAGAACGGGCGACGGGGCCAAAGGCACGGGTGGGGAGACCATGGCACAGGAACACGGGAGCGGGCCGGGTGGCGCTGAGCGGCGCTCCGACGAGGCGGTCCTGCTGGTGGCGGGAGCGGTGGACCTGGTGCTGGAAAGCGCCGAGGACGCGTTGCGTCGGGTCCGCGCCCTGCTGGGCAGGTCCGATCTGGGCGAGCTGACGGCCGATGTGCGGCGGGACCTCCTCGCGCGGGGCCGCAACAGCGGACTGGACCCGGTGCGCACCGCGTCCGCCCCGGCACATCTGGAGCTCCTGGCGCTCCGGGCCCGGCAACGCACCGGCCCGGACGGCGCGGGTGGAGGCGACACCGGCCCGGACGGCGCCGGTGCGGCGGAGGAGCCCGCGCCGACGGGCGCCGGGTTCCGCGCACCCGGGCATCCGAGCCGGTGACGGTCACCGCGACCGGGCGGGCCACCGGTGCGGGGCAACCCGTCCCGGACGCCCCGCCCGTGCCCCTGAGCGCGCTCAAGGCCAGGGTCGACCACGAGTTGGAGACGTTCGCCCGGCGCGAGACGGCCCTCCTGGAGGCGGTGGACCCGGAGTTGAAACCGTTCGGGGAACAGCTCCGGGCGATCGTCGGCCACGGCAAACGGTTACGGGCGGCGTTCTGCTACTGGGGTTGGCGGGCGGCGGGGCGTGCGGACGGGGACGACGTCGTGCGGGCCGCGGCGGGCGTGGAACTGGTGCACGCGGCGGCCGTCGTCCACGACGACCTCATCGACCGCAGCGCCCTGCGCCACCGGGTGCCCACCGCGCACCGGGCCCTGGCCCCGCCACGGAACCACCTCACGCGCGGCACCGGACGGGGCGCCACCGGGCGGGCCCTGGCCCTGCTCGCCGGCGATCTGCTGATCTCCTGGTCGGGCCAGCTGTTCACCGATTGCGGGCTGCCGAGCGCCTATCTCAACCGGGCCCGGCCCCTGTGGGCGACGCTCGCCCGGGAGTTGGTCGCCGGGGAGTGCCTGGAGGTCCTGCGCAGTGGCCCGGGCCCCGCCGCCCCGGCCGATCCGGACGGCTCGCTGAAGATCGTCCGGTACAAGACCGCCAAGTACACCGTCGAGCACCCGCTGCACATCGGCGCCCTGCTCGGCGGTGCGCCCCCCGCGCTGCGGGAGGTGTTCAGCGCCTACGGTGTCCCGCTCGGTGAGGCGTTCCAGTTGCGGGACGACCTCCTGGGCGTGTTCGGCACGCCCGACAGCACGGGCAAGTCCAATCTGGACGACCTCAGCGGCGCCAAACCGACGGTCCTGCTGGCGCTGATGCGACGGGCGGCGACGGACGCCGAACAGCGGCAGATCCAAGCCCTGTTGTCGCGGCGCGAGGAGACCGGGCCCGAGGATCTCGACCGGTTCCGGGCGATCGCGGAACGCACCGGGGCCCGCCACGGGGTCGAGGCGCTGATCACCGCGCGGGCGGCGGCGGCCACGGACGCCCTGGCGGCCGGCGAACGGGCGGGACTGCTGCCCGCGCACGCCGCCGAGGCCCTGCACCACCTGGCCCGCCACTGTCTGACCCGCGCGTCCTGACCACGGCGCCCCTCCCGTGCACCACCCTTCCGTTCCCGAGAGGAAGCACCCCATGAACCCCAACGCTGCCGACGCACCGGCCGGGTCGGCCGCTCCCCCGTACACCGAGAGCTCGCTCGACGCCCTGCGGCAGGTCGGCGACGAGCTGGCGGACGCCACGGTCGCGGAACTCTTCGCCCGTGGGGAGACGGGCAGGTTCAACACGTTGATGCGCTGGTTCTCCACCGCGGGGCAGGACCTGCCCCCGGGGCTGCCCGACGTGGCCCGGGAGTACCTGGAGGCGACGGCGATGCCGCCGTCCTGGGTGGACTGGGGCGAGATGGAGAAGGCGCGGTTGTTCTTCATCGACAACAACGTGCACGTCTCGACCGCGCTGTCCTTCGCGTCGATGCCCGCCTGTTACGTCGTCCCGCACATCGCGAAGCTGCTCAGCGCGACCCATTCCCTGGAGTACCCCTCACGGAGGATGGCGGAGACCGGACAGTTCACGGTCTATCTGATGCAGCCCGGCGCCTTCGAAGCCGGGAGCAGGTTCATCCCGGCCGCCCAGAAGGTCCGGCTGCTGCACGCCTCGATCCGCCACCACCTGGAGCGGGAGAACCTCTGGGACGTCGAACGCCTGGGCACGCCGATCTGTCAGGAGGACATGATCGGCGGTCAGATGATGTTCTCCATCCAGGTGCTCGACGCCCTGCACCGGCTGGGCATCCACCTCTCCAACGAGGGTGCCGACGCCTACTTCTACGCCTGGCGGGTGGTCGGCGCCATGCTCGGCATCGACCTCGCCCACATGCCCGAGAACCTGGAGCAGGCCCGGCACTTCTCCGACCTCTACATGAGCCGCCACATGGGCCCCTCGCCGGAGGGCGCCCGACTGACCCGTCAACTCATCGACCTGTACGAGGAGGTCGTGCCGGGAACCGTCTTCGACCCGGTGGTGCCCGCCATGGTCCGCTACCTCGTCGGGGACACCTGCGCCGACTGGCTGGAGGTGCCCCGTTCGCCGCTGTGGGATTCCGCGATCCGTACCGCTCCCGCGCTGCTCGGGGTCCTGGAGGCCCTGGAGGACCGGTCCCCCCTCGCCGCCTGGGCGTTGGACCGACTGGGCCACCACACCAGTGTGTTCGAACTCAGCTCGCTGACGCGGGGTCGGGTGATGCAGTACGCCATCCCGGAGCGGCTCAAGGGCGAGTACGGCGTCACCTCCGCCCGGTCCCGGCTGGACCGCTGGGCCCCTCCCCCGCTCACCCCCGACCCGAGCGCCCGGCGGTGACCCGACCGCGTCGACTGCGGGCTCAGACCAGGTCGGACAACAGGTCCTCCAGTACCGTCTCCTCCTCCACCCGGACGCCCGACTCGGCCAGCGCAGCAGGTAGTTCGGGGTCCCAGGGGGCATCGGCTGGCGTGCCGGTGAGCGGTGGCCGTTCGGGGCGGGCGAGCACCGCGGCCCGGTAGTCGGCGGCGGTGTAGCGCCAGGGCCGCCACGGAACGCGTCGCCTCAGGACGGAGGCGATGCGCAGGCCGCCCCAGTCGAAGTCACCGTGGTACAGGAGGGTCGTCCCCCCGTCGACGAGGTGACCCAGCAGGGTCAGGGCCGCCGCGGACGGCTGCCCCTGGAGGCAGACCAGGGGTGCGGCGGCCGGGCCGTGGGCGTCGGCCGCGGCGGCGAGCACGGCCGGGTTCTCGCAGACCCGGACGACCGCGGTGCGTCCGGCGGGCGGGTGGCGGACGAGCTGGCGCAGGGTGAGTACGGCGGGCTCGCCCTGGTCGGCCTGCCAGTCGAGGCCGGGGGTGCCCCGGAGGTTGAGGGTGAGGACGGTCGAGGACAGCGCGTCGCGCAGCAGTCCGGCCGATGCCCAGGCCTCCCGCCGCCACTCGGCGCCGGTGCCGTCCTCGAACCCGGTGAGCGCCCGGACGCCGGAGAGGGTGAGGGTGGCCAGCGGGGTGCCGTCGTCCAGTGCGTGGGCGCTGCCGAAGGTCCGGGCCGCGAAGGCGGCCAGGGGCAGCGGTGGATCGGCGGGGAGGTGAAGCAGGGCGGCGACGGTCCGTTCCAGGAGGGTGCAGGCCGCGTCGGGCGTGCCCGCGAGACGGCGCACCAGGCCGTCGCCCCGGACCCGGGCGGCCCATGCGGCGCAGCCGGGGACCTCCGCCGCGAGCTGGTCGAGCGGGGCGTACGCCTCCTGCCAGGCCCGTTCCTCGGCGGCCCGGGCGGCTTCCCGGGGGACGACCGGCCCGGTGAGCAGGGTGACGGCGGCGGCCAGGCCGTCCGGGCTGGTGCCGGAGCGGCGCAGCAGGGCGTCCACCGCTTCCAGGCGGATCGACACCGAGTGTCCGGTGCCGGGGGTGCGGCCCAGCAGCCGTTCGGCGGCCTCGCGCTGTTCGGGGGTGGGGGTGCTCAGGGAGACGGCGCCGGTGAGCGGTTGGCCGCGTTCGAGGCGGCGGCGCGCCCGGGTGACGAACCAGGCGAGACCGGGGTCGCCGAGCAGTCGGCGCAGGCGCGGTGCGTCGCCGGCGGGTCCGGGGGTCACGTCCACAGGGGCTCCGGTCCTTCGGGTGACCCTGCCGGTTGCGCCGTGCGTTGCTCGGGCAGGGTGATCGGCGTCCGTGCGGGTTCGACGCCGGGTTGGACCCGGTGGCCGTCCCACTCCCAGCGGGTGACGAGGACCGCGGCCACCTCGTCGATCCGCGACAGTTGGGCGATGGCGATGCCGGGCACCTGCGGGTAGCAGGCCCATTCCCGTTCGCTGGTCATGACCACATCGAGGTCGAAGGCGTGCAGCAGTCCGAGGCACTTGGCGCGGGAGTCGTCGTCCACCCCGGCGAAGGCCTCGTCCAGGGTGACCAGGCGCGGGGCGTACGGGCTGCCCGCGGTCGCGTAGTGCGAGGAGGCCGCGGCGAACAGGGGGACGGAGACGGCGAGGACCCGTTCGCCGCCCGAGGCGGGGCCGGTCGCGGTGACCCACCGGCCGTGTTGGTGGCGTTCCACGGCGAACTCGTGCCAGGACCGGTAGTCGAGTGCCGCGGAGAGGTGTTCGAGCCAGCTGCCCGAGGCGTCCTCGGTGTGTTGGCGGGCGATCTGCGCCTGGAGGAACTCCCCCACCGCCACCCGGTCCTCGGTGCTCCAGGCGTCGGCCGACTGGCGCAGGCGTCGGCCGGCCTCGGCCAGACCGGCGGGGGCCGTGCGCGACGCCCGCCAGACCAGCCGCAGTCGCATGCCGGTGGAGGTGGGGCGCTCCTCCAACTCGGCATTCATGTCGCGCACTTGGCGTTCCGCGGCGCCGATCAGCTCCTGGAGGGTGCCGGCCACTTCGGTGATCAGGTGGGTTTCCAGGACCTCGCGTTCCCGCGCCGAGAGGATGCGGGTGAGTTCGGCGACCTCCAGGGCCAGCGCCCCGGCCAGTTCCGGAACGGCCCGCTCGCGTCCCTGGTAGACGATGTCGACCACCATGCCGTCCTCGACCATCCGGGCGGACGCCGAGTGGCCGTGCCGGGACAGGGTGTCCTGGAGGCTCTTGAGCTCCCTGCTCAGATGGCCCTGGACGCGTTCCCAGGCCGCGTCCGAATCGTCGGTCGCGGACAGTCCGGCTTCGACGGCCCGGGCGAACGCGACGGCGGGGGTGGCGGCCCAGGGTCCGGCGTCGGCTGCGGGCACGGGGAGGTCCGGCAGGGCGACCGCGATCAGCCCGGTGCCGGTGAACCGCTGGAGTGCGGCGATCGCCACGGTGCGGGCTTCGGTCGCCGCGGTGAGCCCTTCGTCCAGCTTCTCGATGTGGCCCTCCGCCCGGCTGGCTGCCCGGTCCGCCTCCGTGTGCTCCGTCCTCGCACGGCGCTGTTCCGCCACGCAGGCGGTACGGGCCGCGTCGTTCTCGGCCAGTTGTCGTTGCAGGTCGGCGACGGCGGCGCCCACCGTGGCCCGGAGGGTGGTGTGCCGTTCGTCCGCCGCAGCGGCGTCCCGGGCCGCGTCGTGCGCCCGGGCCGTGAGGTGGTCGACCCGCTCCTGTGCCCGGTCGCGTTCCCCGCGTTCCTCTCCCACCTGGGCGGCGACCTCGTCGCGGGCCCGCAGCGCCGGCCACAGGGCGGCCAGCACCTCGGCCAGCGCGCCCAGCGCCCTGCGCAGGGCGGCCCGGCCCGTCGGGTCGGCGGGCAGTCCGAGGTCGGCCGCGGTGCTGGTGAGTTCGGCGGCCGACACCTCGGCGAGTTCCGTCGTCCGGTGCAGGGCCGTTCCGCGTTCCGTGTGCCGCAGACGGGCCCGGCGCGCCAACTCGGCGGCGGCGGCCACGGCGGCGTGGGCCCGGGTGAGCGCGTGTTCGTCGGGTACGTCGGCCAGCTCGTCGTCCAGGGTGCGGCGGCGGGCCCTCAGTGCGGTCAGTTCGGCCTCGACGGCTTCCGATTCCGCTCGCAGGAAGGCGAGTTCGGTGTGCAGCACGTCGAGGCGGGCCCGTCGGGCCGCCTCCCGGGCGCCCGCGCCGATGTACTCGGCCGCCGTCTTGGCCCACCGACCGGTCAGGGCTCCCACCCGGAAGCGTCCGTCGACGGCGGCCCAGGTGCTGCCGCCGCTCTGCGGTCCGGCGCCGATGGTGGACAGCAGCAGGGTCACCGTGCCCTCGCCGACCGTGGCGGCCCGCGCGTCCGCCGGGTCGACGGCCACCCGCAGCAGTGCGGCGAGGGAGCCCCCGGGCAGGGGGCCGGTCGTCGGGGCGAGCAGGACGTCGTGGCCGTCGGCGGCCAGTAGGGAACCGTCCGGCAGGACCCAGGCGTCCAGCAGTCCGGACGCCTCCAACGCGGCTTCCAGGCCGGCGCGTTCCGGCTGGCCGAGCCCGTCGTGGAAGTCCACCAGCCGCCACAGGGGTGCACCCGGCATCCGGTCGCGGAGGCCGGGCGTCCTGGTGGTGGGCGCGCCGGGTGCCCGGGGTCCGCCCGCCTCCAGGGCGGCCACCTCCCGCTGCACCCGGTCCGCAGCGTCCCCGAGTTCGGTGCGGCGGCGTTCGGTGCGGGCGGTGCGGGCGGCGAGTTCGGCCGAGGCCCCGGTGTGGGCCCGGGCGGCCCCGGCGCGTACGGGGTAGGGCCCGTCCAGCCGGCGCACCCACTCCTGGAGGTCGTCCAGCACTCCGGGCAGATCGGGCAGGGCCAGTTCGGTCCAGCGGTGGGCCCGTTCCCTGACCTCGTCCAGCAGGGCCCGGCCCGCCGTCTCGACGCCCTGCTCCGCCTCCTGCTGCGTCTCGGCGGCGTGGTCGAGGTCGGCGGCGGCCTCGTCCAGCCGGACGGCGTCGCGACGACGGTCCTCGGCGGCCTCGTCGGCGACCTTCGCAAGGGCGTCGAGGTGGTCCACGGCCCGGTGTCGTCGTTCCCGGGCGGCGTCCGCGGCCCGGCGCAGCTCCGGCACCGGGAGCCGGTCGTCGGCGGGCAGTTCGGTCCTGGCCGCCGACGCCGTGTCACGGGCCTGGCGGAAGGTGTCCTCGGCGAGCCGGGCCGCACGGTCGAGTCGTTGCTCGGCGGCGCCGAGCCGCCCGACGGCCCTGGTGTGGTGGGCGACGGCCTGCTGTCGGTCCTCCAGGGCACGGCTGCGGGCTTGTGCGGTGCTGCGTACGGTGAGCGCCGCCCGGTCGAGTTCCTTGGCGCTGCGCATCTCGGGGCCTTCGCGCAGCGCTGCGTCCTGCGCCGACAGACGGGTGTGGGTGTCCTCCAGGTCGGTGATGCGGGTTTCGGCCGCGGCTCTGGCCTCCTCCGCCTGGGCGCGGCGGGTCTGGGCGTCGGCGAGGTCGCGTTGCAGGTGCTCGTAGCGGGAGTGTTCGGCGCGCGGCAGGCGGGCCCGGCGGCGGGCGGCGATCCGGGCGTACCGCCGGTAGTGCTCCAGGAACGCGGCGGCGGCCCGCTCGGCGGAGGTGGCGGCCGTCAGTTCGTCCTTCTCCTCGTCCAGGGAGCGGAACGCCTCGGCCACGTCGGCGATGACGGCCTGGTCCATGGGGGGCAGCGCCTCGGTGAGGGCCCGCGACAGCGCCTTCTCGTTGGGGCGCTTGGAGAGTTGGGGTTGGCGCAGTTGGATCAGGAGGTCGACCAGGGCCGCGTAGCGCTGGGGTCCCAGGCCGAAGAGCGTTTCGTCCACCGCCCGGCGGTAGGTCCTGGCCTGGTCGTACACCATGCCGTGGTCGGCCACCGCCTCGGCCAGCCGGTCCCGGGACAGGGCGGTGCCGGTGGCGTCGAGCAGGCTCAGGGTGCCCTCGCCGGGTCCGGCGCCGCGGTGGTCGACGCGCTGGCTGGTGAGGGCGTACCAGTGCCGGGCGATGCCGCGCCCGCTGACGGCCTTGAGCCCGCACAGAAGGGTGCGGAAGTGGTGTTCGCCGGTGGTCTCGTCGCGTCTGCCGAACTCGATCCAGGTGTAGCCGAGGCGCTCGGAGTGCGGGTGCTCCCCGCCGAGCAGCAGGTTCCACTCCATCCGTTTGCCGGGGTCGCCGTCGGGCTCGACCCGCCGGGGGCTGAGGTCGCCGTCGAGCAGGAACGGCAGGGTGAGGGCGAGCACCTTGGACTTGCCGGTGCCGTTGTTCCCGCGCAGCAGCAGGCGGCCGGCGCGGAAGTGGAACTCCTCGACGTCGTAGTGGAAGAGGTCGACGAGTCCGATGCGCAGGGGTTGCCAGCGCGTCCGGTCCGGGGTGGGCAGGGCGGTGGTCACGGCCGGCGGGCCTTTCGCTGGGCCGGCGGGCGGGGGCTGCCGGGTTCGAGTACGACGGGTGCCCCGACCGCGTAGCGGGCCAGGGCGGGACGCGGTTCCACCCCGCGGTCGGTGGAGGTGACCAGCCCGAGTGCGGTGAGGCGGGTGACGGCGTGGGCGACGAGTTCGTTCTCGGTGCCCGGTTCGCGGGCCGACTTCGCCCAGAACCCGCCGTGTTCGGCCGCCAGTTCGCGCACCCGGCGGGCGAGTTCCGCGTGGGTGACGGGGCCGGCGGCGCGGGAGAGGTGTTCGGCGAGGAGCAGGGTCACATGGCCGTGGGTGCCCTGTTCCGGCATCCGGAGGTCGGTGAGGTCGTCCTCGGGGTCGACCATGGCGATGCCCTCGGCGCGGATCTCGGGGACCAGGCCGGTGAGTTCGGTGATGCGGGTGGTGAGGAACCCGCGCTGCCGGGTGAGGTAGCCGAGCTCGGCGTCGGTCAGCTCGTCGTAGTAGAGGACGGGGTCGTCCAGGAGCCGGCGGGTGAGTGTGTGGCGCATCGCCCGGAACCGTAGTTCGTCGCTGTCGAGGAAGGTCTCCGCGGCGAGTTCGTCGATCCGTTCGTCGAGGGTGTCGGCCTGCACGGTGGAGGGGCCGCGGTGGCCGGCGAGCAGTCCGGCGAGCACCCGCCGCTCGACGTCGTACAGCACGTCTCCCGCTCCGCTGACGTAGGCGTCCTCGTCGCCGGAGACCCGGCGCAGGACGCCCAGGTGCAGCAGGAGGCGGACGACGGCTGCGAGGTCGAGCCGTTCGTCGCGGCGGTCGAGGGTGAACTCGATTCCGTGGGAGGCGAGTTCCGGGTCGGCGGCATCAAGGACGACTTGGTCGGCGAGGCGGCCGAGGGCGATCTGCGACTCGCCCCGTTCCAGGGCGGCGAGGGCGAGGCACAGCAGGACGTAACGTCGCCGGGTGAAGGGGGCGCCGGTGCGGGTGGCCTCGCGCGCCGGGTGGGTGGCGTCACTGCGGACCCCGGGTATCTTGCGCAGCCGGGCGGCCTGGGCGTCGACCTGGAGGGGCCAGCCGGTGTTGCGGTCGAACCACTGCCTGAGTTCGGCGGCGTGCCGGCGGACCAGCCGGAACTCGTCGGCGTACCGGCCGTCGGCGAGGAGGAGGGGCTGTTTCAGCAGGGCACGGGCGGCCCTGCGCAGTTCGGCGGCGCGCTGCCCGTCGAGCACTTCCGCGAGCGGCGTGGTCACCGTTCCTCCCTTCCCTCGTCCGTGTCACCGGGCGATTCCGGGGCGCCCGGGAGCAGCGGGCCTCCCGGGCCGGCGGTGCGGTCGGTGATCTCGATGCGGTGGTCGGGCCCCCGGAAGACGCCGCCCGGGGTGCGCACCTCGGCGGTGCCGCCGTCGTCGAGGAGGCTGAGGCGGATCTGTAGGGAACCGTCGTTGCTGGTGGCGACGGTGTGTCGGAGGCCGGGTCGCCAGGTGGCCAGGGCGTCGCCGAGGAGGCGCAGGAAGAGCCCGAAGGTCGCGGGGTCGAGCTCGCCGAGTTCGGACAGTCGGCCGGCGCCCCGGGCGACGAGCCGGGCCCGGGCCGCGGCCGTCTCGGCGGTCTGTCGGGCCGCGACCTCGGCCAGGTGGCGGCGCTGCTCCCGGCGGTCCTCCACCTTGCGGGGCTTGCCGCGCCGTTCGTAGCTGCCGGTGCGGCGCAGCTGCGGGCTGATCCGCAGGGGCTCGGCCGCCGCCCAGCCGGTGGCGGCGGGTACCGGTCGGTCGGCGCGGGCGGCGAGGGTGTCGGCGTCGACGGTGAGGTGGCGGGCGGGGTAGAGGCCGAAGGCGGTGCGCCAGAGCCGGTGCCGGGAGGCGTCGTCGGGGGCCTCGGCGAACCAGCGGGCCAGGGTCCGGAAGTCGGCCGAGCGGTCGGAGCGACCGGCCCGGCGCTCCCCGAGCACGCGGACCACGGCGAGCAGTTGGGGTACCGCGCCCAGCGCCCGGCCGCGCAGCAGCCGGGCCTGCGCCTCCCGGCCGTCGCGGGTGATGAACCAGGACCCGAGTCCGTTCCAGCGCGCGGCCCAACGGTCGTACGCCTCCCGGGTCGCGCGTTCCGTCTCGGCGCCTTCGCCGGGGGCGGCGCCTTCGCCGGGGGCGGCGTCGAGGGCTTCCCGGACCGCGGCGGCCCGCAGCAGCTCGTCGATCCGGCCGTCCCGCTCCAGTTCCTGGATGAGTTGGGCGATCCGGCCGCCGAGGGTGATCAGGTCCTGGATGAAGCGCTCCAGGTACTGGATGAGCCGGTCCTTGTAGGCGAGGAACGCCTCCTCCGTCACGTCGTGCAGGTCGATGGTGCGTTGCAGCGACCCCATGAACGCGCGGGCGTTGTCGGCGAGCGCGCCGAACCGGCTGGCCAGGGCGTCGAGCGCGAGGTGCACCCGGGCCGGGTCGGGCGGTTCGTCCGAGGCGAGCACCAGCAGGGCCCGGAGTTGGGTGACGATGTCGTGCAGGGCGACCGCCTGGAGCGCGCCGCGCCGGCCCAGCGCCTCGTCGTAGCCGGTCAGCGCCTCTTCGGCGGCCTCGCCCGCCCGGGTGAGCTGGTAGATGAACCGCTTCCGGTAGAAGTCCTCGACGGCGGTGACGCGTCCGGTGTCGGCGTCCGCGCGGAGGTTCCCCCAACCGACGAGGCTGTCCAGTGCTTTGACGACGGCGTCCGGATCGGCGGGCCGTTCGTCGACCGGCAGGGCGGCGTGCACGTCCTCCGGCCTCAGGTGCACCGCGTAGCGCTGCTTGGCCTCGACGAACACCCGCATCACCTGACGGTAGAGCACGGTGTTCTGCACGGTCAGGTGGGCGAAGGGGCTGTAGCCGTTCGGACGGGGTCCGGTGCCGGCGGTACTCACGGTCATTGCCGATCATTCTGTCTCATCGCGCGGCAGTCGTGGCGGAAACCGGTCAGCCCGCCCCTGCGACGGGCCGCGGGAGTGACGGGAGCCGTATCGGACCAAGTATTGTTCCGGGCGTTCCAAAACAGTAGAGTCACCGACGTGGGCAGACCGCGGACATTCGACGAGGGCCGGGCCGTGGAGGCCGCGTGCCGGGTCTTCTGGCTCAAGGGGTACGAGGGGGCGACGACGGAGGACCTGTGTCAGGCCACCGGACTCGGGCGCAGCAGCGTGTACAACACCTTCACCTCCAAGTCGCACCTGTTCCGCCGCTGCCTCAGCCACTACATGGACACCACCGGCGCCCGCCAGGTCAGCATCATGGAGAACGCCGGCCCGGACGGACTCGGCCGGGTCCAGGCACTCCTGGAGGCCATCGTCGAGGCCGAGTTGGAGAGTCGACGCGAGGGGTACGGGTCCGGCTGCTTCACCGTGAACACCATCACCGCGCTGGCGTACGACGACCCCGAGACGGCCACGATCCTGGACAAGGACAAGGAACGGCGACTCCTCGCCCTGCGGTCCGTCATCCAGGGCGGGCAGCGGGACGGCTCCATCACCTCGCCCGAGGACCCCCACGCCCTCGCCTGGTACGTGGCGTCCACCATCTACGGCATGCGGGTCGCGGCCCAGTCCGGCGCGCCGGAGGACATCCTGCGGCGGATCGTCGCCACCGGAGTGGTCGCCCTGGCCCCCTGACCCCCACCACCACCCACACCACCCGCACCACCCACTTCCTCGTCCACACCACCCCCGGACACACCGGGGGTCACTTTTCGGGTTTGTTTTGTTCTGCGCGTTACAAAAAAATGAGACGGAGAGTTCCGTGCCCGTTCCCGTGTACCTCATGGCCCTAGGCATCTTCGCCATGGTCACCAGCGAGTTCCTCGTCGGTGGACTCATGCCGCAGATCGCCGAGGACCTCGATGTCACCATCCCCCAAGTCGGCTACCTCATCACCGCGTTCGCCCTGGCCATGACGATCGGCGGGCCCCTGGCGACCATGGCCCTGCTGAAGCTGCGTCCGAAGACGGCGCTGCTCACCCTGTTCGCCGTGTTCCTCGCGGGCAACGCGCTCGCCGGCCTGTCGACCTCGTACGGGGTGATGGTGGTGGCCCGGGTGATCACCGGCGCGGCCTCCTCCGCCTTCTTCGGCGTCTCCCTGTCGGTGGTCGCGCAGATCACCAAGCCGGAGATGCGCGGACGGGCCACCGGAGTGGCCATGCAGGGGCTCATGGTGGGCACCCTGCTCGGCCTGCCGATCTCCATCCTGGTCGGCGAACAGTGGGGCTGGCGCGCCGGGTTCGGCGCGGTCGGCGTGATCGCCGTCATCGCCGCGATCGCCACGGCGGTGGCCGTCCCCGCGCTCGACCACTCCGCGGACACCGTCGACTTCGCCGAGGAGGTCAGGGTGTTCCGGTCGGCGAAGCTGTGGTTGGCCCTGGCCACGTCCATGCTCATCATCGGGGCGACCTTCGCGGCGTTCTCCTACTTCACCCCGATCCTCACCGAAGTCACCGGTTTCTCCCGCAGCATGATCCCGCTGCTGCTGCTCGCCTACGGCGCGGCCACGGTGATCGGCAATGTCGTGGTGGCCCGGCTGGCCGATGCGCACGCCGTGCGGGTACTGGTCACCGGACTCGCCCTCAACCTGGTCTTCCTGGTGGTCTTCGCCCTGGTGGTGGAGCTCAAGACGCCCACGGTGCTGGCCATGTTGGGCGTGGGCTTCGTCGGCGTGACCATGAACCCCGCCATGATCAGCCGGGTGCAGCACATCGCCAACGCCCGGCCGCTGCTCAACACCGTCCACTCCTCGTGCATCACCCTCGGCGTGGTCATCGGCTCCTGGGTCGGCGGTCTCGGGATCAACGCCTTCGGGCTCACCGCGCCCCTGTGGGTCGGTGCGGTCCTCGCCGTACTGGCCCTCGTCACCCTCCTGCCCGAGCTGCGGCAGCTGCGGAGCCCGCGCCCGGTGCAGGTGCTCGCCGTCGCGCCCGCCGCGGAGCGCGAACGGGTCTGACGGCCGGCCCCGTCGACCTCCACAGGTCGGCGGGGCCCGCAGGAAGGCTCAACTGAACGCCGGGGCGTGGTCGTCGACCCACTGACGGAACGTGCGGGCCGGTCGGCCGGTGACCTCCTGGACGGTGTTCCACACGGGCTGGTCCAGCGCGGCCATCGCGGCGTAGGCGGTGAACATGCCGTCGATGTCGGGGTCCGACCACCCCTCGGCGCGCATCCGCTCCCGGAGCACGTCCAGCGGAACCTCCTCGAACCGGACCGGGCGCCCGAGCACCTCGCCGATCACCCGCACCTGCTCCACCTGGCTGATCGGGGCGGGGCCGCTGAGCATCAGCCGCCGGCCTGCGTACCCGTCGCCGGCGAGGGCGCGCACCGCGACGGCGGCGATGTCCCGCTCGTGGATGAGCGTCCTGCTGGACCCCCCGAACGCCTCGCGCACCACGCCCTCCCGGACCTGGTCGCCCCACTCCAGGATCGACGTGGCGAAGCTGGTGCACCTAAGGAAGGTCCAGCGGGCGCCGGACCCCTCGATCAGCCGCTCCAGGCCGGCGTGGAAGTCGTTGATCGGGTCGGCCTGCTCGTCGCGGTCGTCGTCGATGCCCGCGGAGGACAGGTACACGATCCGTCGATCGCCCTCGGCGAGCGCGTCCACCACCGCGGGCGCGGCGGCGAGCGGCAGGGACGGCCAGACCAGGAAGACCGACCGGACGCCGTCCAGGGCGGGCCGCAGGGTCTCGGGCGAGGTCAGGTCGCCCCGGAACACCTCGACCGGTTCCGGGAGTCGAGCCGTCTCCGGCGTGCGCACCAGGGCCCGGACGGCACGTCCCTCGTCCAGGAGCCCCCGGACGACCTGCCGTCCGACGTTCCCGGTCGCCCCGATCACCAGTATGACGTCCTGCCGTGTCACGACACTGCCCTCCCACTCGTCCGAGCGTACAACGTACGCTTGCGTACACCATACCCATGCGTACGATGTCCTCACCAGGCGCACGGGGAACGAGGAGACGGAAGTGGTCATGTCCGGGAGCACATCGAACACCGGGGCGTCCGACGCGTCCGACGTCCTGTGGCTGCGACCGCAGCGCGCCCGGCGGCAGCCTCAAGTGGCCCTCTCCCAGGACGAGATCGCCCGGGTCGCGCTGGCGATCGCGGACGCCGAGGGCACCGATGCGCTGACCATGCGGCGCATCGCACAGGACCTGGGCTGCGGCACGATGTCGCTGTACCGCCACGTCCGCACCAAGGACGAGGTGTTCGACCTGATCGTGGACACGGCGCTGGGCGAGGTGGAGCAGCCGGCCGCGCCCTCCGGCGACTGGCTGGCGGACCTACGGCAGCTGGCGGTGGCCAAGCGCACGGTCCTGCTCGCCCACCCCTGGCTGGCACGACTCGTCGCGGGACGGCCCCTGGTGGGTCCCCGTGCGCTCGCCTCCACCGAGTTCGCCCTGCGGGTGGTGGCGGACCTGGGACTCTCCATGGACGACCGGGTGCGGGTGATCAACACCCTGCACTCCTTCGTCAACGGGTTCGTCCAGACCGAGTGGGAGGAGCGCACCTGGCGCCGCCCCGCGGACGAAGCGACCGAGGGGAGTGACGCGATCGACGGGAGCGGCGACCCGGCGGCCGACTGGCGGGCGCGCACCCTGCCGTACCTGCGTCACGTCCTCGACAGCGGCAGGTACCCGTACTTCAGCGCCATGGTGGACGAGGCGACCTCGCACCCCGACCCCGAAGCGGACTTCGCCTGGCAGCTCCAGCGGGTGCTGGACGGCCTGGCCACGGTCGTGAACGGCTGACCCGGCCCGCAGCGGACAGCGAGAGGGCCAGCGGTGCGGCCTCACCGCGCGCCGTCAGCTTCGGGGACGACACGCTCGTCGTTCCGGTGAATCCGACCCCTCGGACGGCGCTCCGACGCGTCGCAGGTGCCCGATGACGGTATCTGTGCACGGGTGGGTGACAGGGGAGGTCCGGATGGCCCCCTGCGCCACGCCATTCAGGTGAGGAACGACATGAACGCACACCCCCACGGCCGGGGACGCGGCGCCCGCGCGCTGTCGACACTGTTGGCGCTCCTCGCGGTCCTCGCCGCCTGGGCCCTGCTGCCCACGGCGACCGCCACCGCCCAGGAGGGCCGCGTCAAGGGCTGGGGCGCCAATGACAACTACCAGCTCGGCGGCACGGTCACCGGCGCCAAGTACAAGCCGGTGACCGTGCCCGGAGTGACCGGGGGCGACGTCGACAGCCTCGCCGCCGGCTACTTCCACAGCCTCGCCCTGCTCTCCAACGGCACCGTGGAGAGCTGGGGCCGCAACGCGGAGGGGCAGCTCGGCATCGGCAGCACCGCCGCCCAGGACCAGGCGTCCACCGTCACCGGGCTGCGCGGCGTGGTCGCCGTCGCC
The DNA here is from genome assembly GCF_042732055.1 of Streptomyces sp. NPDC059816. Taxonomy (NCBI): domain Bacteria; kingdom Bacillati; phylum Actinomycetota; class Actinomycetes; order Kitasatosporales; family Streptomycetaceae; genus Streptomyces; species Streptomyces sp. NPDC059816. Next base: position 112,304 of record NZ_JBHWIQ010000006.1, read on the forward strand.
GCGGGTTACCAGCACAGCCTGGCGCTGCTCGCCGACGGCACGGTGCGCTCCTGGGGCCGCAACACGGAGGGCCAGCTCGGGGACAACAGCACGACCCAGCGCAACACTCCGGTGACCGTCTCCGGGCTCACCAACGTCGAGGCGATCGCCGCAGGCGCCTTCCACAGCCTGGCCGTCCTCTCCGACGGCACGGTCAAGACCTGGGGCTACAACAGCAACGGCCAGATCGGCGACAGCACCGTCACCAACCGCCTCACCCCGGTCACCGTGCCGGGCCTGTCCGGCGTCCGCAGCGTCGCGGGCGGTCACTACCACAGCCTGGCCCGGCTCGCGGACGGCACCGTCTGGTCCTGGGGCCGCGGTTCCGAGGGCCAGCTCGGCGACAACACCAGCACCCAGCGCACCGCCCCCGTGAAGGTCGACGGCATCACCACCGCCCGGGAGATCAGTGCGGGCGTCTACCACAGCGTCGCCCGGCTCTCCGACGGGACCGTGAAGACCTGGGGTTACAACGTCCAGGGCCAGCAGGGCGACGGCACCACCACCAACCGCCCCGCCCCCATCACCCTCGACGGCGCCGCCAACGTCCGTGCGATCTCGGCCGGTGGCTACCACACCCTGCTGCTCGATCGGGACGGCAAGGTCAGCGCCGTCGGCTACAACAACAACGGACAGATCGGTGACGGCACCACCACCAACCGGACCGCCCTGGTCACCCCGGTGAACAGCCTCAGCAGCATCTCGCTGATCGCCGGTGGCGGCGAGTTCAGCCTGGCCGGCTGACACCCGCACCACCGGGGGCCGGTGCGCACCGGTGCGGTGCGCACCGGCCCCCTCCGTGCGCACTCATGTCCGTCGTCGCCGCAGGTGGAGCCGGGGGCGTCTGGTCCTGGGTCGCCGGACCTGCCCCTGCGGGTCGGGGTCTTCGATGAGTTCCCCCGTGTCCTCGGGCAGGTACAGGGGGATCGTCTCCTCGGGCTGCATCGGATACCCGGGGGGCACCACCACGGTCCGACGGAAGGTCTCCGCCAGCGGGCCGGCCAGCCGCCCCGGACGCCGGGCGATCAAGCCGGAGAAGACCCCGCGCAGCATCCAGCCCGGGCCGTCCACCCCGACGAAGCGGACCTCCTGCCCGTACCGGGTGCCGTCGGGCTCTTCCTGGTCCACCCGCGCCCGCACTTCCGGCCCGAAGGTCCCCGGAACCACGACCGCAGTACCGCCGTCCGCGACGACGCCTCGCACGAGCCCGGCGCGGAACCCCTCCCAAGCACCGTCCTCCGCCGCGGCGAACGCCTGGAGCTGAACGGCGCTGCCCCCCAGGACGACGGTCGCGGCGACGATCACCCCCTCCGCGACCTCGACGCGCAACTCCCCCTCCTCCGGCATCGGGACGAGCAACCCGCCGAGGTCGACCAGCTCCTCGGCGGGGTCGGGGCCGGGCAGTTCGGAGATGTTCCAGGGGCCTGCGGGGCGGTGCGTCATGCGATCACTCCCGTGGGGCGGGCGACCGTTCGCCCGCGTCCGCCCGGCCGATGCGGGCGGCCGCGGTCCGTACGAGGAGTGTCCCGCCGGGCAGGACGTGACGTCCAGCCCGGTCAGCGCCCTTCGGCCAGATTGCGCAGCACGTGGAGCTGGCGTTGCATCATCAGGAGGTCGCCCCAGGCCATCAGGGGCCTGCGCAGCCGGCGCAGCACGCCGTCGTCGTCGCCCACCACGAGTTTGGCCACCAGTCGGCTCACCCCGGGGGACTCCTCGGTGACCTGGTAGGTCAGGGCGAAGCCCCCGAACAGTTTGAGTGCGCGCTCCTTGTCGAGCAGCACGGTGAGGTGTCGGTCCGGCTCGTAGTCGACCAGCCGGAAGATCGTCATGACGCGCTGGCCGACCTCCAGCCGTTCCGCGCCGGGGGTGAGCCGGCGCGGGCTGCGCCGCCCCAGGTTGTCCAGCAGGTCGTAGCTGTAGGGGGCGACCTTGAGTTGGCACAGCCAGCGGAAGACGGCTCCGGGCTCGGCCCGGACGGTCACCGCGCGGACCCAGTGCTCCCGGGGCCTGGCCAACAGGGTGTCGCAGGGGTAGGGCGCACGGACCTCGGCCTCGCGCGCGCCCCACACCTGGGGCATTCCGCTCATGCGCATCATGCGCACCACGTCACTTCAGGGCGCGCTGGAGGAACTCCAGCACCGCGTCGACGTACTGTTCCCGTGCTTCCTTCAGCCCGAGGAGGTGTCCGACCCCGGGCAGGATGTGCGCCTCGGCGTGCGAGTAGCGGCTGGCCAGCGCGTCCACCGAGGAGGCCGGCAGGATGCGGTCCTCCTCGCCGGCGATGAACAGCAGCGGGGTGGTGGTGTACCGCCCCTCGGCCGGCGGGGGCCACTGGGAGCGGAGCATGGCCTTGCCCGCGCGGCACAGGGTGCCCTCCAGTGCGTAACGGGCGGGCTTGGCGCGCAGCGGGGCGGGCACCGGAAGGACTCCGGCGTCGAGGAAGTTCGCGAAGAGCGGGCCGAGTTCCTCACCGGGGCCGCTGTCGCAGATCACCGCATTGACCTCGGTGTCGGCGTCCCGGAGCGCGTAGAACATCGGGAAGGTGGAGAAGGAGAAGCCGTACACGGCCACCTTCGCCGTCCGGTGCACCTCGCGGGACCGCAGCAGTTTCACGATCGCCAGCACATCCGTGGTGAAGCGGTCGCTGAGGCCGGTGACCGAACGGTCCTGGCTGCTGCTGCCGTGGTTGCGGTGGTCGAAGAGGCACACCGTGTACCCCGCGTCGTGCAGGAACTTGGCGTGGCCGAGGGTGGCCGACTTGCTCAGCCCCATGCCGTGCCCGATCACCACGACGCGTTCGGGGTCGCCGGGACAGAGCCAGGCGTGGACGTGTTTGCCGCCGCCGACCGGGACGCGCAGCACCTCCGGTTCGGGGAGCCCCACGTCCACCGGGCGCTTGTGGTGTCTGCGGCGCGGCGGGTGGAAGAGCGCATAGGCCAGCGCCAGTCCGCCCAGGGGCGCCAGCGGTAACGCGAGCACCGACAGGGCATGGGTCAACGGTGAGAAGCGGGTCGTGCTCTCACCTACGGCTCGTGGCATGTCTCTCTCCTTCACCCACGTGAACGTTCCTCGCTGCTACGCGGGGAGTCCGACGTCCGGACGGCGCCCTCCGGTGCCGGGTGCGCGACCCGATCGGCCCGGGCGCCCCCTCATCGGGGGGCGCGCGGCGCAGGGGCGGTCACCCGCAGCCGCCGGCGTGCCCCTGGTCCCCGCCCTGGCCCGTGGTCGGCGGCTCGTCCCCGCGCGGCCCAACGTCCTGTGATGTGGGCGCCGTTGCGGTGCGCCCGCGGACCGACGCGGCGAACGCCTCCAGTCGGTCCACCCCCCAGAACTTGTCGAAGCCGTGGACGAGGAACGGAACGCCGAAGACGCCGTCCCGGTCGACGTCGAGGAGGGCTGCCGCTCCCCTGCGCCGCATCTCGGGATCGTCGACCGCTTCGACCAGCGGTTCCTCGGCCACCCCCAACTCCTTTGCCATTGCAGAGATCGTAGCCGAGTCACAGATGTCCCGGCCTTCGATCCACCGCTTGCGGTAGGCGAGTTGGACGAAGTCCGGTCCCCGCCCGGCGTCCACGGCCGCCAGGTACGCGAGGTGCGGGACCTCCCAGCGGGGGTCGCGGTCCACCGGCCAGGTCGACTCCAGACCGCGTTCCCGCACCAGTCGACGTACGTCCTGGAGGATGTAGAGGTGCTTGGCGCGGGACATGGCCACGTAGGGGAAGTCGCCGCCGGCGTCCGTCAGCAGCTTCCGCGACCGTTCGTCCGGCTCCCAGAACGGGCGCCACTCCACCAGTGCCGCCACGTCCGGATGGTGCCGCATCAGGTCGTGGTGGGCGAGCCAGGAGTACGGGCTGCGCAGCGAGAAGTAGAACCGCGGCGGCTTCGTCCCGCGGCGCGCCCGGCCGTCCGCGGCGCCGCTCACAGGACGATGCCGCCGTCGATCTGGAACACCGAGCCGGTCACGTAGGTGGCCCGGGTGAGGTACGAGATCAGCTCGGCGACCTCCTCGGGCCGTCCCAGGCGCCGCAGCGGGATCTGTCCCACGGCCTGTTCGCGCACCTTGTCGGTGAGGCCCGCGGTCATGTCGGTCTCGATGAAGCCGGGGGCGACCACGTTGGCACGGATGCCGTAGGGGCCGACCTCCTTGGCGACGGCCTTGGTGAAGCCGATGATGCCGGCCTTGGACGCGGAGTAGTTGCTCTGCGTCGGGTTGCCGTGGACGCCGGCGACCGAGGACACGTTGACGATGCACCCCGATTTGCGCTTCATCATCTCGAAGATCGCATAACGGCACACGTAGTAGGTCCCGTTGAGGTTGACGTCGATGACGCGGTTCCAGTCGTCGTCCTTCATCATCAGCAGCGGGTTGTCCCGGACGATGCCGGCGGAGGTGACCAGCACGTCCAGTGCGCCGAACTCCTCCTGGGCGGTGGTGACCAGCGACTTGGCCGAGGCGGCGTCGGAGACGTCGGCCTGGAGGGCCAGCACCCGCACCCCGCGTTCGGTGATCTCCTTCTCCAACTGCCGGGCGGCGTCGGCGTTCGCGGTGTAGCAGAACGCCACGTCGTAGCCGTCGTCGGCGAGCCGCAGCGCGGTCGCCCGGCCCAGGCCGCGCGAGCCGCCGGTGATCAGTGCGGTGCGGGACGAGCTGTCGGACATGTGATCCCCTAGCTGCTCTCTTCGGTGCGCGCGGGCGCGTGTGCGGTCAGTTCGGAGGCCGGGCGCATCGCCATGACGACCCGGCCGATCTCCGCCACCACCTCGCCGTCCACCAGGCATTCGCCCTCGAAGACGACGGTGTCGGACAGGGCGCGGGACAGCCGCACGTGGTGCTCCATCACCTGGCCGGGCCGTACCCGTCCGGTGAACCGGATGTCGGAGATGCTGCCGAAGAGCATCACCTGGCCGCTGAGCACGTCCGGGTTGGGGCGTTCGGCGGCGATGAGGATGCCGGCCGACTGGCACCAGGACTCGACCAGCAGGACGTGCGGATAGGCGTGCTCGTCCTCGGTGGCCTGCGGGGGCAGGTCCTGGTACCAGGGTTCGTTGCAGGTCACCGCCTTGTGCGCGATGAGGTGTTCGCCGGGTACCCGTCGCAGCACCCGGTCGACCAGGAGCATCGGGTAGCGGTGCGGGAGCACCTGCTTGATGGCGGCGGCCCCCATCGCGGTGGCCTCGTCCGGTCGGGTCGGCACCTGGGCGCGGCCCGCGGCGGTCGGGGCCACGGTGCCGGGGGCGGCCTCGTAGCGCAGTCTGACCTGGGCGGCGGTGCCGCGCTGCGAGGCGGCGACCGCCTTGCAGCGCCAGGCGTCGCCGACCCTGGACCAGGTCAGCTCGATGGTCAGGGTGTCCCCGGGGAAGACCGGCGAGAGGAAGCGGGTGCTCTCCACCGCGGCCAGCTCCCAGGCTCCCCGGGCGGCGCCCTCCCGGTCCGGCAGCGTGTCCAGCGCGCTGCGGTGGACGTGCTCGACGATGCAGACGCCGGGGAAGATCGGGAACCCGGGGTAGTGACCGGCGAAGACCCGCTCCTCGGCCGCCACCGTGACGACGGTGGCGGTCTGCGAGGAGTCGAGCGGCTTCGGGGTGGCGATGACGGGGGTGCAGGCGGCGGGCATCAGCTGACCCCGAGCTTCCCGCCGAGCAGGTCGTACGCCTTCTTCAGGGTGGTGACCTCCTTGAGCTCGTCCTCGCCGAGCTTGACGTCGTACTTCTTCTCCAGCACGACCATGACCTCCAGCGCCATCAGCGAGTCGACGCCGAGCGTCTCCACGAAGTGGGCGTCGTCGGTCAGCTCCTCCTCCTCGACGTCGAGGATGTCGGCGACGGTCTGCCGCAGGTCTTCGAGGTCCAGTACCCGGGTGTTCTCGGACATCGTCGTGTCTCCTTCTGTGTCCACTGCTTCGGCTCGTGCTACTTCGGCTATGCGGTCCGGTCCGTCCGGTCGAGGGGGCGGACCGGTCTAATGGAGCGGTGTGGTGGGGGTGTTGACGGTGATGACGGTCGCGTCGGACAGCGTGCGGCGGACCATTCCCGTCAGTGCGCGCCCGGGCCCCAGCTCCAGGAAGCGCACGCAGCCCACCGTGTCGTGGAGCGTGCGCACCCCGCGCTCCCACAGGACGGGGCTGGTGAGTTGGCGCACCTCCAGTTCCGGCCAATCCACGTCCCCGCCCCGGTAGGCCCGGGCGTCGACGTTGGCGACGACCGGTTCGTGCGACGCGGCGAACGGCACCGCCAGCAGGGCCCGCGCCAGTTCCTCGCCCGCCGAGGCCATCAACGGGGTGTGGAAGGCCCCGCCCACGGCGACCCGTAGGACCTTCGCGTCGTAGTCACCGGCGCGGGACTCCACGTGGTCGATGCCCTCGTGGCTGCCGGAGACCACGACCTGCCCGGGGGCGTTCAGGTTCGCCACCCACACCCGGTGTCCGGCCGTCCGGGCCGCCTCCACCATCGTGTGGGCGGTCTCGGCGTCGGCCCGCACCAGGACGGCCATCGTGCCCGGGTCACGCTGCGCGGCCTGCCGCATGGCCCGGCCCCGGACGGCGACCAGCCGGGCGGCGTCCGGCAGGGTCAGCGCACCCGCCGCGTACAGGGCCACGTACTCGCCCAGGCTGTGCCCGGCGTACGCGACGACCCCTGACGCCCCCTCCGGGTCCTCCCGGCTGCGCACGTGGTGCAGCACGATCACGGAGAGGGAGAAGACCGCCAACTGCGCCAGATCGGTCTCGCGCAGGGTCGCGTCATCGGCCTTGAGCAGCAGTTCCTCGACGTCGGTCCCGGTGTGCGCGGAGATCTCCTCGGTGAGGCGCCACGCCTCGACGTCCCGCCACGGCTCTCCCATGGCTGCGCGTTGGGCGCCCTGCCCGGGGAACAGCAGCGCCGTCGGCGGTGCCCCGCTCACCGCTCCTCCCCGCCCAGCAGCCGGAAGACCCCGGCGGCGACCACGCCGTCCCGTTCGACCGAGGTGACCAGTGCGGTGCGACCCGCCGACGAGCCGTCCCGTTCGGCCTCGGCGAGCACGGTGGTGATCTGGAAGGCGGCCGAGGCCGCGTAGGTGTCGCCGATCAGCTCGGCGCAGGGCAGGGTACGGGGCTGGCCGTCTCCCAACACCTCGTGCAGGGCAGCCCGTTCGGCCTCGCCTTCGGGACCGGGCACCTGAGAGGTGGCCACCGCCCACAGTTCGTCGGGGCCGAGGCCGCCGCGCTCACCGAGGGCCCGCAGGCACCCTGCCAACACCGACTGGATCTCCTCGGGCCCGGTGGCGAACCCGAACTCCAGGCCCTCGACGGTCGCCAGTCCGCTGCGGCCGTGTTCCCGGGCCGTCTCCGCGGTCTCCATCAGCCACACCGCGGCGCCCTCGCCGAGCGGCGTCCCGCCCGTGACACCGCCACGGCTGTGCCAGTCCAGCCACGCCCGCGCGGTGGAGTACTCCTCCACCGCGCCGCACAGCACGGTGGAGGCCCGCTCGGCCCGCTGGAGCCGCAGCGCGTACTGGAGGGCGAGCAGCCCGGTGGCCCGACCGCCGGCGATGGTGGTGTTGGGTCCCTTCAATCCGTGCCAGATCGCGGACTGTCCGGCCGCGCAGTTCATCACGGTGTTGGGGAAGCGCGCCGGGTCCACGAAGAACGGCTTCTCCCCCACCAGGGAGTCACGGGTGAAGTCCATGATGCTCTGGGCGCTGCCCGTGCTGGTGCCCAGGGCCAGTCCGGTGTCCGGTCCGACGCCGGGCAACCGGTCCTCTCCGCCGACCAGTTGGCCGAGCGCGGTCACCGCGAGACCGGTGACCCGGTCCATCGAGCGGGTGCCCTTGCGGCCCAGCGTCTCCCGGATGTCGAAGTCCGGGACCAGGCACGCCGAGGGCTGCGGCACCGACCAGCGGTCGGTGTCGACCGCCGCTTCGGTGGCCCGGGCCCCGTGCAGTCCGGCGCGGAACCCGGTGGCGTCCCGTCCCCACGGCGAGACGGCGGCCCACGCGGAGATCAACGGTCCCCGTTCGGCAAGGGTGGTCATGGGCGGTGCTCCTTCGGTCGTGGTGGGCGGCGTCACATGAACCACACCCGGTGGTACGAGGACCAGCTGCGGGCCAGTTCGCCGGGGCCGGCGAGGCGGGCGCCCGGCAGCAGCCGGTCCGCCGCGCCCGGGCCCAGCCTCTCCAGGTCCGTCCGCTCGACCCAGACCGCCGTGCCCTCCTCCAGCAGGGTGCGCACCGAACGGCGCGGGTCGGGCAGGGTGTCCAGCTCGCGGCTGCCCAACTGCACCGAGGGTGTGTGCTCGGGGGCGGTGAGCGCGTACGTCACGGCGTCGCCGCGGAGCGCCAGGTGCAGCCCGCCGACCTGGCGGTTGAGCTCCCGGATGAAGTAGAGGACGTCGGCGAACTGGGTCTCCACCGAGCCGCGGTAGGCGCGGTCGATCATGACCAGGGCGGGGTGGGCGGCGGTCTCCACCTCAGCACACCCCCAGGGACAAGGTCTTGTCGGCGGCCACGGCGTGCTCCCAGAAGGTGAACGGGGGACGTCTGCGCACCTCGGGGATCTGCTCGGCCGCGCCCCGCTCGTCGGAACAGAAGCGGCAGACGTACCAGCGCAGTCGGTCCGGGTGCTCGGCGAGCAGTCCGCGGGCCAGGGTGGGCGTCGAGGGGTAGTCCCCGGCCCAGTCCACGACGTTGCGCGGTTTGCTGTCGCCGAGGCTGAGGCGGGTGAGGCCGGTGGCGTCCCCGCAGGTCCAGATCTGTACGGTGGCGCCGCGGCCGAGCAGGGCGTGCGTCATCCGGAACGCGGTGGTCACCAACTCCGTGCGGTGCGGGCCGCCGAACAGGGCGAGCAGCACATCGCTGCGGGCGATCCTCGGGGCCATCAGTGCCACACCACCCGGGTGCCGTGGTCAAGCAGCAGGGCGGCGACCTCGTCCATCTCCACCAGTCGCGCGCCGGGCAGCAGGTGGTCGGGGGCGAGGGCGCGCTGGTGGAAGGCGTACGCGTCGACCAGCAGTTCCCCGCCGCTGCCGGTGAAGTCGGCGACCTCGTCACAGGCTCCGGGGAGCGCGGCGAAGACGGCGTTGTCCACCAGCAGCAGTGCGGTGCTCTCGCCGGCGCGGACCAGGTGCGCGGCATCGCCCACGAACCGGGTGGCGCCGGGCCCGTAGGCGGGGCCCTCGCTCTCGATCAGGAGGTGTTCAGGCACGGTGGGCCTCCGTGGTGGGGCGGGGGGTCGGCTGCTGGTCCGGGCCGGCGAAGGACTCGGCCAGGAAGGTCAGCACCTGCGACTCGTACTCCCGTCGGTCGAAGCGGATGGCGTTCATGTGCATCGCGGTGGGCGCCACCCACAGGTGCGCCCCGGGCAGCGAGCGGGCGACGCGGCGCACCTGGTCCTCGGTGACCAGCGGGTCCGCGGCGCCGGCGACGAACATCAGCCGGGTGGGCACGCCGGTGAGGTCGGGGGGCCAGCGGCGCAGCGCCAGCATCCGCAGCGCGACCAGCCGGAACGTGTGCCGGTAGCAGGCGAACGCGGGTCCGCCCCGCACCCAGGCGGGCAGGCTGCCGCGGCGCAGCGAGGCGAAGTTGGCCAGCCCCGCGCCGATGTCGTACAGCGGTCCGCTGTCCGCGACCACCGCGCACACCGGGGGCGCGCCGGGGGTGGTGAGCACCCGGAGGGAGGGCCAGGCCGAGAAGGAGAAGCCGAGCAGGGCGAGCTTGCCGCGGCCCAGTTCGGGATCGGCGGCCACCTGGCGCAGCACGTCCCGCAGGTCGCTGGTGTAGCGCCGGGCCATCCGGCCCAGTCGGCGGTCGCCGGTGCTCTCGCCGTGGTTGCGCATGTCGTAGGCGACGACGTGGTAGCCGGCCCCGTGGAGGAGGGCGATGTGGCTGAGGGTGCTGGACTTGGACCGTTCCACGCCGTGGCAGACCACCACCGTGTGCGGGCCGGTGCCGGGCACCACCCAGGCTTCCAGGGTGACCCCGTCCATCCGGGTGGTCACCTGCATCCGGCGCATCGGCAGCTTCTTGTGCTCCGGGGTGCGCCCCACCTTGCTGTTCTCGGGGTGGTAGAGCCGGTGGGCGTGGCGGGCTCCGAGCCCGACCGCCCGCAGCAGTCGCCAGGGCAGCGCCAGCGTCCGGCGGGCGGCCCCGAGCGGGCCGCCGCTCCGGCGGCGGCCGGTCTCCTTCGTCTCGGTGTTCTCCATCAGGCGGTCAGGACTTCCCCGCCGTCGACCCCGATGACGTTGCCGGTGATCCACGAGGTTTCGGCGCGGGAGAGCAGGGCCACCGCGTCCCCGACGTCTTCGGGTCGGGTGAGGCGGCCGTGCGGGTTGGTGCGGGTGGCCCGCTCGACGAGTTCCGCGCTCTCCGGGATGCGCTCCAGCGAGGGGGTGACGGTCACCCCGGCCCGCAGGGCGTTGACGGCGACCCCGCTGGGTGCCAACTCGACGGCGAGTTGCCGGACGTGGGCTTCCAGGGCGCACTTGGCGGCGGACACGGCACCGTAGTTGGAGGTCACCTTGGCGTTGCCGGCGCTGGTCATGGCGTAGACCTTGGAGCCGTGGCGCAGCAGCCCGGCCGCGTGGAGGTCCTGGGTCCAGTACACGAGGGAGTGGGCCATCACGTCGAGGGTCATGTTCATCTGCCGTTCGGACAGGCCGGGTTGCCCGTCCTTGGCGATGAAGGGGACCAGGGTGCCGAAGGCCAGCGAGTGGACCAGGATGCGGATGCCCCGGTCTCCGGTCAGCTCCCGGAAGAGGGGGACCAGTTCGGCTCGGGTGGCGGCGCGGGCCGCGTTGGCGTTGTGGAAGTGCACCTGGACGCCCAGGGACCGCAGTTCCTCGGCGGCCGTCGCGGCCTTCTCCTGGCCGCTGGCGGTGTCGAAGTGCACGCCGAGCACGTTCACGCCCTCGTGGGCCAGTTGCCGTGCCACGGCGAGCCCCATGCCGCTGGAGACTCCGAGCACCAGCGCCCAGGATCCTTCGAGCGGTGTTGCCATTGCCCTACTCCTCAAGTGTCGTGGTGCCGGGTCGGGGGTCACGCGGCCGAGCCGGCGGGGGCCGGTTCGGCCCGCGCGGCCCGGTCCGGGGCGGTGCCCTCGTCGTGCGCCGTACGGTCGTCGTGGGCGCGCTCGTCGTGCGTACGGTCTTCGTGCGTGCGGTCGTCGTGGGCCGGGAGGACCCAGCAGACGGCGACGTTGCCCTGGGCGGAGGCGGTGACGACGGCCCCGGGGCGGTCCGGGTGCCGGTCCACCGTGCCGACGGCCTGGAGCAGCGGTTCCAGGGCGCCGGAGCCCGCGGGCACGCGTCGGACGTCCGGGCCGAGGACCTGGTGCACCGCCGTGGCGACCGTCGATCCGTCCAGGACCGCGGTCATGTCCCCGGCCTGCGTCGCAGCGGCCCCGGCGGGGCGGTCGGCGAGCAGCCGGGCCACCCGGGCGCGGGCCTCGTCCGCGGACGCGTCCGGCGGTACGTAGCAGGAGCGCACGGCCAGGTGTCCCAGGGCGGTGCCGCCCCGGGCGCGGAGCAGGTCCGTCCGTTCCAGCACCAGGGCGACCGCGCCGACCTCCGACCGGGCGGCGCCCGGGTCGCGCGGGTCCAGGGCCTCTTCGGTGGCGCCGGCCAGCAGCCAGGAGGCCCGGCCGAGCCGCAGCGAGCGCAGCCCGGTCTGGAGCGCCTCCAACCCGGCGATGCGCGGGGTGGTGAGGGTGAGGTTGAAGCCCTGGAGCCGGTGCTCCATGGCCATCCGGCTGCCGAACAGGTTGATCGAGAAGTACGGGGCGGTGGCCGGACTGAGATCCGAGGCGCCGGCCGTGATGACCGTCTCGTCCATCGCGGTGTGCAGGGCCTCGGCGGCGCTGTTCGTGCCGACCGCCGCGCCGCGGTCCTCCGTCGGCACCGTCGGCCCGCCGGCCGCCGCGAGCGCGCGGTTGGCCGCGGCGAGGTAGTACTGCGCCGCCGGGGGGAGGTACTTGTAGCCCCGGCGCCCCAGTTCGGTCCGGTAGTCGAACCAGTCGCCCGGCGCGTCGGGGCGGGGGGCACCGGCGGCGGACGCGTCGCCGCCGCGCGGGGTCACCACCCCGATGCCGGTCACGGCCACGTCGGTGGCGTCGAAGCCGGTCATGCGGCCACCTCCTGGAGGACGAGGGAGACGTTGTTGCCGCCGAAGGCGTAGGCGTTGACCAGTACCGATCCGCCCTTCAGCGGGCTGGTGCGCTCCGGGAGGAGCACTCCGCACTCGGGGTCGGGGTTCACCCGGGCGACGTTCGGGGGAACTTCGCGGTGGTGCACGATGAGGGCCGCCGACAGCGCGGCGAGCGCCCCCGCGGCACCGCCGGTGTGGCCGATCAACGACTTGAGGCTGTACAGCGGGCGCTCGTCCACCAGGGGGCCGAGCAGGCCCGCCAGGGCACGGCTCTCCACCGTGTCGTTGATCAGGGTGCCGGTGCCGTGCGGCACCACGCAGCCGAGGTCCTGCACCCCGATCCCGGCTTCCGCGACCGCGCGCCGCATGGCCCGGGTGATCTGCGTGCCCTCCGGCTCGATGGCCGTGGTGTGGTGCGCGTCGCAGCTCCACCCCGCGCCGGCCAGCCGGGCGTACACCCGCTCCGGCGAGCGGCGGCGGGCGTGCGCGGCGGATTCCAGCACCAGCGCGGCGGCGCCCTCGCCGAACACGGTTCCGGCCCGGTCGGCGTCGAAGGGGCGGCAGCGCAGCGGATCGACGGCGCCCAGCCGGTTGAAGCAGCCGAGGGCGACCCGGGAGTACGCTTCGGCGCCGCCGGCCACCACCACGTCGGCCTCGCCGGAGCGGATCAGGTCCGCGGCCAGGGACACCGCGAAGCCGCTGGCCGCGCAGGCGTTGCTGACGCTGGTGTTGGGCCCTTCGGCGCCGACGAGCCGACCCACGGCGGAGGCCACCGAGAAGGTCGGGCTCCAGGCATCGCGCTCCGGGCGGGACCCCACCCGCCACTCCTCGTGGAGACCGGCGTCGCCCATGCCCGTGCCGATGACCACGGCCACCCGCCGGGGGTCGGCGTCGACGGTGTCCGAGCCGTCGCCGGACAACCCGGCGTCGGCCAGGGCCTGTCGGGTGACGTCCAGGGCGTAGCGCGAACCGTCGCCCAACGGCTGGCCGTCCAGCGTCTCGCTGCCGGTGGGCACGCTGTCCGTGGGCACGGAGTACATCAGCGGGACGGCCATGCGGGCGGCCGGGTCCGTCGTCGGTCGCGGCGCGCTGGTGGCCTTCGCCATGCCGTCCCGGAAGGCGTCGACGCCCCTGCCCAGGCAGCTGAGGACACCGAGTCCGGTGATGAGTACGTCGTCCATTCGTCTCTCCGAGGAGTGCGTGGGGTGCGGACGTCCGGTCGGACCTCAGCCGGCCGCGGCGGGGGCGGCCTCGCCCTTCAGGGCCCGGACGACGTGGTCGTCGAAGTTGACCAGCGACCAGTCGCGTCGGTTCTCGATCACCGCGTAGCCGTGGGTGATCCGTCCGGTCGCGGTCTGTACGAGGACGCCGTCACGGACGACGTAGCAGTCCATCCGGGAGGTGTAGGTGAGGTCCTTGAACACGTCCTCCACCGTGTAGACGGTGTAGAGGTCCTCTTCCATCAGCGCCTCTTCGAGGATCTGGATGCGGGAGTGCGGCACGACCGGGATCCAGCGGCGGTCGTCCAGCAGGGTGCGGATGGAGATGCCCCGGTCGGCGAGGAAGAGGTCCACGACCTCTTCCATCTGCCGCAGGTAGCCGGACATCTGGAGGCGCTCCGTGAAGTGGCAGTAGGGGTAGGGGATGCGCCACTTCCAGCCGAAGGCGTTGGTGTCGCCGATGAGTTCGGCCAGCACCGGGTCGGTGGGCCCGTGGGTCCCGCGGCCCTCGCCGAGCGCGGTGGTGTCGGCGCTCTCCACGGCGACCCCGTGGGCGGTGGTCTCGGCGGTGGTGCCCGCGAGGTGGGCGCCGAGCCGCTGCACCACGTACGGCGCGAGTTCGGTGGGCGGCTGCTCCGCGCTCTGGAGGTAGCCGTCGGGGCGCAGCGAGACCCGGACCTTGGAGGCGACGGCCTTGACCGGGGCGCCGTCCCGCTCGATGGTGAGCGTCACCCGGAAGCCGAGGGTGTCGGCGCCGTCCTTGGTGTCGGGGGTGACCTTCGCTTCGGCGGTGTCGTCGAGGTGGAAGGCGTGCAGGATGCGGGTGTCCAGGTCGACGATGTCGAGTCCCAGTCCGAACTCCTCGTACAGCGAGCGGGAGGACAGCCCGGCGCTGCGGAAGTGGTCCAGGACGGCCTCTTCCACGAGGTAGTTGACGTGCTTGAAGCCGATCCAGGTGCAGATGTTGGAGCCCTCGTATCGGGGCCGTACGGTCACCGTGGTGGTGGTGTTCAGCAGTGCCTTCGCGCCGGTGGCCACCGTGGCGTCGAGTGTCTCGGTCATCAGGGGGTGCTCCAGGGCTTGGACGGGGCCCGGCTGGTTGCGGGCCGTGAGGTGGTGGACGAGTCCGTTGGTGAGGGACGCGAAGGTCTCGGGCTGCTCGACCATGGAGAAGTGGCCGGCGCCCGCCAGGACGTGCAGGGCGGCGTCGGGGAGACGTCCGGCCAGGGCGTGTGCGTCGCTCGTCCGGGCCGCGAAGTCCTCGCTGCCGCTGATCAGCAGGAACGGCAGGCGCATCGCCGGGGTCCTCAGGTCCGGTGTGGACAGGTAGGTGTCGAAGAACCGCATCCACCCGTGGCAGCCGACCCGGTCCCGGACCTTGACGGCCATCCGTTGTTGCACGTCGGCGGGGAGTCGACCGCCGGACCTGATCCGGACGCCGTCTTCGAGGATGTCCTCGAAGGAGTTGAGGTAGTAGGAGAGGGCGTCCCAGTCGAAGTCGGCTGCCGCCGCGCGGTAGAACGGTGCGGCGAGCGCGACCCCGCGCAGCGCGCCGTACCCGCTCGGGACGTGTCCGCTCGGGACGTGCATCCGCGGGTCGGTGCCGGGTTCGGGGCGCGCCGACGGGTCGACGGGGTCCGGCGCGCCGGAGGTCTCGGAGTCGAGCCAGCTCAGCACCGCGCCGGCGCCGAAGGAGTGGGCGACGAGGACGGTGGGGCCGCCGGGCACCGCGGCGACGGCCTCCCGGACCCACTGGGCGGGCGGGGTGCGCCACCAGTCGGGCGTGCCGGAGCCGCGCCAGGGCAGTTCCGCCGTCCACACCTCGCAGGCCGGGTCGAGCAGGGGGACCAGTCGGGCCCAGGTGTCGGAGCTGGCGGCCAGCCCGTGCAGCAGCAGGACGCGCGGTCCGTCGCCGCCGGTCCCCGCCCGGGCCCGGGTGACCAGGACGGGGGTGTCGTGCTGGGCGGCGAGTCCCCGGGCACCGCTCATCGGCCCCGCTCCCCCGTTCGGCGCAGCAGCAGTCCGGCGACCGCGTCGGCGTCGTCGTCACCGTTGGTGAGCAGGACGGCGGCGGGGCCGTCCCCGGTGAGCAGACCGACCGCCGCGGCGCACTGGGCGACGCCCAACGCGCCGGAGGCGTGGCCCAGTACGGCGTCCAGCGCGTGGCGGGGCATGCCGTCGGTACCGGGGACGGCCCGGTCGCCGTCGAAGCCCTCGGAGGTGAACCACGCTCCGGGTGTCGGTCCGGGGGCCGCCAGCAGCGCGGCGACGCAGGCGTCCACCGATCCCCGGCGGGTCTGGTCGCCCAGCTCGGCGACGAGGGGCACCGCGCGTCGCTCCGCCGCGGTGACGCCCTCCAGCACCAGGGCCACCGCACCGTCCAGTGCGGTCGCGGCGGGGTGCCCGGTGAGCGCCTCGGTGACCTCGTTGTGGGTCTCGACCCCGATGACCAGCGCGCGTTCGGCGCGTCCGGAGCGGATCAGTCGGGCGGCCCAACGGACGGTGTCCAGGCCGCTGGTGGCGCCGTTGCACACCATCAGGTTGGGGCCGCGCAATGCGAACCGGATGGCGACCGAGGAGGCCACCACATTGCTGGAGGCGTTGGGCAGGCCCATCGGGCTGATGCTCTCGACCGATTCGGTGGCGATGGCCGAGGCCGTGCGGCAGACGGTGTCGAGGTTGCCCAGGTTGGAGCTGGCGACCACGGCCGTGCTGGCGCCGAGCTCGCACCGTTCGCCGTCGGCGGGGATCAGCCACGCGTCCCGTAGCGCGTCGCGGGCGGCCACCAGGGCGAGTTGGGTGGCCCGGTCCTTGTAGCGCAAGCCCTTGCGGCCGATGCGGTCGGCGGGCACGACGGGCTCGCCGGCCGGGTCGCCGCTGGAGGCCCGCAGCAGGTCGGCGGGGTCGTCGACGCCGGGCAGGGCGAGCCCGACCCCGGTGATGCCCACGCGGAAGTCGCTCATGTCGCGGTCCTGCCCTTCTGGGTCCGCTCGACGACGGCCACCGTGTTGACTCCGCCGAAGCCGAAGGCGTCGACCTGAGCCAGCGTCAGTTCGGGTGCCTGGTGGTCCCGTTCTCGGACGAACCGGAACCTGCCGGCCTCCGCGACCGGCTCGTCCAGGCCGAGGGTCGCCGGCACGCGTCCGGTGGCCATCGCCCGCAGCGCCACGATCAGGCTGAGCAGCCCGGACCCGCCGGAGGTGTGCCCGGTCATGGACTTCAGTGCGGTCATCAGCGGGCGGGTGACGTCCTCGCCGAAGACCGTGGCGACCGCCGCGGCCTCCGCCTCGTCGTTCAGCAGGGTGCCGGTGCCGTGCAGCATCACCAGGTCGATGTCCGCGGGCTTCACGCCCGCCCGGTCGTGGGCCTCCCGGACCGCCTCGGTGATGCCGGCCGGGTCGGGGGCGGTGACGTGGTGCGCGTCGCAGTTCATGCTGACCGACCTCAGTCGGCCGAGGGACCCGGTCGCGGGGCCGTCCTCCCGGCGGAGCACCACGGCGACCGCGCCCTCGCCCATCAGCACGCCCTTGCGCGCCCGGTCGAAGGGCTGCACGCGCTGCGGCGGCTCCATGTGGACCCGGTCCAACAGGCCGTACATGCTCTCGGTCAGCGTGTCGACGCCGGCCACCACCACCGTGTCGCTCTCGCCCGCCTCGATCAGGTCCGCGCCCAGGGCGAGGGCGTGGAGCGAGGCGGAGCAGGCGTTGGAGAAGGTGTGGCTCTGCACCGCGCCGAACCGCTCGCGCAGCGCGGTCCCGAAGTGCAGTCGGTCCACGCCGAAGGCGGCGCCGTCGCGCCAGGCCAGCTCCGCGGAGCGCAGTTCGCGCAGTCCGGTGCCGACGAGCACCGGCACGTCACCGAGGTCCCCGCCGAGGCCAGCCTGCGAGGTGGCCTCGGCGACCGCCGAGAGCAGCCAGTCGGTGGCCCGGTAGGGCCGGTCCCGGCGGCCCGGGGGCCGGTCGTCGATCTCGTACGCGTGCCGGGTCCGGTACCGGGCGGCGTCGAAGCCGCGCAGTTCGGCCAGTCCGCTCCGTCCCGCGCACAGGGAATCGAAGACCTCGTCCACGTCACCGCCGATGCTGGCCTTCGCACCGGCGCCGGTCACCAACACGCTCATCTCGCCCCTCCCGGGCACGTCAGGCCGACCCGCATCACTTGCCCTCGTACCTGCCGTAGATCACGACGGAGTTGTTGCCGCCGAAGGCGAGTCCGTTGTTCTGCACCACCCGCAGGTCGGCTTCGACCGCCTGGTTGGGTACGCAGTCCACGGCGCACTCCGGGTCCGTCTCGACGTGGTTGATGGTCGGCGGGATGAACCCCTCGGTGAGGGAGAGGGCGCAGGCGATGGAGGCCAGCGCGCTGGCGGCGCCCATGCTGTGCCCGATCATCGACTTGATGGAGACCGTGCGCGGCGGCTGCTGCCCGAAGACCTGACGGATCGCGGCGGCCTCGGTCACGTCGTTGGCCCGGGTGCCGGTGCCGTGGGCGGAGATGAAGTCGACCTCGGACGGCTTCACCCCGGCGTCGTCCAGGGCGAGCTGCATGCACCGGGCGACGCTGTCCTGGTTGGGCGCCACCGGGTGGTGGGCGTCGCAGTTCAGGCCGTAGCCGAGCACCTCGGCGTAGATCCGCGCCCCGCGTGCCAGGGCGGACTCCAGGCTCTCCATCAGCAGGACGCCGGCGCCCTCACCGGTGAGGATGCCCTTGCGGTTCAGGTCGAACGGCTGGCAGCGCTCGGGCGCGATGGTTCCCAGCCGGTAGAACCCGGTGAACGTCTTGCGGCACAGCGAGTCCGCTCCGCCGCACAGCGCGTACGTGACGTCTCCGCTGCGGATCGCGTCGTAGCCGTAGCCGATCGCGTAGTTGCCGGCGGCGCACGCGGTCGGCAGGGTGACGGCCTCCACCCGGGAGAGCCCCAACTCCTGGGCCACGGCGCCGGACAGCCGACCGGCCGGTACCCGACGGGCCACCGTGGCGTCCATCGCCTCGGGCCCCCGCCTGACCTCGGACTCGACGAGCTGGTCGAGGTCGCGGGACTCCCCGTCGGTGGTGCCGATCGACGTCAGACAGCGGTGCCGCCGCAGTTCGTCCTCGTCCAGCCCCGCGTCGGCGACGGCCATCCGGGCGGCCGAGGTCGAGAACTGGCTCGCCCGACCGAGGCTCTCGGGATCGAGCCGACGTATCCACCGACTGGAGTCGAAGTCCTCGATCTCACAGCCGATGGAGTACGCGAACCCGGTCGTGTCGAAGGCCGTGATGGGTCGCGCCGCACTACGTCCGGCACGCAGGCCGGTCAGGAACTCCTGAGTTCCGATACCGATACTCGACACCGTTCCGAGCCCGGTGATGACGACCCTGCGGGCCGATTCCTGGAGCATGGTCTCCCCGATTCTCCGACTACCAGCCGGCGGCTTCGGAAACGACCTCGTAGACGCCGTTGAGGTTCACCATGCGACCCAGCTCGGACTGGTCGATGACGATGTTGAAGGACTTCTCCAAAGACGCGAGGATCTCGATCGCGCGCAGCGAGTCCGCGTCGTGGTCCTCTTTGAAGAGGCTTTCCTGGGTCACCTCTTCCGGTTCCAGTTCGAGAATGTCGCAGACAATGTCGCGGATCTTCGCCTGACGCTCGTCCACCACAGTGCTCATAGGTCTCCTACCTCCGCTTCTGGAATTCCTTTCCAGCGCGCTCCACGTTAGGACCGGGCGGGAATCCCATCAAGACGGATGGCCTCTAACTGCCGCGCCCGGTTCACGGGTGGCCGTGAGCCGCGCAATCACCGCAGAAGTTGCCAGCCTGCGACGCAACTACCAGTGCTCCAGGCCGTTTGGTGCCACGGGTCGCCGGGGCGTGAAGCAGTCCGTGGTGACGGTCCTTCAGTACTGCGCCGGCGTGCGCCCAGAGCGCTCGGGAGACGCACACGGAACACACGTACGCCCCCGCCGCGGGGCGGGGGCGCAGGTGCTGCGGTGGCGGGCCGGTCGGGGTCCGCGTCAGGCGTGCGGGGTCGGGCGGGCGGTGCTTGGCCGTGGGTCAGCGGTTCAACGGGGGGTCTGCGCGTCCGTGGGCGGCGCGGGCTTCGGGACCGTGCCGGGGCGGCCGTCGACAGCCCGGGCGTGGGCGTCGGGGTGGTCGCCGTCGTCGGGGGGTTCGCTGCCGCTGCCGGCCGCGGGGGTCCGGGAGAGGTCACCGGCGAAGGTGAACAGGATGATCAGCGCACCCGCCACCGCCATGGCGCCGCCGATCACGGTGGTGACGTGCATGGAGTGCAGGAAGCTGTCGTTCGCGGCCTGGACCAGGTGGGGCAGGCCCGCCTGCTCGGCCATGTACCGGGCGCCTTCGGGGGAGTTCTCCGCCTGCTCCACCACCCGGGGCGGCAGCCCGGCGAGGTCCGGCCCGATCCGGTCCCGGTAGACGCTGACGAGCACGGTCCCCAGGACCGCCACCCCCAGCACGCCGCCGATCTGGCGCATCGAGTTGTTGACCGCCGACCCGACCCCGGTGCGGTCCGCGGGGAGCGCCGCGATGATCACTTCGGTGGTGGGCGCGACGCTGGCGCCCAGCCCGAGCCCCTGGACCACCAGCAGCAGCCAGAACCAGGGCAACGGGGTGTCGGTGTCGAAGAAGACGTAACCGAAGAAGGTGGCCGCGGCGATCAGCATGCCCCCGGCCACCACCAGGCGGGCCCCCCAGCGTTTGACCAGGACCGCCGAGACGGGGGCGCCCAGGAGGACGCCGAGCGCCACCGGAGCGAGGGTCATGCCCGCCTCGAACGGGGTCTGACCTCGCGGTCCCTGGAGGTAGAAGGTCGCGTAGTACTGGGAGCCGGTCAGCCCGAAGAAGGTGAGCATGACCGCGACGCTCGCCCCGGTGAACCTCCGGTTGCGGAACAGCCGGATGTCGAAGCTCGGGTACGGGATGCGCAGCTCCACGAGCACGAAGACGACCAGGAGCAGCAGGCCCAGCGCGATCAGGCCGAGGACGTCCCAGGCCAGCCACTCGTTGCGGTGGCCGCCCTCGATGACGCCGTAGACGACGGCCAGCACGCCCAGCGTCGACAGCAGCACGCCCACCGGGTCGAAGCGCTGCCGGGTGAGGGAGCGCGCGACGGGCAGCAGCAGGTACCCGCCGATCACCGAGACGAGCACCAGGGGCACGTTGATCAGGAAGACGGACCCCCACCAGAAGTGCTCCAGCAGGGCGCCGCTGAGCAGGGGGCCGGCCGCGATGGCCAGTCCGCTGCACCCGGACCAGATCGCGATCGCCTTGGCACGGTGTCGCGCGTCGAACACCTCGGCGATCAGGGAGAGAGTCGCGGGCATGATCAACGCGCTGCCGACACCCATGACCGCACGGGCGAGGATCAGTTCGCCCGGCGAGTCGGCCCAGGCGGCCCAGGCGGAACACGCGCCGAAGACGCCGAGTCCGATCAGCAGGACGCGGCGTTGACCGTAGCGGTCGGCCAGCACTCCGCCGGTGAAGAGCAACACGGCGAAGACCAGGGTGTACGAGCTGATGCTCCACTGGAGTTCGTTGGGGGTGGCGCCCAGGCCCTCGTCCGGGTCCGCCAGGGTCTTGAGCGCGACGTTGAGGATGGTGTTGTCCAACCACACCGCGAGCTGGGCGAGGACCAGCACGGACAGGGCCAGCCACTGCCGTGGGGTCGGGGAGGCGGGGGCCGGGTCAGCCGGCCCTTCGATGGTCCGATCTCTTGCGCTCACGAGTTCCGTTCCTCAGAAGGGGGCGCCGTCGGCGTGATCCCGCCTGGACGTCGACGTCGTCCAGGGGGATGCCTGCTACCCGAAAGTGACAACAACGGGCCTCGTGACACCCGAACAAGCCCTTACTCGGCAGTAAGTGTGGGTGGAGACGCCGGCCACGTTCAAGATTCACAGGAATTCTGACAACTACCTGCCAGTTGACCACGCGCCGCCCCTGCTTCGACAGGAGTGGGGACCGGTGACAACAACCCGCCCGCGACCCGCGACAGGATAGCCGGATACGCACGACCGACCCCAGATCGGGAACGCCCGGGGAATGCGATCACGCACGGCAACGACCGCGCACGAGCAATCACGCAGAGTTCCTTGAAGGTGCAACCATGACCCTGACCTCCATAGACCATTCCCGCTGCGTGCTACGCTCACGGGTGGTTCACATATAACCAGCGAGCACTTCTTCCACAAGCTATCCGAAGCCAACTGACGGCATCTGAAAGCACATCCGAACCGCGCCACCGAATGCCTTCCGACAACAGGGTGAGGGCACACCTCGGGTCTTGGACCCACGGGTGACGCGGCACGAAGAGCGGGGGAATGGAAAGTTGCTAAAGGATTACAGAGATTCGGTCGACGGATTCGCAACTCGAAGCTCACCATGGAGAGACAGCGTTGTCGAAAACCTGACACGCCAGGAGCCGGTCCCCCACACCCCCGCACGCGGCACTCGACACATCACCGGGTCGGTGGACACCACCGACGCGGAAGCCTCCATTCGCTGGATGGCGCGACTCGTCCTCACCGCGGAGGAGAGCGTGATGTGGTGTTTGGGCGACATCCTGCCCTCGACCCCCGACGAAAGCGTGACCAAGCGACTGCGCATCGTCAGGCGGGCCGTCACCGAACTCGCCGACCAGGGCGTCGAGATCAAACTGGTCTGCCGTCAGGAAGCCCTCAACGAAAACAGAATCCTCCAGCAGTTGAAGGCCATGCAGCCGCAGGCCCTCATCGTCGGCGCCTCCCCCTACAACATCGCCATAGTCGACTCGGAAATGGCCGTGTTCCGGCACGGCACTACGGACGACCCCCAGTCGTCGGGGGGCATCGTCATCCACGACTCCACCGTGGCGGGCGCGTTCCACCACCTCATGGCGATCGGTGAGCAACCGGAGGAGTCGCACCCCGCCTACCTGGACACCACGGCCGACGCGGCCCGGCACCGGAACCTCGTCCGGGTCCTCGACCTGATGAGCAAGGGGTTCACGGACGACGCGGCGGCCAAGGTGACCGGGATGTCCGTGCGCACCTACCGTCGCCACGTCGCCACCCTCATGAACGAGTTAGGTGCGCGGTCCCGCTTCCAGGCGGGTGTCCTCGCCGCCCGTACCGGGCTCCTCACCCCCGCGCTCAGACCGCACTAGCCGATCCACCGCAGCAACCCTCACCCCCAGCTTGACCAGGCAACACCCTTATGTGCGAAGGGTGTTGCCGTACCCCCTTCGACGCACCCCGGCCGTCCCGCGGATCAGCGGGACGGAAGCGGGCCCGCCACTCGCTCAGCGGACCACGGGGGCCGCGGACCCTCCCGCGCGGTGGGCCAGGTGCCCCCTGAGCGAGAACCCCTCCGCGCCGACGTCCTCCGGACCGAGTCCCACCCTCCGTTGCAGGATCTGACGGGCCGCCAGATGATCCACGGGCCGGTTCACCGACTCGACCGCCAGCAGCGCATCCCCGCGGAAGAGGAGCACGGAGAACCTCTCGGGGTCATCGTCCCCCAGCACCACTTCCGTGTCGTGTCCCCCGCCGAGTCCCGCGATCTGCACGGTCGTCGTGAACTGGTCGCTCCAGAACCAGGGCACCTCGCCGTAGCGGGCCGGCGACCCGGTGAGCCGTGCGGCGACCGACCGGGCGTGCCCCACGGCGTTCTGCACCGACTCGATCCGCTGCCGGTTCCCCGAGCGCACTTGGGGGAACGCCGCGCAGTCGCCGACGGCCGAGACATGGGGATCGCCGGTCAGCAGCCGGGAGTCGACGGTGATGCCGTCGTCCACCGGAAGGCCGGCCACCGCGGCCAGTTCGGTGCACGGGCTGACACCGACCCCGATCAGCACCAGGTCGGCGGG
Source organism: Streptomyces sp. NPDC059816 (assembly GCF_042732055.1). Taxonomy (NCBI): domain Bacteria; kingdom Bacillati; phylum Actinomycetota; class Actinomycetes; order Kitasatosporales; family Streptomycetaceae; genus Streptomyces; species Streptomyces sp. NPDC059816. The sequence goes on from NZ_JBHWIQ010000006.1 coordinate 135,517, forward strand.
CAGCCGGTCACCGTCCGCCGACTCCACCTCCACGACCCGGCCCCGGCGGTCACCGTGCAGGGCGGCCACCCCCCGACCGAACAGCAGCCGGGTGCCCGCCCGCTGGTGGAGCCGGGTGACGTGCGCGGCGGTCCGTCCCGATGCGACCCGGGCCAGCGGCCGATCGAGCGCTTCCAGGACGGTCACCTCACGACCCGACGCGCGGGCCACGGCGGCGCATTCGAGACCGATGAACCCGGCCCCCACCACCACGACGCGCCGCGCGGAGTCCAGCGAGGCCCGGAGCGCGGCGGCGTCCCGCGCGGTGCGCAGGGTGTGCACACCGCGCAGCCCGGCCCCCGGCACCGCGAGGGTCCGCGGCCGGGCCCCGGTGGCCAGCACCAGATGCCCGTACGGGTACCCGGAACCGTCAGCGAGGCGCACCGTGCGGCTGGCCCGGTCGATCGCCATGACCGTGCCCCTGACCAGGTCGATCGACCGGCGTACGAAGTACGTGGCGGGTCGCAGCCACAGGTGGGCCTCGGTCACCTCGCCCTTGAGGTACGCCTTGGACAGCGGCGGACGCTCGTAGGGCAGCGCGTCCTCGTCGCTGATGAGCGTGATGCGCCCCGGGTAGCCGTGTTCGCGCAGGGACGCCGCCGTCTGGTATCCGCTCTGACCGGCCCCCACGATGACCACGGACTCGGGGCCCGTCCCGTCGGCCGCCATCAGTACTGCCGCTCGGGGAGGTGGACGATCAGACCGTCCAGGGTTGCGGTGACCTTGAGTTGGCAGCTCAGCCGGCTGCCCGGCCGGCGCGGGGCGGCCGTGAAGTCGAGCATGTGCTCCTCCTTCGGCTGCACGGGCTCCAACTGGTCCAGGGAGGTTTCGTCCACGTAGACGTGGCAGGTGGCGCACTGCGCATTGCCGCCGCACTGGGCGACGATGCCGTCCAGGTCGTGGGTGACGGCACCGCGCATGACGCTGGTGCCGGACGGCACCTCGATCGTGCGCGCCGTCCCGTCGACGGCGACATAGGTGATTTCGGGCATGCCGGAACTCCTCGAAGGCATCGGCCCGCACGTGAGTACGCCGGGGCACGGATGCCGGTCAAGTGGGCGGTGGGAAGGGAGCGATCAGCGGCCGGTGGGGGACGCGACACCCCTGCCGACCCGCCTGCGACAGCCGGCCGTTCGGACACGCGACGTCCTCGGCCCGGCATGCGGCGGCAAGCGCGGTGAACCGTACCAGAGGGGTTCCGGGCGGGCTAGCCGTCCTGCCCCGGCAGCTCGTGGCCGCGTCCGCGGTGGGGATCGGGCAGGCGATGGGTCATGAACGGTCGGCTGGTGGTGAACTCACGGAACTTCAGAGCCGCTTCGGACAGGTAGGTGTCGCGGTTCCACACCAGGGTCAGCACCCGGTGGCAGTCGGGCACGTCGAGGTGGACCCAGGCGACGGGGACGTGGGCGTCCGTGCCGATCCGACGGGAGATCGCCGGGATGAGGCCGATGCCCAGACCCGCGCTGATCATGTCCTGGCTGGCACCCGGTTCGTCGCCCTCGCAGGACACCAGCGGGGCCAGCCCTTCGGACGAGAACAGCCGGTCGAGGAGGGCGCGCTGCCAGTGGCCCGGGCGGGTGGTGACGAAGGGCTGGTCGGCGATCTCGGGAATCGTCACGCTCTCCCGACCGTCGAGCCAGTGCCCGCGGGGCACCGCGAGCAGCACCTCTTCCCGGGCCAGCTCGATCGACTGGAGGTTGGCTCCGGTCAGTGGCTGCGAGGCGACGCAGAAGTCCACTTCCCTGACGCGGAGTTGGCGCTCCATCTCCTGCGCGTTCGACTGGAAGAGCCGCACGTCGGCGCGGGGATGGGCGTCCCGGAAGCTGCCGAGCAGCCGGGTGATCGTCAGCAGGGTCTCGGAGGCGACGCTGACCCGACCGAGCCCCGTGTCACGGGCCTCACGGATGGCCCTGCGGCCGTCGTCGAGTTCGCTCAGGGCACGGTCCACATGGCGCAGGAACATCGCCCCGTACTGGTTGAGCCGGATGCGGCGGCCGTGCCGGTGGAAGAGCGGGGAGCCCAACTCGGCCTCCAACCGGGCGATGCTCCGACTGAGCGAGGGTTGGGCGACGCGCAGCTCCTCCGCGGCCCGGCTCATGTGTTCGTAGCGGGCGACGGTCCGGAAGTAGCGCAACTGCAACAGGTCCACGTTCCACCTCCCCTCATGTCTTCCGGGTCATCTTCACATGGCAAAAACGGTCTTGGAAATGCATGAGGGGTTCTCCCTACGGTCGTCATCGGGGCCACCGCACAGGTGCCACGGACAACGGCGTCCGGCACCTGCACACGCGAAGCGATGACCCCGCACCACCCACGCCACCCACGCCACCCACAAGACGCGACACGACGTCCACCCCGACCCCGTGCCCAGGAAGGTCGCACCATGAGCACCGTGGAGCTGGCCCGACTCCAGTTCGCGGCCACGACCGGCATCCACTGGCTGTTCGTGATCCTCACCATGGGGCTCGTCCCCCTCGTGGCGATCATGCACACCCGGGCCGCCTACACCCGTGATCCCGTGAAGAGAGCCGTCCGGGAGCGCATGACCCGCTTCTGGGCCCAGCTCTACGTCATCAACTACGCGGTCGGCATCGTCACCGGCCTCGTCATGGAGTTCCAGTTCGGGCTGAGTTGGAGCGGCCTGAGCAAGTTCGCGGGCAATGTGTTCGGCGCCCCGCTGGCCCTCGAAACCCTCATCGCCTTCTTCGCCGAGTCCACCTTCCTCGGGATGTGGATCTTCGGCTGGGGACGGCTGCGCCGCGGCGTCCACGTCACCCTCATCTGGCTGGTGACGCTGACCGCCTACGCCTCGGGCTACTGGATCATGGTCGCCAACGGCTTCATGCAGCACCCCGTGGGTCACGAAGTGCGCGACGGCGTCGCCTACTTGACGGACTTCGGAGCGCTGCTCACCAACCCGAACGCCCTGGTCGCGCTCGCCCACATCACGCTCGCCGCGCTCACGACGGGCACCGTCCTCGTCCTGGGGATCAGCGCCTACCACCTGGCCCGGGGCACCACGGACACCGAGCTGTTCCGCGGCTCGCTGCGCCTGGCGCTCCTGGTGGGCACCCCCGCCGCCTGGTTCGTCGCCACCGTCGGCGAGATGCAGCTCCCCCTGATCCGCCGCAGCCAGCCGATGAAGGCGGCGGCCCTGGAGGGCGGCGACATCGCCCGGGTGCAAGCCGAGCTGGTCCACGAGCACGGGCCGGACGACTACGTGTTCGCGCACGACTGGCTGCGGTTCTCGATGGAGAGCATGACCCTCATCGGCTATGCCGTCTCCACCGTCACCCTGATCGCCGTACTCCTGCTGTGGAAGGGCCGCCTGTGGCGCTGGCGCCCCTTCGCCCACCTCCTGACCCTCATGATCCCGTTCCCCTTCCTCGCTTCCCTGGCCGGCTGGGCCCTGCGCGAAATGGGCCGCCAACCCTGGCTCATCTACGGCGAGTTGACGGTGGCGGACGCGCTCTCCCCGGTCAGCAGAACGTCCCTGCTGGTGTCCTGCACCCTCTTCATCGCGGTCTTCGTCGCCCTGGCGGTGACGAACTGGACGCTGATCGCCCGCTTCGCCCGCCGCGGCCCGGACGCCACCCAGCTCGGCGCCACCGAACCGCTCGACGACCCGTCCGGGGGCGCCGAAGCGAAACAACCGGTGCCGACCTTCTGAAGCCGGCCCCTCCCCCGTACCCGTACCGATCCCTCCTGCTGGAGCGAGGAAGGCTGAGCGACATGAGTCTGGAGACCCTGTGGTTGGCCCTACTGGGCCTGCTGCTCGCCGGGTACTTCGTGCTCGGCGGCTACGACTACGGCGTGCAGATGCTGTACCCCCTCCTCGGCGACCGGGCACCCCACCGGGCCGGACCCACCCACCGGAACGCCGCCCTGGCCGCCATCGCACCGTTCTTCCTGGGCAACGAGGTCTGGTTGGTCGCCTTCACCGGTGTGCTCTTCGGTGCCTTCCCCTACCTCGAAGGCACCCTGCTGTCCGCCCTGTACCCGCTGATCGTGGCGATCCTCGTCGGCCTGGTCCTCGGCAACGCCGCGATCCAGCTGCGCGGACGCACCCGCAGCGCCCGCGCCCGGCGGTACGGGGGCGCCCTGATCGTGTGCGGCGGTGCGCTCCCCGCCCTGGGCTGGGGACTCGTGCTGGGCCTCCTGCTGCACGGGGTGCCCCGCCGCGCCGACGGGACCTTCCACCTCGACACCGGCACGCTCCTCACCCCGTTCGTGCTGGTCTGCGGGGTGACCACCGCCCTGCTCTTCGCGGCCCACGGAGCGGCCTTCGTCGCCCTGCGCTCCTCCCCCGCCCTCGCCTCCAGGGCCCGGCGGACGGGCACGCGGCTCCTGGAGGCGGTCGCCGTCGCGGGCTCCCTCGCCCTGATGCTGACGCTGTTCGGCGCGGGCGCCTCGATGACGAACCGCGCCACCTCGGCGGTCATCGCCGCCCTCCTCGCCGCCGCGCTCCTCGCCGCCCACCGGTACCTGTCCCGCGGACACCTCGGCCGGGCGTTCACCGCCACCTGCTGCGCGACCCTGCTCCCCGTCCTCCTGGTGGGCGCCGGCCACTACCCGTACGTCCTGATCAGCTCCGCCGGCTCCGGCATGACGATCGGTCAAGGGGCCGCCGACGGAGCCACGCTGAAGATCCTGACCGCGTTCGGCGTCATCGTGATCCCGCTGATCCTCGGCTACCAGAGCTGGAGCTGGTGGGCCTTCCGGGGCCGCACCGGCCGCCGCCACCCCCACTACTTCTGAGCCGTCCAGGCACACGAGAGGGCTCCGGAATGAAACCGGTGGAACGCCGACTGCTGAAGGAACTACCCGCACTACGGCGCCACACGGCGTACTGCACGGCACTGGCCCTGCTGGGCGCAGCACTCGTCGTCGCCCAAGCGACCCTCCTGGCCACGGCCCTCGCCGACGCCTTCTCGGGGGCCTTCTCCGGGCATGCGCTGCCGCTCGCCCCGCTGGCCCTCCTGGGCGCCGTCCTGGGCCTGCGCGCCCTGCTGAGCTGGTCCCGGTCGGTGCTCGCGCACCGCGCCGCGGCCGACGCCAAGCGCACCCTGCGCGACCGGATCACCGGCCGACTGCGGCACACCGGCCCGCTACGGCTGGCGGCCCACCGCCACGGCGAGACGGCCACCCTGCTCACCCGCGGCCTCGACGCCCTGGACCCCTACGTCATCGGCTACCTGCCCACCCGAGTGGCCGCCGCGGTGGTGCCACTCACCATCGTCGGCTGGCTGGCGTGGACCGACTGGACCTCGGCGCTCGTCGTCCTCCTCACCCTGCCGCTGATCCCCGTGTTCGGTGCGCTGGTCGGCCTGCACACCGCGCAACGCACCGCCCGACAGTGGCAGTTGATGGCCAGGCTGGGCGGTCACTTCCTGGACGTGGTGGCCGGCCTGCCGACGCTGCGGGCGTTCGGCCGGGAGCGGCACCAGACCCGGGTGGTCGGCGAGATGGCCGACGCCCACCGCCGCACCACCCTGCGGACCCTGCGCGTGGCCTTCCTGTCGTCCCTGGTCCTGGAGACCGTCGCCACCTTCTCCGTCGCCCTGGTCGCCGTCCCGGTCGGCCTACGGCTCCTGGGCGGCAGCACGGACCTGCGGACCGCGCTCGTCGTCCTCTTCCTCGCCCCCGAGGCGTACGCCCCGTTGCGTGCGGCGGGCGCGGCCTTCCACACCAGCGCCGAGGGCATCGCCGTGGCCGAGCGGGTGTTCGCCCTCCTCGACGCCGAGGACGCGCCCACCGCCGGCCCCGCCGCACCCGCTCCGGTCCCCGACACCCGTACCGCACCCCTGCACCTGGACGGGGTCACCGTCCGGTACCCGGACCGGGCCGCGCCCGCCCTCCACCACGTCTGCCTCACCGTCCGCGCCGGTGAACGGCTCGCCCTGGTCGGCCCGAGCGGCGCCGGCAAGTCGACGCTCCTGGCGCTGCTCCTCGGGTTCGTGGCCCCGGAGTCGGGCCGGGTCACGGTGGGCGGCACCGATCTCGCCCGGCTGGACCTCGACGCCTGGCGCACCCGGGTGGCGTGGGTGCCGCAACGCCCGCACCTGTTCGCGGCGTCCCTGGCGGACAACATCCGGCTCGGCCGCCCCGACGCGTCCGACGCCGAGGTGCGGCGAGCGGCCCGCGCCGCCTCGGCGGACTCCTTCGTCCAGGCACTGCCCCGGGGGTACGACACCCCGCTCGGCGAAGACGGTGCCGGGCTCTCCGCCGGTCAGCGCCAACGCATCGCCCTGGCGCGGGCGTTCCTCGTCGACGCGCCGATCCTGCTGCTGGACGAGCCGACCGCCCACCTCGATCCGGAGAGCGAGGCCGCCGTGACCCGTGCCACGGTCCGACTGATGCGCGGCCGGACCTCCGTCGTGGTCGCCCACCGCACGAGTCTGCTGCCGCACGCCGACCGGATCGTCACCGTACGCGCGGGCCGCCTCGTCGCCTCCGCACCGACGTTGGTGACCACATGACCACGGCCGCCCGTCCCTCACCACCCACCGCTCGCCTCCTGCGCCACCTCCTCCCCTACTGGCGTCGCCTGTTGCCCGCCGCCCTGGCCGCAGCCGCCAGCGACCTCGCCGGCGCCGCACTGATGGCCACCGCCGCCTGGCTCATCACCCGCGCCGCCGAACAACCCCCGCTCGCCGCGATCAGCCTCGCGATCGTCGCCGTGCGCGCCCTGGCCCTGGGCCGCGGGGTGCTGCGCTACGCCGACCGGTTGCTCGGCCACGACGGCGCGCTGCGGGCCGTCGCCGGATTCCGCACCCTGGTGTACGAGGCCCTGGTACCGCTGGCTCCGGCGGGCACCCCGGCCTTCCGCAGCGGCGACCTCCTGACCCGCCTCGTGGACGACGTCGACGCCGCCCAGGACCTCCTGCTACGGGTCCTGGTCCCGGCGTCGGCCGCCCTCGCCGTGGCGACCGCCGCCACCGCGACGACCGCGGTACTGCTACCGGAGGCGGGCGTCCTCCTCGGTGTGCTGCTGACCCTGGCCAGCCTCGCCGTACCCGCCCTGGTCCTCACCGTGTCCCACCGCACCGGCCGCGCAGCGAAGGCCGCCCGAGCCGAACTCGCCACCCACACAATGGACTTGACCCGGGGCGCCGCAGACCTCACCGCGTACGGTGCGCTGGGCCGCGCCGAGGGACGGGCCCGCCGCGCCGCCGCCCGCATCGCCACCCTGGAGCGCCGGGCGGCCCTGACCACCACCCTGGCGTCCACCGCGGTGCTGCTACTCCAGGGCGCGGCCGTGGTCGGTGTCACCTGGCTCGCGCTGCGCTCCCACGCCACGGGTGCGCTGCCCACCGTGCACCTCACCGTCCTCGCGGTCCTCGCACTGGTCGCCTTCGACGCCCTGACCCCGCTGCCCGCCGCCGCCCAACGGTTCACCGAAGTACGGGCCTCGGCCCACCGGTTGGCCACCCTGTTCGACACCCCGCCCCCGGTCACCGAGCCGACCGCGCCGGCCCCGCTCCCCGCCACGGGTCCGCTCGACGTCGAGATCACCGACCTACGGGTACGCCACGACCCCGCCGCCCCGCCCGCCCTCGACGGACTGACCCTACGGATTCCGGCCGGCCGCCGGGTCGTGCTGCTCGGCGCCAGCGGCTCCGGCAAGTCGACGCTGATCGCGACGCTGATGCGGTTCGTCCCGTACGAGGCGGGAAGCGTCCGGGTCGGCGGGCGCGAGCTGCGGGACTGCGCGGGCGCCGAGGTCCGGCGGGTGATCACCGGGGTGACCGAGTCCGCGCACGTCTTCCACACCACGATCCGCGCGAACCTGCTGCTGGCCCGCCCCGGGGCCACGGACGCCGAGCTGCGGGCGGTGGCCGACCGGGCCCGCCTGCTGGACTGGATCGAGTCGCTGCCCGACCGCTGGGACACCCTCCTCGGCGAGGACGGCACCGCGATGTCCGGCGGCCAACGTCAACGCCTGCTGCTGGCCCGCGCGTTGTTGGCCGACCCGCCGGTCCTCGTCCTGGACGAACCCACCGAAGGGCTCGACCCCGACTCCGCCGCCGCGGTGCTCGCCGACCTCCTCGACGCCACCCACGGCCGCACCACCCTCCTGGTCACCCACGAGCGGGCCGGCCTCGCCGCCGCCGACGAGATCCTGACCCTGGACCGCGGGCGGCTCCTCCCGTAGGGCGCACGCCGATCCGTCAGCGCAGGTCGAGCCGCATCAGGACCCGGGGGTGACCGGCGAGCACGGAGGTGGTGTCGGCCGCGTGGGTGAACCCCGCGCGTTCGAAGTTCTTCCGGATTCCGGCGTACGCCATCGTCACGTCGACCCGGGCGTCACCGTTGTCGAGCGGGTACGCCTCGATCGCCGGTGCGCCGTGAGCACGGGCGAACTCGACCCCACCGGCGATCAGGGCGTGCGAGATCCCCTTCTTGCGGTGACCGGGCCGGACCCGGATGCACCACAGCGACCAGACCGGCAGGTCGTCGACGTACGGGACCTTGCGACTGCGCGCGAAGGAGGTGTTCGCGCGCGGCGCCACGGCCGCCCAGCCCACCGGCTCGTCACCGTCGTACGCGAGCACTCCCGGCGGGGGCTCAGCACGGCACAGCTCGGCAACGTACTCACCGCGGGCCGGTCCGCGCAGCTCGTTGTTGAGCTTGGACGGAATCCGGTAGCTCAGACACCAACATACGTTCGCGGTAGGCGACTTCGGGCCGATCAGGGTACGGACGTCCTCGAAGGTCGAAGCGGGGCGCACGGCGATGGTCATGACGTCACGATGTCATGACGTGCCCGTGGGCTCACCGGTCGGCGCGGGAGTCGTGCCAGTCGGCTGCTGCGGCGAGCCAGATCCATGGCGCCTTCACCGGCACCTGGTGGGAGGCCGCGAGCTCACGTCCTGGTCAGTTCATGGCAGCGTCAGGCTCTTTCCCTTGCTGAGCCTGGTCGGCACGCTCAACGGAGGTGCGGAGCAGCCTGGACAGCAGGGTTTCGGCGGACTTCCCGGATGTCACGACCCTGACGAGCACGCTGTCGGTACGGGCAAACGCCTCAAACTCCGGCTCCGAGGCCGAGGAACCGGCCCGCTCGACCGCCACTCGTTCGCTTCCGATCTGTGCGAGATCTATCTTCTTGTCATCTTTGGCCTCACGCACAATCTGCGCATAGAAGTCGGAGGCGGCGCCGTTGGACGTGAAGGCGGTGACTTCCACGCCTGCTATTCCGCCCTCCGGAAGGTCCCATTGTGACGCTGCTTTTGCAAAAACTCCCTGACACTTTTCCTCCGGCGGACATTTTGCCGTCTCTGGCTCGTGAGTCACTTTCCAGCCTTCGGGCAGACTGTCCTTAGAGGGGAGGACTTTCTGAGTCAGGGCCGCGCTGTCCAGCGGTTCCGCTTTGCCGGCGTCATCAGTCGATCGCGAAAGCAGGTAGCCGCCCACGGCCAGGACGGCCAGGAGCCCCGCGATAGCCAGCCACGCCGCGAGCGGGTTCTTGTGAATGATCGACTGATCACCGCCTACGACATTCACCCCTTTGAGGCGGTTTCGCGTCCCACGGATGTCGACACCGTGATTCGGTCCACCCGAAGACGGTGTCAGCGAGTGCAGGGCGGCGCTGAGCTCGGACAGCAGTTCAGGATCGCGCTCCAACTCCGCGAGCAGCACGGCCCGCGCGTTATCCTGCACCACCGCTGCGGTGGTCTCGTCCGGCGGGTTCGCACCCAGGGCCACCTGGGCAGCGCGTCCCTGCGGTGTCATGCCCAGCCGATCGGAGACCATGTCTCCCAGCCGTGTCCCTACTGCGGCCGCCGCTCCCGAACCTATGGGAGCCGCCACCATGCGAACCACTTCCGTAACTACCGCAAAAGGCTCCATGCTTCCCCCGGTTTGTCACCATCGATGACCCTCAAGTATGCATGTTCAAAGGTGAGTTGACCTCGGAATCCTTCCCATGTGTAGGAAGTTCGGAACCATCGGCTCGATGTCGCCCATACCGCCGGCGTCTTCCAGCTCTCCGACAGGGACGACACCGCGCGGAGGCACTACCTCGGCGGCCGGACGGGCGCCCAGCTGAAGGAGTTCATCTGCTTGCCACAAGTGCGCGACCCGCATGCGTACCTGGTGAGGATGCCGAGCTGGGCGCGCCGGGGCCGCGGGGGTGACCCCGGCGCGCGCCACGGTGTTGTCGGTCGGGCGCCGACCGTCAGTGGCCCGCGACGACGCCGGTCAGCTCGTTCGGCGCGTCCGGCAGCGTGACGGACGCCTTCTTCTCACCGGACTCGATGTCGAAGGCGTGCAGCTTCCGCTTGCCCGGTTCGCTGACGTACGCGGTGTGGTCACGGACGAAGAGCACCGGCCGGGGCTGCTGCCAGTCCAGCGGTTCCTTCCAGGCGCCGACCGCCGGAACGGTCCGGGTGACCTCGCCCTTCTCCGGGTCGATGACGTGGATGGCGCCGTCCGCGCCCAGGACGAGCGCCTCGCCGTGCGGTCCGCGGGCCAGGGAGCGGAACGAGTAGCTGGTGCCGAGGTCGACCAGGCGCAGCTTGCCGGTCCGGGTGTCGATCAGGGACACCCGCTCGGGTCGTTCGAGTTCCGCTTCGGGGTCGGTCTTGTAGTCGCCGAGCAGGATCGGCGACTCGTCGCTACCGGCCTGGTTGCCTATCCGGCCGTACGCGTCGGGGGACGTGACCTTGGTGAACTTGCCGTCCTGGTAGATCAGGACCCCGTCCTCGCAACCGACGGCGATCGCCTCGCCCTTGGCCGCGGCCTCCCCGTGGACGCCGGGGCAGTCCTCGTTGCGGGCGACCTCCTTGTCGTCCTCGTCCAGGACGACGGCGCCGACCCGCTTCTCCTCGTCGCCGAGGGTGGTGAGCAGTTCGCCGTTCGCCAGCTCGACCGCCACTCCGTGGTGCGGCTTCTCAGTGGTGTGGGTGCGCCCCTTCGGCTTCTTGCCGGTGGCGAGGTCGGCCGGGTCGAAGACGTGGACCTCGCCGGTGCCGTCGGTGAAGAGCACGGTCTTGCCCGCGTGGCGGACGACGTGACCGGGCTTGGCACCCTTGAACTCGATGTCGGTGAGGGTCTGCGCGGAGGCGTCGAGGACCCGGAAGCCGCTGTCGGTGGAGAGCATCACATGGGTGTCGTCACCGGCGGGGTTGACGCGGTTGAAGCCGGGCAGGTCGATGGTCTTGCCGAGCTTCAACGACTCGCCGTCCAGGAGGCGCAGGCCGCCGTCGAAGGTGGTGACCAGCGGCTCCCGCAGTGCGGCGGACGGGCTGCTCGGCGCCGCCTTCGCGGCGTCAGCCTGCGTTCCGGCTTTCGAGGAGTCCGCCTCCTTCTTTTCCTCCGCGCCGCCGCAGGCGGTGAGGGCTACGGACACGGCGAGGGCGAGTGCGGCGCCGATGGCGGCGCGACTGCGTACGGGACTCTTTACGGGGGTGTTCACTGGGGCGTTCCTTTCTTCGCCGCGGGTGCGGCACGGTCATCCATGGGGATGTGGGTGGGGTGTCCGGTCGGGCGGACCGCAGGGGGTGGTCCACTCGCGGTCAACTCGCGGTCAGGCCAGCGGTCATGGCCTCGGTGTTGGCGCGCATCATCGTCAGATAGGTGTCCGCGCCGCCCCCCGCTTCGGTCAGCGACTCGGAGTAGAGCTCGACGACGCTCACCTCACCCCCCGTCTCCTGGCGCAGGACCTCGGCCAGGCGCTGGGGGCGGGAGGAATCCGCGAAGATCGTCCGTACGCCTGCCGCGCGCATCGCCCGGGTGAGGGAGCGCAGGTCGGAGGAGCTGGGCGAGGCGAGGGTGGTGCCGCTGGGGATGACGGCTCCGACGACCCGGAAGTCGAAGCGGTCGGCGAGGTATCCGAAGACGTGGTGGTTGGTCACCAGCGCCCGGCGGTCCTCGGGGATGCGGTCGAAGGACCGCGTCATCCAGGACGTGAGATCCGTCAACTCCTGTGCGTAGCGCTCGGCGTTGCGGTGCACGACGGTCCGGTCGACGCCGTCCACGTGCGCGGTGATCTGGTCGGCGAGGAGGTCGACGGCCTTCCGCACCCGGTCGGGGTCGGTCCAGAAGTGCGGATCGGGCTGCCCGTCGTCGGCCTCGGGGCCGCCGTCCTCGGACCGGTAGGCGAGCGGTTCGACCGCCTTGCCGACCTCGAAGGTGGCCACGTCGGCCCGGCGTGCGTTGTCGACGTGCCTCAGGACGTTCTCCTCCAGGCCGAGCCCGTTGAACACCACCAGGTCGGCCCGTTCGAGGGTGGCCGCCTCGGCCGCCGACAGCCCGAAGGAGTGCGGATCGGCGTTCGGCTTCATCAGGACGGCGACCTCGGCTTCACCACCGGCGACCTCCCGGGTGATGTCGCCAAGGATGTTGGTCGTCACCACGATCTGCGGCCGGTCGGCGTTCCCGGCGGCACAGGCCGGCACCGCACCCCACACGATGAGGAGGCCGAGCAGGAACCGGGCCGAACGGCTCAGCGGCGAGCGGCTGTTGCTCGGGGTCATCGGCCGGTCTCCACCATCAGGCCCGGCCGGATGTCCAGGTCGAAGGAGCGGGCGACGCGCAGCGAGTCGTTGTAGTCGATCTCGTCGACCCGTTTCGCCGCCGGGTTGCTGACGTAGGCGCGGCTCTGGTCGACGGCGATGTCCGGTGCACCGGCGTCCCCGGCACGGATGCCGTCCCCGACGCCGTCCCGGATGCCGTCCCGGTAGGGGAGGGCGCGCAGAGCTGCTTGGGCGGTGCGCTCGCCCGTGTCGACGTCGAAGCCGCGCAGGGTGCCGTCGGTGCCGAGGGCGAGCAGGGGCGCACCTTCGCCGGCGGTGTTGGCGGCGAGCACGGGGCCCGTCTCCACCCGCTTCCAGGCGCGGTCCGTGACGTCCAGTACCCAGACGGAGGTGTCACCGGCGAGTGCCGTGAGCGTGTCGCTGCCGGGCCGGAGCCGGAAGTCCCGGGCCCGTTCGCCCGGGGGCACGTCCTGCGGGTACGGGATCTTGACCGCGGTGAACTCCTCGCCCCGGGCCCGGACGAGCAGGGCTCCGTCGGCGCAGCCCAGGACGACACCGCGCCGGGTCACCGCGTCCCCCCGCGGGTCGCGGCACTCCGTCTTCAGCGACGCCGTCTCCTTGCCCGCCCGGTCCAGGACCGTGACCCCGGACCCGGCGGCGCGCGGCACGGCCACCACGTGTTCGCGGAAGGGGATCACGGCGGCGTGTCGACCCGCGAGGGGCTGGCCGGCGCCGATGCGCCCCTGCTCCAGATCGCTGCGCCGGTGGAGCACGGTGCCCCGGCTCCCGGTCGTCACGGCGACGTGCGTCCCGTCGCCCCTGCTGACCCGGGCGTCACCGTGGGGGGTCAGCCGGCCGAGGGTGCGTATGTCGGCCCGGTAGTAGTGGACGTGGTCGCCGTGGTCCACCATCCAGGCCCCGGTGTCGATCACCGAGACGCCGGCGGGGGCGTGGACGTACCCGAACCGGCCGTCGGTGGTGAGGGCGGTGGCGCCCTCGACCCCTTCGACCCGGTGCACCTTCTCGGTGATCAGGTCCAGCACCCGCGCATCGCCGGTGGCGGGGTCGCTCAGTACGAGGCGTGCCTGCTGTTCGGCGGACTCCCGGGCGCCTTCCACGTAGCCGTGCGGCGGGGAGCCCGACGCTTCCGGTTCGTTCCCGGACCCACCGCCCGTCGTACATCCGACGGCGAGGGCGGCCACGAGAACGGTGGTGAGCGCGCGGGGCAGTGGGGCGCGGCGGCGGGCCGGGTCCCGGTGAATCATCACGAGCGGTGAACTCCCTTGTCTACGGCGTCGGGTGGGTCGGCTGCGATGCGGGCATGGACGGGGCCGGTGCGGGCGTGGGCGCGACGGGCGCGACCGGGGCGACCGGGGCGTTCAGTCGCCGGAGGACATCGGCGGCCGTGCGGGAGAGGAAGAACTGGGCCACGGCGACCGCGGCGATGGTCGCCCCCGCGGCGGTGTCCAGGTGCCAGGACAGCAGCAGGCCCAGGAACGTGGCACTCGCGCCCAGCGCCGCCGCCCCCGCCATCACCGCGGGCACGCTGCGCGCCCACGGCAGCACCGACGCGGGCGGCGCGATGAGCAGGCCGAGCACCAGCAGGGTCCCCACGATGTGGAACGAGGCGACGATCGCCAGCGTCAGCAGGCCCAGCAGCAGTGCGTGGGCCCAACGCGGACGCAGTCCCAGGGTGTGGGCCTTGCGCTCGTCGAAGGCCAGTGCGACGAAGGCCCGGTGGCCCAGTACGGCCACGGCCAACGCCACGCCGAGGGCGACGGCCAACGCGACCAGGTCCCCTTCCCCGACGGCCAGGACGTCCCCGAAGAGGAACCCGGTCAGGTCGACGGCGAAGGACTGCGAACGGGACACGATGATCACGCCGAGCGAGAGCATCCCCACGAAGAGCAGCCCGATGCTGGTGTCCTGGCTGAGGCGCGGGGTGCGTCCGAGGACGCTGACCCCGGCGGCCATCACCACCGCGCTCGCCGCGGCGCCGACCAGCAGATTGCCGCCGAGCAGGGCCGCGACGGCGACACCCGGCAGCAGCCCGTGGGACATCGCGTCACCGAGGAAGGCCATCCCCCGGAGCACCACCCAGGTCCCGGCCAGCGCCGTGATCGCGGACACCAGGAGTCCGCCGAACAGCGCTCTTTGCACGAAGGTCACCTCGAAGGGACCCGTCAACCATTCCATGCGGCAACACTATAATGAAAACGATTATCACTACAGATAGGTTTCGCCGTGCACCCTTCATCCCGCCCTCCCCGCATCCGCCTGACGGCGATCGACGCGGGATACGCCGACAAGCCGGTGCTCCACCAAGTCACCCTGGACGTACCGGCATTGGGCATCACCTCCCTGATCGGCCCGAACGGCAGCGGCAAGTCGACGCTGCTCGGCGTCGTCGCCGGTGTGATCCAGCCGACATCCGGAACCGTCCACTACGCGGGCAGCCCCGCCCCCGCCTTCGTCCCGCAGCGCAGCACCGTCAGCGATGCGCTGCCGCTCACCGTGCGGCAGACCGTGGAGATGGCCCGCTGGCGCAGCCGCGGCCCGTGGCGACGCCTGACGAAGAGCGACCACGCCACGGTCGACGAGGCGCTGGAGCGCATGGGCATCGCCCACCTCGCACCCCGACAGCTGGGCGAACTGTCGGGAGGGCAACGCCAACGCGCCTTCATCGCCCAGGGCATCGCCCAGCGCTCCGACCTGCTCCTGCTGGACGAACCCGGTACGGGACTCGACCCCGAGGCGCGGCACGGCATCGAACGGCTGCTGACCGATCTCGCCGCGGACGGCATCACCGTGGTCCAGGCCACGCACGACCTGCCCTCGGCGCGCGCCGGGCACCACTGCCTGCTGCTGCGCGACGGCCGCCTCGAAGCCGCCGGGGCTCCGGCGGACGTCCTGGCCGCCGCGTTCCTCTGACGCCCGGCGCGTGCGCGAGGAAACCCGAACGCTCAACCCTGCGCCACCGTGCAGGGTCCTTCCGGGTGTTGTTGCGGAATGCCGGATGCCGGTTGACGGCACGGCGGAACGGTAGGGAGTCGTAGAAATGCGAGCACGACGGAGCAGGGCGCGTACCGGTGCGGTGGGACTGGTGGCGGCGGCACTGACCGCTTCCGCCTTCACGGCACCGGCGCAGGCAGCGGCCCACCCGGACGGCGCCGAACGCGATCACCGGGCCACCCAACGGGCCCTGGAGGGAATCGTCCGGGGTGGCGTCCCCGGTGTCACGGGACAGGCCCTGACCGAAGCCGGCGTCTGGCGGGGCACCGCGGGCGTCGGCAACCTCAAGACCGGCGCCCCGCGCAAGGCCGACGACCGGTTCCGCATCGCCAGCATCACCAAGACGTTCGTCGCCACCGTCATGCTCCAGTTGGAGTCCGAGGGGCGCCTGGACCTCGACGACACGGTCGAGACCTGGCTCCCGGGCACGGTGCGCGGCCACGGGCACGACGGGCGGAAGATGACCGTACGGCAGTTGCTCAACCACACCAGCGGGGTCTTCGACTTCCTCAACGACACGGCCTACGCACGGAAGTACCTCGTACCCGGCTTCCACGTGAACCGCTTCAAGACCAGGACGCCGCAGGAAGCGGTCGACGCCGCGATGGCCAATCCCCCGACGTTCAAGCCCGGCGCGGGCTACGCGTACTCGAACACCAACTACGTGCTGGCCGCGCTGATCATGGAGAAGGCCACCGGCCGCACCTACGAACGCGAGGTCCGCGACCGCATCATCAAGCCCCTGAAGCTGCACGCCACGGTCATGCCCGGGAACAGCTCGCTGATGCCGCAGCCGAGCAGCCGGGCGTACTCGAAGGTGACGACCGACCCGGCCGCGACCAACATCTACGACGTCACCTCGCAGAACGCGTCCCAGAGCTGGGCCGAGGGCGACATGATCTCCAGCGCGGGCGACCTCAACCGCTTCTACAGCGCCCTCATGAAGGGCAAGCTCCTCTCCCCGCGGCAGCTGAAGGCCATGAAGACCACGCCGCCCGGCTCGGACTACGGCCTCGGGCTCGAACGGCACACGTGGAGCTGCGGCACGAACACCTGGGGGCACGGGGGCGGCTGGATCGGTTCGGTCTCGTTCGCGGCGACGACCGAGGACGGTCGCCACGCGTTCGCCTTCAACCTCAACGGGGACTGGAGCGAGACGGGGATGCTCGACGCCCTGGAGGCCGAGTTCTGCGGCGTCGAGCCCGGGACGGCGAGGGGACAGGCTCCCGCCCCGCGCTGAACGGGGGTCCGTCGCTCCCCGGGCGTCGATGTCAGTGGTGGGTGACATGGTGTCCTGCACCGGCACTGTCGGTGCCGGTGCAGCCCCATGCACCCGTACGCCCGTATCGCGAGGAGACCCCAGGCCGTGTCCCTGGCAGAACGACTACTGAACACCGACACCACCACCGCCCTGGCCCGGTGCCTCGTCCGGGCGGGCCGGGGCGAGGGCGTCACCGCGCAGCGCACGCGCGCCTGCGGCGACGAACTGGACGGGCTCAGCTTCACCGGCCGGGTCACCGCGATCAGGGACGCCGTACTGGCCGACCTGCCCGCCGACTACCCGGCCTTCGCCCGGGTCCTGCGCACCGCCCTCGGCGAGGAGGACTTCACCGGCTGGATGATCTACCCGGTGGCCGAAGCGGTCGCCGTGCGCGGCCTGGACGCCTTCGAACCCGCCCTCGCCCTCCAGGCGGACCTGACCCCGCGGCTCACCGCGGAGACCGGGGTGCGCCCCTTCCTCCTCGCCGATCTGGAACGGGCGCTCACGGCCATGACGCCCTGGACCGGGCACCCCGACCCGCACGTCCGACGGCTGGCGAGCGAGGGCACCCGGCCACGGCTGCCCTGGGCGCCGCAGATCCCCGCGCTCATCCAGGACCCGACCCCGACGGTGCCGCTCCTGGACGCCCTGTACCGGGACGAGTCCGAGTACGTGCGCAGATCCGTGTCCAACCACCTCAACGACATCAGCCGTGACCATCCCGCACTCGCCGTCGAGGTGGCGGCCCGCTGGCTGGACGCGCCCGAGCCCACCACCGACCGGGTGGTGCGCCACGGACTGCGCACCCTGATCAAGGCGGGCGACTCAGGAGCGCTCACCCTGCTGGGCCACTCCCCCGACCTCCCCGTCACCGTCGAGGGTCCACACGTCACGACACCCGAGATCCGGGTCGGCGACCACCTGGTGTTCGACTGCGCGGTGACCAACGCCTCCGACCGGTCCGCCGAGGTGGTCATCGACTACGTCATCCACCACCGCAAGGCCAACGGCAGCCTCACCCCGAAGGTGTTCAAGCTGACCACCCGCTCGCTCGCCCCGGGCGAGACCTGGCGGACCACCCGTCGGCACTCGTTCAAGCCGATCACCACCCGGCGCTACCACTCGGGCGGCCACCTCGTGCAGATCCAGGTCAACGGCCGCCCCCACGAACAGGCCGCCTTCCTCCTGCACACCGAGTGACCGACGCCGTACGGCGGTTGCCGATCGACCAGGCCGCGGCGGACGTCGACGGTCCGGGACGACCCGGGGCACCACGTCATCCGTGCTGACGGGCCTCCCCCGCCGGACGGCCGGACCGGTCGCCCTCCCGCAACGCGCACTCCGCCCACACCGTCTTGCCCGGGGTGTCGGGCCGCGGGTGCCAGCCCCAGCGGGTGGCAAGCCCGGCGACGAGGAGCAGCCCCCGACCGCCGGTGTCCCCGTCGCCGGGCGCGCACAGTGCTTCCGGACGGGGCGGCACCCGCCCGGAACGGTTGTCCGTGACCTCGATCCGCACGGTCCTTCCCGGGTCGACCACGCGCAGGCGCAGGTCGAAGTCCCGGCCCGGGACGTGGCCGTGCCGCACGGCGTTCGCGGTCAGCTCGGCGACCACCAGCACGATCGCCTCGTGCGCCTCGCTCCCGTACGGGACGCCCCACGCGTCCAGCCGGTGCCCGACCAGCCGCCGGGCGAGGCGGGCGCCGCGCGCCGTGGAGGTGAAGCGCATGGCGAACGCCAGACGGAGGGGGACGGACCGAGGGGCCGAGGGGCGCACGGCCCGGGTGCATCGGTCAGCACGGCGGAATTCGCCCGGTTCATGGATCATGCCGCCAACGGTTCCGCCCAGCGCCCGCCGTGACCAGCTTCACCGCTCTCACGCACCGTTCTGTACGCGCGACGGCAACACGTGTACGCGACGCGCGGCGTGACGTCGTCCCCGGACGGCCCCTGGGACGACCAGGCCGTCACCAACGCCGGCTTCGCCGCCGGCATCGGCTTGGCCGTCGCCGTCGTGACGGCACTGCTCTCGTGGGCGTGCGTGAAGCCCGAGTGGCTGCGCGGGTGGTGGTACGCGTTCCCGGTCGCGCTGGCCCTCGCCGCCCTGCTCCGTCTCACGGTCCTCGCCCCCGGGCTCTGACCCGGGGTTCAGTTCGGCGGTGAGCCCCTGCCACTCGGCGTGACGCCTCCCCCGGCAACGGAGTTGTGTAGGCAAGGGCGGTACGAGTGACGGGGGTGCGGTGTGACCGGGTACACGGACGACGAGGGCGGAACCGCGATGACGACGGACGAGAAGAGGACGCCCCTCGGGGACGGTTGGGACGGCAACGACGGAGCAGGCGGGCGCGCGGCGGACAGATCCGGCCAGGGGGTGGTCCTGGCCTTCGGGCAGAGCATGAAGACCCTGCGGCTACGGGCGGGCCTGGAACGCGAGGAGTTCGGCCGGCGCCTGGGGTACTCGGCGTCCAGCGTCGCGTCCTTCGAGCAGGGCCGACGGATTCCGTCCCCCAGGACGATCGACAAGGCGGACGAGGTCTTGGGCGCGGGCGGCTTGCTGACCCTGTGGAAGGACCAGGTGGAACGGGCCCAGTACCCGGTGTTCTTCCAGGGGATGGCGGCACTGGAGAAGGAGTGCGTCGAACTACTCGCGTACGACGCCCTGGTCGTCAAGGGACTGCTCCAGACCGAGGACTACATGCGTGCGCTGCTCGCCATGAGACGTCCACCACTGGACCAGGAGACGATCGAGCAGCGAGTGAACGCGCGGCTGGCGCGGCAGGACATTTTCGACCGACGTCCCACTCCCCTGTTGAGCTTCGTGATGGATGAGGCGGTGCTACGTCGTCGCTACGGCGGTACGGGCGTCCTGCGCGGGCAGTTGGAACACCTCCTCCTGATCGGCCAGAAGGGGAACGTCGAGATCCAGGTCATGCCACTGGTCTGCGAGGACAACCCGGGCGTGAACGGGCCGTTCACCGTGGTCACCCGCAAGGACGGAAAGAAGTTCGTGTACTCGGAGATGTACACGACCAGCGCTCTTGAGACCGACCCGGAACAGACGGTCCTCACCGCCGCCCGCTATGGGATTATCCGCTCGCAGGCTCTCACGCCACGGGAGTCGTTGGAGTTCATCGAAGGGTTGTTGGGAGAGCTATGAACATCGCTGAGTCCTCGACCGACGCACCCCGCCTCACCTGGTTCAAGAGCAGCTACAGCGGAACCGAAGGCGGCGACTGCGTAGAGGTCGCCGCCGGTACGGGAGTCGTGCACGTCCGCGACTCCAAAACCGTCACCGGACCGGTCCTCCGCGTATCACCCCACGCCTGGGTGGACTTCGTCAACATCGCTTCGTCCAAGCGCGACACCTGACGGACGTACGCACCACGGGAGCCCTGCCGTCCTCATCGGGCGGCAGGGCTCTTGCGAGCTCAGCCGCCCGGGCTCGCAGGAGGCGAGGTCAGGGACGGTTCGATGATCGAGCGGAAGTAGATGCGCGTGGTACCGGGCGCGAACTCGTGGACGAACAGGTCGACGCAGCGCTGCACGTGCCGACCTTCGGGGGTGTCCACGTCACCGCGGCCGCAACTGCGCGACCGTGAGGGGAGTTCCGTCCGTCTTCACCACGCGCCCCCTCTCGCTGCACACGACGAAGTGGGCCGCGGCCTCCACGGCACCCGACCCACCGACCGCTCTCAGTGGGCGAGTTGCGCCACGTCCTCCTCATCGGCGAGGGTCGGCCCGCCGATCTCCGCGTGCCTCCCGTCGGCCACCCCCTGCCAGTATCCCGTGCCCTTGAACTTCGTCGGACGCGCCTTGACGAGCTGCGGGTAGCGGGCCGAGACCCGGTTCTCGACGACGGCGGAGCGGTCCGCGAGGACCAGGTCCACGCTGCGCCCGCCCGGGCCCGTCCGCAGCGGGTCGGTCCGCTGCTCGGCATCGGCGGCTGCCCGCGCCACCCCCTGGGCCGCACCGATGCGCGTGGTGACCTCGCGGATGAACCCGAGCATCCAGGACCGCTTGTACGCCCGCGCGTCCTCGCCCTGCGGCCGGTGTCGGGCATCGGCCGCGTCCGCCCCGCTCAGCATCTGGAGGCGAAGACTCGTGAACAGGACCTCGGTCGCGTGGAGGTCCGCCTCGAAACCGAACAGGTGCACCCGGCGCCGATGCTCCCCGCCTCCGGGATACACGGCACGGCACCGCATCTCGTTCCCGATCCAACTGAGCAGTCGTCGGCCCTCCTTGACGTACGGAGGATGCACGTCCACGACCCTGTCCAGCGGCCGGTCCGGCTTCACCTCGTCGTCGAGCATGGCCTGTTCGATGCCGTACTTGGCCATGATCTCGGTGGCCTTGTCCAGGAACGTGTGCGCCTCCTGCTCCGTGACGCCCGGGTCCTCGGCCTGCCGCAACAGCGCCCTGACCCGGCCAAGGAGCGCGGGCGGCAGGCCACCGGAGGAGGCGGGACGCGCGGTGCGGTCCGCGGGCGTCCCGCGCACCTGGGGACCCTCGTCTTCGTCCGGCCCCTGATCCGCACCACTGTCGTCACCCTGCCGGGTGATCGCGTCGGCGAGGTCCTCGGGCTCGGGGGCGAGTGGCGCAAGGGCCGCCAGTGCCCAGCGCCGCCAGCCGAGGCGGTCCTCCTCCCGGACCCGGGCGAGGACCGTACGCAGTCGCTGGACTCCGCCGTCGGCCCCCACGGTGAGGAACTCCAGCCGGGCGTGACCGAGTCGGGCGACGGCCAACAGCGCACCGAGGTCGAAGGCGCTGCCACCGTCGTAGGGGACGTCGATGCCGGGTTCCGGGTACCACGCGGAATCGGGCGCGGGCTCGGGCTCCGGCACGGGTTCGACACCGGTCCTGACGCGCACGACGGAGGGTGACGGCGCTCCCGCGTACGCCTTCGCCGCCGCGCTCTCCTGCGGGGAGGTGACGACGTGGTACCAGACCGGCAGGGAACCCTCCATCCCGTGCCAGGTGGTCCTGCCCCGTGCCACGAACTCCGCCGCCCGGGAAGCGGACCCCTCGTCGTCCGGGGTCTCGCCCTGCCAGTCGAGGAAGTCGAGGAAGGCGCCCAGGTAGTCGGCGGCGGAACGCCGTGGACCGGGCCTGCTGTCGCTCAAGAGGGCGCGCTCGCAGTCGGACAGTGCGTCGATCACGGGTTGGAGGACGACGGACACGTACCTCTCGACGGCCTCGGACAGTTCGGCGAGGAAACCGCGCGTCGCGTCCGACCCCACCGCCTGCTGGGTGCGTCGCCAGGCTTCGAGCTGTTCGACGCACGCCTGCTGCTCGGCGATCCAGGTCAAGTGCCCGGCGCCCTGGAGGTACTCCTCACGCAGCAGGACGGCGTCCTGGACCTCCGCGGTCGTCTCCGGCGCGTCGAGCACGGCCCGCGCGAGCAGGCCGAGCGGTTCGGGCTCGTGGACGAAGAACCCGGCCAGGGTGCGGAGTTCCCGGCCGTGGCGGCGCGGCGCCCGCTCGGGGTGGTCGTGGGGACCGTCCCACCGGGCGTCCACCGACCACCGTGCACCCCACTCGGCGACGTCCCGCTCCCGGTGGGCGGTGCCGGGCTGGTTCCGCCCCCACCACCACAGCAGCAGGTCCGCCCACGATCCCGCGTTCCAGGACCACAGTGCCGGCTCGTCCCCGGGAACGAGCCGGCGGCGCAACTCCCGCACCGAAGCCGTCAGTTCGTGGGGGCGGCCCCCGGGGATCAGCCGTTCGAGCCAGCGAACCGTGTCGCCCACGGGCCTGGCCCGTGCGTGGTCCGCCGCCACGCGTGCGGTGGTGGCTGCCGCGACGCACCACTGAGCGCCGAGATCGGGGGGAAGCAGGCCGTACAGCTGGGCTCCGTCCCTCTCCAGGACCTTGGCGAGGTCCTGGACCCGGGCTTCCAGCCACTTCTGCCGGGTCTCCCTGAAGGCACCCTCCGCTGGTGGTTCCGACCCCCGAAAGCTCATCTGCTCCCCCTCTTCCCGGGCGTCCCGTCCCCACCGCAGAGGCCCCTGTCGTCCGTGCGACCGCCCAGTCTTCCGCATGACGCAGGGCCTCGGACGGGGACGCCGCAACCGTGGCCGAGGAGTGCCCACGGCGCCGGACCGCGTTCGATCCGGTGGGAGGCAACTGCCTGGGAACTCAAGACAGCGCCTCCCGACCGGAGTCGGTCACCACAACTCCGTCGTTTCCGCCGGCATCACCTCGGTCGGCCACCAGTCGTGGACGGGACCGAACAGCGCCACCAACACCACCAGGACGATCGTGGTACGGGCCCTGGTCGCCCAGGGGGAGAAGCGCCCGTAGGGACGCACCGCACGGCGGTCCGCCCAGCGCCCGATGCCGTACAGGCAGGCCAACCCGATCACGGCGGCCACGGAGGCGGTGGTTCCGGGGTGCTCCCGGATGCCCGGCCGGGTCGCCAGCTCCAGCAGGAAGTCCCGGAAGCCCGGTCCGGGCAGGTACGGGAAGCGCAGGTGGCGCAGATGGCCCTCCCACAACATCCCGGCGACCACGACGCCCGACCCCACGACGAGCCACCCGGCGGACTTGGCCGCCGGGGCGGGGGTGCGGTGGAACACGACCAGTGCGAGCAGGACCGCGGCCAGCGGAACGCTCAACTGGTACTGCACCTGCGCTGCGATCGTCGCGTACGCGTGGAAGTCGGTCGCCGGCCGGTCCCCGGACCAGGTGAGCCAGGCCACGACCGCCACGTACAGGGCGACGAGCGAGACGCAGAACAGCAGGGCTGCGGTGAGGAGGTCCGAGCACAGCCGCAGCACGTGCGCCCCCGCCCGCCGTACGGCCTCCTTGGTCCTGGCCCGTCGGCGTTCCCTGGGGCCGTCCGGCTTGCGCCGTTCCTGGAGCCCGTCGGCCTTGGCCTGGGGCAGCAGTACCTGCGCGAGCAGGAGCGGCGCGAGGGAGTCGCGGTCGCGCAGGGCCCGGTCGGACAGGTCCATCCACCAGGCGCAGGCGCGCGGTCGCGATGCCGCGCGCTGGCCCTGGACGCTCCACCGCAACCGCCGTTGGCTCGCCGGGTCGAGGACCGCGCGCAGGCACAGCACGCGCAGTTCGCGGTGGTGGGACAGTCCGCGCAGGGTGTCGGCGAGGCCGGCCGTCGCCGTGCCCTGCGTGCACGAGGTCAGGGCCGTGATCTCCCGCGCGAGCCTCGCCTCCTCTTCCGGCAGCGTCTCGGCGGCCCGCGCGAGGACCCGGCAGTTCCCGCCGCACTGCCGGTGGCCGGGCGCGCCGGGGGTGGCACAGGGGTGGGACGCGAAGACGTGCAGCAGTTCGCCGCTGACCACGGCGATCAGCCGCCGGTCCGCCGCGCTGGTGGACGCCGCCAATTCGGTCAGCCCGGCGGCGTCGGCGTGATGGCCGGCGAACCTCGGCGGGGCGCCCTTCAGGACCGCCGCGCGGAAGGCCGCGGCCCGTACGGCCGCGGCCCGCGCGTCCTGGGCCGGGTGCTCGACGAGTTCACCGGGGATGCCGCCGCCGTCGAACTCCTTCTCCAGCCAGGCGCGCACGGTGGCGAGCCAGCCGGGCGACAGGAACGGACTGCGGGCCACGGGCCAGGCCGAGTCCGCCATGGCCTCGGCCAGATCGGCCAGGTTGTCGTAGGTCTCGCCGCCGACCCGCAGGGGTTTGCCGCCCCGGGGCGTCGGCGCGCTGTGCACCCCCGGGCTGCCGCCCCGGAGCCAGGCGCACACCTGCCCGTACTGCCATCGGTGCTCGGGTGCCCGGGTCAGCAGTCCCGCGCACAGCAGCCGCCACCGGGCGTCCTCGACACCGCTCAGGTCCACGTCGTGGGTGGTCAGGTGATCGAACAGCACCTCGGGGTCGGACCAGCCGCCGACGCCGCCGTCATTGGGGTTCCGGCCGGTCAGCATCTCCACGACCACCACACCGAGCGACCACCAGTCCTGGGCGGCACGCCGATCCGCCCTGCGCCAGGTCTCCGGTGCCTGGTACTTCCAACTGCCCGCGACCATGTGCGTCTGCCGCGTCTCTCGGGTCTCCGCCACGAGACCGAAGTCGGCCAGCGCCACCTCCAAGCCGGCGGCGTTCTCGCCGCGCAGCAGGATGTTGGCGGGTTTCACGTCCCGGTGCGCGGCGCCCCGGCGATCGGCGACGCGCAGTTCGGTGTGCAGGTAGTGCAGTGCCGCGGCGGTCTGCGTCAGGACCGCGCGCACGTCGTTCTCGTGGCACGCCCCGCGCTCGCGCAGCAGCGCCCCGAGCGAACCACCGGGTACGTACTCCAGCACCTCCCAGGGCCAGTCGGTGCCGTGGGCGTCCCGCTCCGAACCGAAGTCCCGGACGTGGACGACGTTCGGGTGGTCGGCCTCCTTCAACGCCGTCATGACCGGGGCGTTGCGACGGGACGAGCCCCGGTAGAGCTTCACCACCCACTCCGAGCCGTCCCGGCGGTCCCTCACGTGCTGCACGGCGACGGTCTCACCGCCGGCGGGCAACGGCTGGACGATCTCGTAACGTTCGTTGATGACGGTCGGCACGTGGATCCAGCCCGCCCCGGCGGACGCCCCGCTGCCGGGGGCCTGCCCGGGTCGGGTCTCGACGCGCGTGGCGTCGGTGGCCCCCGGCACCGTCTCCCTCCGGGTGGCGTTCGTACGGTCGCCCGCGCCTCCCGCACCGACGACCCGGGTGACGTCCTCCGCGTTGCCGGGCGCTCCGGCCGCCCGGAAGTCCTTCGTCGGATCCCCGTCCGACGGATCTGGTACGACGGTCATGCTCCCCCTACGGACCTTCGCGTGTGCGCTCCTGTCGCGCATGTCACCGCGACGCACGCCTTGCGGTGGCCCGCACTGTAACGGCGCGCGGAACCGCGAGGTCAGCCGTTCGAGAGAACTCGCGCCGTTTGCCGAGGGGTTGGTGCGGGACCGGAGGGCAGCCGGCGACGGACGATCACCGTGGCGCGGGGGCCACGGGCCAGTCACGGGCCGGTTGGGAGCAGATCAGTCGACCTGGCCCGCCGCGAGCGTGCCCGTGTAGCCGCCCTCGCTGTTCCACGCCACCTCCCACATGCCCGTGCGGCGCAGTTCCACCAGGCGTGGGCAGGAGAAACTCCCTTCCAGGACCATGCCGGGCAACGGCGCCCGTCGATCGCTCGTACGGAAGACCAAGGTGCCGTCCGCGCGGGTCCTGTCGTGCGTGAGCGTCGCCGTGCACCCGGTGTCCCCCTTGATCCGGAGCGTGCCGGTGAGGTCCTCCACGGTGGGCTCGGCAGCACGGCCGGTCGAGAGCGTGACCAGGACGTCGTAACGGGCGGCGGGGCTCGATCCGCCGGAGATCTCCCCGCTGAGGGGGGCCGTCAGCGCGTACACGTCCTCCGGCCCCAGGGACGGGGCCGACGAGGCGGGTGGGGACGTCGGGGCCGGGGTGGAAGCCGGAGCCGGCGGAGCCGCGGAGGTGCCCGACGGAGCCGAGGCCGTTCCGGACGGGGCGGTCGCCGTTCCAGACGGGTCCGTGGCTGCTCGGGACGGCGCGGTGGCCGTTCGGGACGGGTCGGTGGCTGCCTTCTGCCCGGACGTGTAGACGCCGCCGGCCACGAGAGCCGGGACGACCACGTGCCCGTCCAGGGCTGCGCCCTCGCCCAGGGACTCGTCCGCGGCGAAGGCCCGTAGCCGGATCGCCGTCCAGCGGGAGCCGTCGGAGGAGACCCAGGCCGCCGGGTGGGCCACCTCGTTGAGGGTCACGCTGCCGACGGCCACGAAGGTGTCGCCGGACCGGAAGAGGTCGTCCACGACACCGGAGCCGGGCTTGGCGTCACCCGGTGCCGGGAGGGTGACCTTGGACCAGTGGGCGCCGCCGTCCGAGGACCGCAGGACCACGGGTCGCGCATCCGGCACCGGGCCGTCGATGCCGTCTTCCACGGCACCGTCGCCGCCGGTCGGCGGGGACGCCGTCTTCGACGGAGGCTCCTGCTGCCGGGCGCTCAACAGGAGCGTGCCCTCGCGCGCGGCAACACTCGGGACGCCGACCAGGTCACGCGGCAGCGGAGCGGACAGGTCGCGCAGCCGCGCTCCGTCGTCGGTCACCCGGTAGAGGCTGAGACGCTTCGCGTCGTTCGAGCCGCAGCCCCCGGTGATCAGGGCCTCCTCTGCGTCGGAGGCGGCGCTACGGATACCGAAGGTGCAGCCCTTCGGGGCCCGCGCCGCCACGGCCTTCCAGCGCTTTCCGGCCTCGTCCAGGCGCCACAGGGAGAGCCCGTCCGGCGAGGCGTAGGCGTGCGCGCCGTCAGCGAAGTAGCCGGGATTGCGGCCCCCGGCGCCGGGGGGCGGATCCAGGAGCCGCCAGGTGCGGCCGTCGGCGGAGAAGAAGGTCGGGACGGACGCGACGACGGGGAGGCCGCCGGAGGAGTCGATGCCCTTGCCCGTGACCAGGAAGCCGCCGTCCCAGCCCAGGAGGTCCGTGAACTCGCTGTACCAGCCGGCGCCGCGGCTCACCGACCGCAGGTCGCTCCTGGTCCAGGCGGCGGCGTCGGTGGAGTACCAGGCGTCGAGGTCGTCGCCGTCGCCGGACGGCTCCGGCGCGTCGCCCGCCGCGACCAGCAGACCGTCGCCTTCGACCACGGCCTCCGGACGGAACCCGTCGCCCGCCGCGACCGGAACGTCCCGGCCTTTGGTGAACGACCAGGTGGTCGAGACGTCGGCACGATCGTCGTCGTCACCGCGCCCGGTGAACCACCACGCTCCCGCCGCGAGCACCACGGCGAGCACCAGAACGATCCCCACGGCCGTCCGCCGCACCGGGTGGCCGATCATCGCGCGGTCCGCTTCGCGCAGGTGGCCGTGGTCGTCTCCTTGGTGTCCACGAGTACGCGTCCCGTCCCGGTGCTCTCGGGACGGATGTCGTAGACCGGCACTCCGGCCACTTGGCCGGTCGACCGGAACGAACCCAGTTCCGTCTGCTTCCTCTTGCCGCCGAGCAGGTAGGTGACGGTCAGGCTCCACTCGTACGACGCCTTGCAGGAGCTCACGCTGACGGTGACGTAAGCCGGTTCGTCCCGGGTCACCGTCTTGCCGGTGATCATCGAGTTGCCGGGTACGGGATGTGCCGCCAGCTTGCCGTCGACGACGTCGAACAGTTTCTGACGTTCGAGGTCCAGGTGGAGGTGGCTCGGCCCACCCCCACCGCCCCCGCACGACTCGGTCTTCTGGAGCACCCAGTCGTACGCGGTCGTCTGGGTGCGGCCCTTGACGTGCGGAACCACGGATTCGACGGAGATCTTGCCCTTGCCCTCGGTGCTCAGCGTCAGGTTCAGCACGCCGCGGCCCCAGGACGCGGCGCCCTTCTCCGCGGCGATGTTGCGCGGCTCCTTCTGGAAGTCGTCGAGGTCGATGGCGGTGACCGGAGGGCCGCCCTTCGGCATGGCCACGCGCGACCCCTGGTCGCACACGCTCGATGCGGGCCAACCGGTCAGGACCTTCAGCGTGTTGGGCGGCGGCGAATCCCACAGGTCCTTGATGACGCTCCGACCGACGTCCGCGATGTCCGTGACCACGGCCCCCACCAGGGCCGCGGCCAGTGCGGCCGGAATCCCGTACTTGACCCATGGCGACTGTTGCGGTGCCGGCGCAGCCCCCTGCTGTCGCGGACGCCGCCGTAATCGCCTTGGCCCGCGCTGCCGTTGCTGTCGTTGCTGCCGTCTGATCAACTGTGCCATCACGTGCCCCCCGCTCCCCTTGAGGGTGTGTATGGCCCGGCACCACAACCGGCAAACCGGCTGCATCTGGAACCTTTACCTGGTTCTCGGACCTCCACCTCCAGCCCGGGCGGCAGGGGCCTTCGACGTGATGCAGGGCCGGTCGGGACGGGGCGGGTTGGCAATGTTGAGGGCTTGCGCATCCGGGCGGCACTTGTGATATTTACTTCGAGTTTAATCGTCTGTTTGTGGGGGATTCGAGGAGATCACGACAGGGGAGTTCCAGCGTCGAGGACCGGACACGGTCACGAGAAACGGCGCAATACCACCTGCGAACATCCACGATGTTCTCCACATCCCCACCATTCCCCTGCACCACGCAGCTCCCACCGTGTCCTAGCTGGAGCCCTCAACGAGCCGCCCCGGCCCCGAATCGTGCGTGCGCTCAGCCAGAGTCCCAGGAAACTCCAGCCCCTCTTCACGGAGGCCGGTCATGACGGTGTTATCCGCTCAGAATTCAGAACTGCTCATCGCCGTCACGATGGCCGATATCGCCATCATCCTGGTCGCCGGCTCGATCCTGGGTTGGCTGGTCCGATACGTGCGCCAGCCGCCCGTCGTCGGGGAGATCATCGCCGGTATCGCCTTGGGTCCGAGCCTCCTCGGACTGCTCCCCGGCGATCTCCCTTCCCATATCTTCCCGAGCGAGGTACGGCCGTACCTGTCGGCGATAGCTCAAGTAGGGCTGCTCATTTTCATGTTCGGCGTGGGCTGGGGATTCGACAAGAGGTTGCTGCAAGGTCGACATGGCACCGCAGCCGCCGTCTCGATCGCCTCGGTCGTGGTCTCCTTCGGCCTGGCCATCGGGCTCGCGGCGTTGCTGTACGACCGGCACGACAGCGTCAACGGACATCACATCTCCTTCACCGCGTTCGCACTCTTCATGGGCGCGGCGATGTCGATCACTGCCTTTCCGGTACTGGCTCGGATGCTGACCGAACACCGGATGTTGGGAACGCGCGTCGGCGCATTGGCACTGGCCAGCGCGGCCATCGACGACGTCCTCGCCTGGTGCCTGCTCGCGCTGGTGGCAGCGATCGTGACGGCGTCCGGCGGTTCCGGGCAGTTCGCGCAAACAGTGGTCCTTTCCGTGCTCTACATCACGGTGATGCTGTTCGTCGTGCGCCCGCTCCTGTCGTTCCTCGTACGCCGCTGGGTCCGAGACCGGGTGCCACCGCAGATTTTCGTGGTCTTCGTCGCCGGCCTGTTCCTGTCTTCCTATGCGACGACATGGATCGGAATCCACGCGATATTCGGCGCGTTCGCCTTCGGCTTCGTCATGCCGAGGGAGCCGCTCGGCGTGCTCAGCGAAGGAGTGAAACGGCCGTTCGACGGGATCAGCCTGGTGCTGCTGCCGGTCTTCTTCATCGTCACCGGGCTGAACGTGAACATCGGTGCACTGTCCGGACGCGACCTGCTCGAACTGGTCGCCATCATCACCGTCGCCTGCGCCGGCAAGCTGATCGGGGCCTCGGTTCCCGGGAGACTGGCCGGAATGCCGTGGCGGGAGGCCGGCACCCTCGGCATCCTGATGAACACGCGCGGCCTCACCGAACTGATCATCCTGAATGCCGGCGTGAGCCTCGGCGTCCTGGACGGCCGCATGTTCACCATGATGGTCGTGATGGCGTTGTTCACGACCGCGCTCACCGGACCGTTCCTTCCCAGGGTTCCGGTACGCGTCCAGCAGGTCGGACCCCGGGCCCGCTCGGAGGGGCCGGCCGCAGCGCCCCCGCCGGTGTAGGCCACCGCATCGAGCCGCGCCGCGGGCCGGGTCCGATGCGATCGGTCGGCGGCGCAGGGCTCGTCGCACGAACGAACATCCTCCACGGGAAGGTGGCACCACGCAGGGCCGGGCGGCGAGCACCAGGATCGTCAGGACCTCGGCCGCGCCGACGCTCCCGCCGAGTGCGAGGGAGAACACGACGAACGTGCCGCGGGACGGGCCCAGTTCGCCCGAGGCCGAGGGTTCAGGTCGGCCTGAGCGCCTTGCGGTAGGCCCCCGGAGTGGTGTCGAACTCGCGACGGAAGGCCAGGTGGAAGCCGACGTTGCTCTGGTAGCCGATCCGGGCCGGGATGTCGCCCAGGGCCACCGATCCGTCCGAGAGCAACGCCCGGGCCTCCTGGAGTCGGCGTACCGTCAGATGGCGGGCGGGCGAATCACCGACGAGCGCCCGGAAGGTCTCGGAGAAGGCGGAGCGCGACATGCCCGCCCGGCGCGCGAGGGTCTCGACCGTCCAGGGGCGGGCGTAGTCGCGGTAGATCGCCACCAAGGACGCACTGATGCCGGGATGGCGCAGGGCCTGGAGGGCGGGGGAGAGTTCCGTGAGCCGTTCCAGGGCGGTGCGCAGCGCCAGGACGAAGACCATTTCGAAGGCGCGCAGGGCGACCAGTCCGGAGCCGGGGGACGTGCGCGCGATCTCCGATGCGAGGGAGCACAGGGTGCCGTGCAGCAACGGTTCCCCGATGAGCACGTCCCGGCGCAGGACGATCACCCGGGGCAGGGCCCGGTAGAGCGCGGGCTCGGCCGTTCTGTCGTAGTGCAGGCTCGCGCAGAGCATTTCGGTGTCGGTCGGTTCGCTGCCGACCGACACGACGTCCGAGGAACCGGGTACACGTTCCGGCAGTACCGATCGCAACGGTTGGGCGGCCACCGCGTCCGGCCGGCCGGCGAAGGTGTGTGCGGTGCCGTAGGGGAAGACCGCGAGGTCTCCCGCGCCCAGGTGGACGGGCGGCGAGTCGTCGTGGAAGCCGACGAAACACTCGTTGCTCAGCATGTAGTGGAGTACCGCGCAGGAGTCCTCCTCCCCCTGCACACCCCAGTCACCGCCGGCCTGCCACCGGCTGTAGAAGATGTCGCTGAGCCGTAGCGGTCGCAGCAGCTCACTCAGCACGTCATCAGCCACGGACGATCCTTAAACCAGAACGGCTCTTCGTTAATTGATCGTAGTCCCTGCGTGTCGGACAGTGGTACCGAGTCGTCCCGGGGACGGGACGGCTCAGAGCACCGACCGAGGGGGTACTTTCGATGAACATCCTGATCGCCGGAGGTCGAATCGGCGGGCGGACCACAGCACCGCGGCGCTCCGAGCAGGGAGCCGCAGATGGCGGCGGCTGACCGCTGGAGGGCGCTCGCGCTGCTCGCCTGCACCCAGTTCGTCCTGATCCTCGACACCTCGATCATCAACGTCGCGGCGCCGTCGATCGGCAGGGACCTCGGCATCTCACCGGCCGAACTCTCCTGGGTGGCCAACGCCTACCTGATCTCCTTCGGAGGGCTGCTGCTCCTCAGTGGGCGGGCAGCGGACCTGCTCGGCCGGCGCAGGCTCTTCATCGCGGGGCTGGGCACACTTGCCGCCGCCTCACTGCTCGGTGCGCTGGTCGGCAGTGCCCCGCTCCTGATCACGGCACGCGTCGTCCAGGGCACGGGCGCCGCGATGGCGGCGTCCGCCGCGCTCGCACTGCTGCTGTCGCTGTTCGAGGACGGACCGGAACGCCACAGGGCGCTCAGCATCTTCGCGGCGATGGCCGGGGCCGGGGGCGCAGCGGGCACGGTCCTCGGCGGCGTGCTCACCAGCTGGCTCGGCTGGGAATCCACCTTCGCCCTGAACGTCGTCGTGGGGCTCGGGCTGATCCTGCCGGCTCGTCGGCTGCTGCCCGCCGGGAACCGCACCGGGGACGAGGGCGGCTTCGACCTGCCCGGCGCCGCGTCCGTCACCGGCGGGCTCGCGCTGCTGGCGTACGCCTTGGTCAACGCGGGCGAGTCCGGGTGGCAGGATCCGGTGACACTGCTGACCGGAGCGCTGGCAGTCAGCCTGCTGACCGCGTTCGTCCTCGTCGAACGCCGGGTACGGCATCCGCTCGTCCCGCCCGCCGTCTTCCGCCGGCGCACGCTGCGGCTGGCCAATGTGCTGGCAGGGATGTGGCAGATGTCCTTGTTCCCCCTGTTCTTCCTGGTGAGTCTCTACCTCCAGTCGGTGTTGGGGCACGAGCCCGTGGTGAGTGGCCTCGGGCTGCTCCCGCTGTCGGTCGTGGTCGTCCTGGTCGCGTCCGGCACCGACCGGCTGATCGGCCGGTTCGGTCTACGGGCGGTGATGTGCACCGGGTTCGTGCTGGTCGCGATCGGACTGGTGTGGCAGTCGACGCTCTCGCCTTCGGGTTCGTTCGCCGCCGACGTGCTGCCGCCGAGTCTGCTGCTCGGTGTCGCCCTGCCGCTGGTCTCCGTCACCACGGCTGTCGCGGCGACCCTCGGCACGGAACGCGACGAGACCGGACTCGCCTCCGGTCTGGTCAACACCAGCCAGCAGTTCGGCTCCGTGATCGGCCTGGCCCTGCTGTCCGGCGTGGCCGCCGCCCGGACCGCAGCGGTCCCCGGGCCCCGTGACGTCGCAACTACCGAGGGGTTCAGCGCCGCGTTCCTGGCCGGCGCCGCCCTGGCGCTGGTGGCGGCCCTGCTCACGCTGCGGCTGGTCGTACCGACTGTGCCCGCCCCGGTGACGACCGCAGCCGACCGGGACCCGGCCGTTCCCTGAACCGGCCCCGCGGACGTACCGCCACGGCCGACCCCACCGTGCCGAGCGAGATCGCACGGACGACGCAATGAACGCAGAGAGGTAGAGGTCATATGAGTGAGGACCAGCCCAAGCGGTACCTGGTCACCGGCGCCAACGGCTTCCAGGGCGGGGCCGTGGCCCGGCTGCTCGCCAAGCGCGGGCACGAGGTGCGCGGTCTGGTGCGCGACGCCGACCGGCCGGCGGGCGACGGGGGACGCGCCTGGACCCCGGTCCGGGGCGACCTCGGCAGCACCGAGGATCTGCGCCGTGCCTTCGAGGGCGTCACGCACACGGTGGTGACCCTGCCGCTCGTCTACGACGCGGACACCGTGCTCGCCCATGCGCGCAACCTCGTCGAGGCGGCCCGCGAGGCCGGGGTGAGCCGCCTGGTCTACAACGTCAACACGCCGCTGCCGAAGGAGCGAACCGAGCATCCGGGATTCGAAACCCGGCGGCTGGCCGAGCGGGTGTTCCTCGACGGCGGGGTGCCCGCGGTGTCGGTCCGGCCGCCCGTCTACCTCGACAACCTCTTCGGCCCGTGGAACGGCCCGGCGCTCGTCAACGACGGCGTACTGGCGTACCCGTTGCCCGCAGCACAGCGGGTGGCCTGGATGTCGCACGCGGACCTGGCGCGGGTGCTCGCCTCGGCGACGGAGGCCGAGGAGCTCGTGGGTCGGGCGGTGGACGTCGGCGGCGCCGAGGTGTTGACCGGCACCGAGCTGGCGGCGGCGTTCGCCGACGCGCTGGGGCGCGAGGTGCGCTACCTCCCCCTCGACGTCGAGGACTTCGAGGCCGGCCTCGGGCAGTCGCTCGGCGCGGAGTCGGCGGCAGGGGTGGCCGGCATCTACCACCATGTGGCAGCCGGCGACCAGGAGCTGCTGGCGGCCGAACCCGCGGCGACGGAGCGCCTGTTCGGCGTACGACTGGCGTCCACGGTCGAGTGGGTCGCGACGCAGAACTGGGACGTCTGGTCGGGCAGCGCCGCCTGACGTCCGGGCTCCTGCCCGGGACCCGTGGCCCGAGCCCCGAACAGGAGGGAAGGCCGAGGTGGTTCAGCCCCGGTAGCCGCCGAAGATCCGGGAGAACTCGTACGGAGTCTGCGGGATGTTGGTGCACAGGGAGAGGTGCCCGCCGGTGCAGGCGTTGCGGTCGCGGGTGACGTCCCAGAAGGAGAGCATGCCGAGCTTCCGGGTCTGGGCGAACTCGACCAACTGGCGTGCGTCCTGCTGGTCGTAGATCCGGTGGTCGTCGTTCTCGCCGAGCATCGGCGTGACACCGATCACGCGCCACAGACCGCTGGCGGAGACTGCGGGAAAGAGTGTCCGGAGCTGATCGAAGACGCCCTGCGCGGCCTGCACCGCGGCATCGCCGTAGTCGACGTCCGTGAAGTAGTCCATGGTCATGATGTTGACGACATCGAGCGTGACGCCCGCGTCCCGGGCCGAGCGCACCACCGACAGCCCGGTCGCGGTCAGACCGTTCGGTGTGACGGGGAGGGTCAGCGAGACGCGCAGCGCGGGGTGGGCGCGCTGGAGCCGGGCGAGTGCCGCCGAGCGGCGGTCTATCGAGACGGGGTCGGTGGTCGCGGAGCCCTCGATGTCGAAGTCGGCGTAGGTGAGGTCGTACTGCCTGACCACGGCGTCGTACTCGGTGAAGAGGGCATCGACCGAATCGCAGGTCTGGGCGAGTTCGCGACCGCCCGCGCCGCCGAAGGACACCTTCACCTCACCGCCCAGGGCCCTCAGCGCGGCGATGTTGTCCAACGCCCAGCCCGAGCGCGTGTCGAACTGGTTGAACCACATCGCCCGGCAGGCGGTGGCGGTGACGAAGCCCAGGCTGAAGGTCTTCAGCCCGCTGCCCGCCGCGAGTTCGGTGAGGCTCGGGGTCGGCCAGGCGCCCATGTCGACATAGGGGGCGGTGGCCGTCGCCCCGGGGCCCGGGCGGATGTCCCCGATCAGGGCGCGGGCGGGCGGACTGTACTCGGAGACGTTCCCGGCCTGGTCCCTGGCGCGGATGCGGAACAGGTACGGCGTGGTCGGGCTGAGTCCGGTCGCCCGGTACGAGTTCGTCCCCCGTACGGTGACCGGGGCCGCGCCGTCGACGGAGATCTCGTAGTCGAGGACCGAGCTGCGGTCGTCGCTCGAATGGCGCCAGCCGACGGTCAGGGCGCTCTGGCCGACCTCGGAGAAGGTGATGCCCGTTGGCACCGTCGGAGGGGTGATGTCCGGGTCGAAGCCGCAGGCGAAACCGTTGACGGTGCAGGAGCCCGGGAAACCGGCACCGTTCGCCACCCAGCCGAAGGCGGTCGACCCGCCGGGCGCGAGGGTGGCGTTGTAGTCATGGCTGCGGAAGGTGTGGACGGCGCCCTCGCGGCTGAAGCGGGCGTCCCAGACGGTGCTGATGACGGTGTCCGCGGGCAGGCGCAGGGTGAGGGTCCAGCCGGTGACCGGCGCGGTGCCGATGTTCTTGAGGGTGAACGAGCCCTGGTGGCCGGTGTCCCAGACAGAGGTCTTCCGGAAGTCCGCCACGAGCAGCGCCGATCCGGCGGACGCCGCTTCGGGCGCCGGTGCCTGCGCGGCGGCGGTCGGAACGGGTAACAGGGCGAGCACGACGAGGGCGACCGCGGTGATCAGGGCTGTCAGGAGTCTTCGCATGACTGCCTCCCGGTGGGGGGAACGAGTGGGATGCCGTTCGGGGCGGAGCACGATGACACGCTTGGGCCCATACCCATGGCGCCCGCCCTGACTACCCGGCGGCCCCGGTCGCGTCAAGAGGAACCGCACCCATCGGTGGAGGTGCAAACACCCGAGCAATGCCGAAATCGGCTCAGAATCCAGACGCAAGAGGCTGATTTCCCTCTATACGAACCCGAGTGGGCCCAGCACAATCCCCGGTACCGATTCCCGCCGTCGCCGCGGAGTCCATCCATCCATGCACCGGCGCGACCCGGCGCCCGGGAGCGCACCATCGTGGCCGCTCCCACCGACGGGCCGTCCCCGCGTGACCGGAGGTGTCTCATGACCACCAGCCACGAGGTTTCCGTCCCGGTCCTGGACAGCGACGGAGGTGACCGGCTGTACGAGCAGATCGAGGAACTCCGCGCCGCCGGGCCCGCCGTGCGGGTCCGGCTGCCCCAGAACGTCATCGCTTGGTCCGTCACGCGTGGCGATGTCGTCAAGCGGCTGGTCACCCATCCCGATGTCACCAGGAACGCCCGTGGCGCCTGGCCCGGTTACCAGCCGGGCGCCGTCCCCTGGCTCTCCCCCTGGCTCGACGTCCACTCCATGGCCACCGCTGAGGGGGCCGAGCACACCCGGTTACGGAGGCTGATCGGCCCCGCTTTCACACCGCGGCGCATGCAGTCGCTGCGGCCCTCGATCGAGTCCGTCGTCACCGACCTCCTGAACGGCCTGGAGGCCCTGGAGGACGGCACGGCAGTGGATCTGCGGGCGCACTTCGCGCACGGTGTGCCGACCCGGGTGATCTGCGATCTCTTCGGCGTTCCCGAGGACCAGCGCCCCGACGTGCTCTCCGTCGCCGACGCGATCCTGGCCACCGATGTCCCCCAGGACGAGTCGGAGCGGGTCGCGAGCGGGCTGATCACCGTCATGAGCCGTCTCGTGGAGGCGAAGCGGCGGGAGCCCGGCGATGACATGACCAGTCTGCTGCTCACCGCCCATGAGGGGGACCGGCTCACCGAGACGGAGCTGATCTCCACCCTGCTCCTGATGATCGGCGCCGGGAGCCAGACCACGATCGCGCTGATCGGGAACGCCGTCCGGGCGCTCCTCACCCACCGTCAGCAGCTGAGCGCGACCCTGGCCGAGCCCGCCCGTTGGGCCGATGTCGTCGAGGAGACCCTGCGGCTCCATCCGTCGGTCGTCCATCTTCCGCTGCGGTTCGCGCTCCGTGACATCGATCTCGGCGAGGGCGTCACCATCACGGCCGGGGAGGCCATACTCATCGGGTTCGGGGCGCACGGCCGGGACCCGTCGTTCCATGACGCCGCGCACGACTTCAAGATCGACCGCGTGGACAGGGACCATCTGGCCTTCGGGTACGGCATCCACTACTGCCTCGGCGCCCCGCTCGCCCGGCTGGAGGCCGCCATCGCGCTGCCGGCCCTCTTCGACCGGTTCCCGGACATCGTGCTCGCGGACGAGGGGAACCCTCCGGACCCGCAGCCGTCGTTCATCGGCAATGACGTCCTCGCCCTGCCCGTTCTCCTGCGCCCGCCGGGCCGTGCGGCGCGGTGAGCCGACCGTTGCGGTGAAAGCGGCCCGTCCATCCATCGCGGGCGGGCGGTCCACCCGGTCATGCGTGCGGCCGTCGACGACGACATCATCGCGGTCAGCTCCTGCCGCAGCATCGACGTGACCACCATCTCGGTGGTTCGTCCGCGACGACGGCACCTGGCGGCCCGTGGTCGACATGCCCACGACCGCCCCTCACACATGCCGGCAAAGCCGCAGATCAGGCACCCTTCTTCACCGGCTCCAGGAGGGCCACGCACTCCACGTGGTGCTTCATCGACAAGGAGATCGACACGAGTGGTGTCTGGGGAACGTGGCAGTTCGGGTGTCATCCAGTGCCGGTTGTGCGCGGCGGATTCGAGCCATGCGCGTCAAGGCGCCTCCGCGAGGTCGCCGACCTCGGCCACGGTGGCCCTGCTCTCGGCTTCGATGATCGCCGTGGGGGTGTAGAGGGTCTTGTCGTGCCAGAGGGGTGGGTGGGGTGACTGGTTCGCACGGTGTTCGGTGATCCACCGCAGAGCTTTACGGAGAGCGGGCACGGCGTCGTCAGGGCTGGTGGTCCGGAGGATCTGGATGCCGTAGGCGGTTTCCTCCAGGGTGCTCTGCCACACTCCCCAGGATCCGTCGGGGCGTTGCCGGTCCCTGGCCCACCGGCCGGCCCGGCCCAGCGCGGAGCGGTGGTCCGGGTGGTGGGAGCGGGCGAGGGCGCGGCAGACTCGGCTGGTGGCGTACAGGGGCGAGGCGTGCCACTTGTCCGTCCAGTGGCCTTCCGGGAGTTGCTGTCGGGTGAGCCAGTTCGAGGTGGCCCGGATGGCCGGGTCCGAGCAGGGGTCGGGCACCGTGTCCCACAGGGCGGTCAGGATGTGCGCGTTGGCGGAGACGGACCCGGTGTCCTCGCCGATGTAACAGACGAAGTGGTCGTCGGAGGCGAACGGCGTGAGCGCGTGCGGGTCGGTGTCGAGTCCCAGGGCGGTGGCGACGTGGACCATGAGGGCGGTGTCGTCGGCGTCGGGGGCGAGGCCGGGCGCGCCGGGTACCCCGCCCCGTCGCCGCAGGGGCAGGACCAGCCGGCGGGCGACCGGGTCCGTCGGGGCGACCAGGCCCGCGCGGAGCAGTGCGGCCAGGACCCAGAGGCGTTCGAAGGTGGCGAGCGGGGCGGCTTCGGGGAACAGCTGCCCGTAGCGTTCGCCGGTCGCGGTGAGGGCGGCGCGGGCTCCTCCGGGGGCCGGTGAGACGGTCAGCCAGGCGGCGGTGGCGGCGGGTGAGGCACCGATGAGGACGTGGCCGCCGGCGGCGGGGGGCAGGGGTGGCGGCGGGCAGTGCGGTGCGAGTGCCTCGAAGCAGTGGTGCAGTTTCGTCGGGAGCACGGGCAGCGCGGCGAGCTTGCGGAGGAGGTGCTCGTCGGCGGGAGCCAGTGAGTGGATGACCCCGAGGCGGCGGTGTGCGGCGGTGAGGCGGACCGTCGCGGAGGACCGTGCCGCGAGCTCGTTCAGGGTCTTGTTCACATCGGTGAGCAGCAGCGGGACGAGCAGTTCGACCGCTGCGGTGTCCGGCAGGGTGCCGCGCGAGGGCAGCTTCGTCAGCGCGGTGAGAGCCGCGTCGGTGGCCTGCGTCAGCCGTGCGCTGTCGTCGTCGGTGAGTGAGGGGGCGTGGCGGGTCAGTGCGCGCAGGAAGGCGTCGACGACGCTGAGGGTCGGCAGCAGCCGGTAGGGGGTCGGGCCCTCGCCCCAAAGGCCGTCCGCCGACTGCTCCTTCAGGAGCCACTCGGTGCGGATGCGGTGGCCCGGGAGGTCAGGGGCCCAGGCGTGGACCCGGGCGGTTTCGTAGACGGAGGGGCTGAAGTCGCCCCAGTCGTCCTGGGCGATGCGGGTCAGGGTGTCGTCCGCGCGGTGTGTCTCCGTGACGGGGGCCGGCGGGCTGGTCGTCATCGGCGCTGCTCCCCCTTCCCCTCCTGCTTCCCCTCCTGCGCGGGCTCCGGGGCGGCGGCCTCCGCGGGGCCGTCGGCGGCGGGGGCGGTGTGCCGTTCGATGCGGGCGTTCATCCGTCCGGGGCTCAGGGTGAGATGGGGCAGGCGCGGCAGCCCGAGGCTGTCCGGTTGCAGGCGCAGGTCCCAGTGGGAGGTGAGACTCGCGAGCATGAGGGTGCCCTCCAGGATGGCGAACTCGTCACCGATGCACTTGCGGGCGCCGCCGCCGAAGACCACGGAAGGTACGGGAGGGGGCGCGCCGTCCTCGTGCGGAGTCCACCGGTCGGGGTCGAAGCGGTCGGGGTCGGGGTAGCGCGACGGCTCGTGGGTGGCGAGGTAGGGGCTGAAGGCGATGGTGGTGCCGGCCGGCAGGTCGTGGTTGCCGAGTCGGGTCGCGGCCGTGGTCTCCCGGGTCAGGAACCAGCCCGGCGGGTACATGCGCAGGGCCTCGGTGAGGGTCTGGCGGGTGTAGACGAGGCGGTCGAGGTCCTCCCAGGTCGCGGTGCGCCCGGCCAGGACCTCCCGGGCCTCGTGCGTCAGCCGTCGGCGCACGGCCGGGTGGAGCGCGGCGAGGTAGACCGCCCAGCAGACGGATCCGGCGGTGGTCTCCGTGCCCGCGACGTAGAAGGTGACCGCCTGGTCTGCGATCTCCTCGTCGGTGAAGGTCTGCCGCTCGCTGTCGGGGTCGTGGGCGTCGATCAGTATGGACAGGAGCCCGGCCCGCCCGGCGGTCGGGTCGGCCCGGTGGCGGCGGATCAGTTCGAGCATGATCCGCTGGGAGCGGCGGGAGGCACGCCGGTAGCGCACGTTGCCCGGAGTGGGCAGCGGCAGCACCGGCTTGGGCATCAGGCTGCGGCGCAGGATGCCGCCGGCGAGCTCCTTGAGGTCCGCCGCCAGTTGGGCGTGGACGTGCGGGCTCACCTCGGCGCCGAAGACGGTGGAGATCAGGACGTCGGCGGTGATGCGCCGTGTCTCGCGCGCGAGGTCGACGACGCTGCCGGGGCGTAGGCCGCGGATGACCGTGTCCATGCGCTGGCTCATGATGCGGGCGTATCCGGGGAAGCGTTCGGTGCGGAAGGCCGGCTGGACCAGGCGGCGTTGACGGCGGTGCTCGCGCGCGGGGCAGGTGGCGACGCCGTTGCCGCCCGCCTCGCGGAGCCGGTCGTAGAGGGGGCCGCCCTTGTCGAAGGCACGATCGTTGACGAGTAGGCGGTCCGTGAGATCGGCATCGCACACGAGCGTCATCCGCTGTCCGGCGAGGCGCAGTTCGACCAGGTCTCCGCAGCTTGTCAGGCTGCGCAGGAACGGCAACGGCGCACGCAGGAAGGGCACCAGGTGGCCGAGCAGGGGGGTGTGGCCCGGCGCGAGAGGCACGGTGGGGCGGGGCATTCGGCTCTCCAGGGATCGGGGGCGGCGCAGGCGTGGAGGATGCTCAACGGGCCGGTGTCGCATAGCGGTCGGGCATGCGCAGGGTCAGCAGGCCGGCGAGGAAGTCCCGCAGGCCGTCGAGGTGGGCGCGGCCCGCCTCGGTGGTGCTCCGGTGCAACTCCTCGTACCGCAGCTCCACCTCCGCCGACGCGTGCGCGAGCATGGCCCGGACACGCGTCCTGGCCTCCTCGGCGCCGATGCCCGGGTGCTCGGCACGCAGCAGGGCGAGCGTGTTCGCCGGTACCGCGTCAGGAGGGCCGGCGGCATGCTCCGTCTCCCATGCGGCGGACGCCAGGTCGTTGAAGAGGGCGACGACGTCGGCGAACCGGTCGCGCAGCACGCGCATCGAGGGTGCGCGCAGGAGTCCGGGGGGCACGGCGTGTCCGGTCGCGACCTCGACGAGCACCGGCAGGACCCGTCCGAAGGAGAGGTGGCGGCGCATCGCGAAGAAGGTGTCGGTGTCGGCCCCCGGAGCGCTCTGTTCCCACAGCACGGCAAGGAAGTAGCCGCGCAGTGCGTCGGCGAGCCGGTCGTCCTGTTCGGGGCCGAGTACCGCTCGGCAGCGGGCGCGGACCGCGGCGAAGGCCGCCACGGCCGATCCGACCCCCACAGGATGCGGTACGCCGTCGGGCCGCTCCAGCGAGGCCACCAGCCGGGCCACGGCCAGGGAGGTACGGACTCCGGCGCGTTCGTAGTGGTCGTCGAAGGCGGTGAGCCAGGTGAAGACATCGGTGATCACCATGAGGGCGTCGTCGTCCGCGGCGGGGAAGCAGCGCGCCACCGCGCTGCCCACCCGGGCAGCCGCCACCCGCCGGACGACCCCCTCGGGCACCATGTCCCACGCCCGCAGCACCGCCTCGGCGTGCACGTCCAGTCGGGCCCGGTCCACGGCGGCGTCACTCATCGCCGGCTCCCGACGTCCGGCGGGGCACGACTCTGGTGGTGCTCGCGGGCGTGGCCGCCGCGGCCAGGCGTTTCAGTGACCGGTCGAGGCCGGCGGTGAACGCTGCCGCCTCGTCCGCGCCGAACCAGGCGCGGGGGAAGGCGGTGTCGAGCCCGAGTCCCTGCGGTGTGCTGGTGGCCAGTACCACGGGGAACGGACCGGGCGGTTGGGAGAAGAGCCGCAGTCGGCTCGCGGTGTGACCGGGCGGTAGACCGAGCCGCAGGGGCCGGCCGGCGAGGTTGGAAACGCTCAGGGTCACCGCGGCGGGCGCCTCACCGGTGAGTTCCGCCATGACGTGCCGGGCGGCGAGGAGTTCCAGTTCGGGTACGCCGTCGCGCAGGGCGTCGCGCAGCTGCCCCAGGATCTCCGGCGCGCGGTCGCGGGCGTCGTCACCGGGCGAGTGCGAGGTGAGCGTGGCGACCGGCCCGGCGCCCATGACCAGACGGTCGCGCGGTACGGCTGGGGTGACCCGAGTCCGCAGGTCGACGGCCGAGACACAACTCATTGGCAGGTCACCCGGGACCGGGATCCGCTCGCGGATCACGCCGAGAGCGGCGGCACACAGCAGAGTGTGCGGGGTCGCTCCGCACTCACGCGCCACGTCCCGGAAGGCGGCGTAGCTCTCGCCCGCCAGCTCGACCCGGCCCAGGTGCGCTCCGCTCTCACCGCGCGCGGTCGCGCAGAGGGTGGCGGCCCGTCGCGACGGCATGCCCGCCGCGCGGGCGGCGAGGTAGGCGGCGAGCCGGTCCGGGCCGATCACGCCGGCGAACCATCTGCCAGCCGGCTCCGGCAGGCCGTCGCAGCGGCGCCCGGCGGGCCGCGGTGGTTCTCCCCGGAGCCGAGCGGTGTAGGCGTCCCACAACCGGCGGTGCAGTTCCAGCACACTGGCGCCGTCGCTGACGGCGTGGTGGACGGCGGTGACCACCTCATGGACGCCGTCCGGTCCGGGGACGACGGTGACGCGCAGCAGCGGTCCGTCCAGAGGGAAGGGGGCGGTCAGCGCTTCATCGCCACAGATGCCGCGGTGCAGACGGGGTGGGGCGGGGCGGTTCGGCAGGCTCAGGGTGAGGCCGGACGTTCCCGCTTCCAGCCGCGCGAGCAGGACCGGCTCCTCCTCGGCGAGGCGACCCACCGCCTCGTCCAGCGCCAGGAGGTCCAACGGTCCCTCGATGGTGGAGGAGACAGCCACCTGCTGATCCACGCCCGCGAGCAGCGCTTCCGCAGGCTCCAGGTCTCGTGACGTGCTCATGACACCTCCGATGCCGTCGAGGTCCGCTCGAAAGGCGAGGCGCAGGCCGACGCCGCCAGGGCACGCAGGTAGCGCGCGGGACCCGGGAGAGGACGGGCGCGCTCCAGGGCGGCCAGCGCCGCCTCGCGGTGGTGACGCATCCGGGCCTCGGTGTACGCGACCGCGCCTGCCTCGTGCAGCAGAACCCGTACGACGTCCGACGGTGGCGGCTGTCCGGCGGCCGTCCGGTACAGCCGGGCGAGCCTGCGACCGGCGGAGGTGGCCGAGTGCACTGCGGCGACGACGGGGAAGGTCTTCTTGCCGCGCACCAGGTCCACCGCGTCCGTCTTCCCCTCCAGACCCGGCTCCCCGCAGATGCCGTAGAGGTCGTTGGAGAGCTGGAACGCCAGCCCCACGTGGTACCCGAACTCCCGGTACCCCTGGACGATCTCCGGAGGGGCCCCCGCGGCCCGGGAGCCGAACAGACAGGCGGCCTCGAAGAGCGAGGCCGTCTTCCCCACCGCGAGGGCCAGGTACTCCGACTCCGTGAGGTCCGGGTTCGTCTCCGCCGCCAGGTCCGACGTCTGCCCCGCGCACAGCGCCAGCAGCGCGTCGGCCAGGACGGCCAGCAGTGCGCCGCCGCCCGTCCCGGCCGACAACACCCCGGGTGCACCAGTCCGCCCGGTCGCCTCGCGCAGCACCGTGAACGACAGGGCGAGCAGACCATCGCCGGCGAGAATCGCCTGGTCCGTTCCGAATCGCACCCACGCAGCCGGACGACCGCGGCGCGTTCGGTCGCCGTCCATGACGTCGTCGTGCAGCAGGGTGAAGTCGTGGACCATCTCCACCGCCACGGCCGCCGCCGTCGCGGCTCGCCGTTGGGCGTCATCCGGGGTCTCCCCACAGGCGTCCGCGCAGAG
The DNA here is from genome assembly GCF_042732055.1 of Streptomyces sp. NPDC059816. NCBI lineage: Bacteria > Bacillati > Actinomycetota > Actinomycetes > Kitasatosporales > Streptomycetaceae > Streptomyces > Streptomyces sp. NPDC059816. The sequence goes on from NZ_JBHWIQ010000006.1 coordinate 179,309, forward strand.
CAGCACCAGCGCGGGACGCAGCGCCTTCCCGCCCTTCCCCGCCGCGACCTCTCCGCCCCACCCCGCGTGATGTCCGACGACCGGGGCGACACCGGGAAGGAACCGCATGACGGCTTCTCGATAGCGGGCTTCGACGGTGGCGCGCGTGCTGTCCAGGAAGCGGCATAACTCGGCGGCCGGAACACACTCAGCGATCGGAGCCGACTCCGCGACGGCGGACGGCGCTGCTACCGGGGGCGACGGCTCGGGATCGAGCACTGCCGCGGGGTGCGGCGTGCGGGATAAGTCAGGGCGGGGAGCTGCGAGATCTGACATTTCTACTCCAGGGAGTAAAAGCGATACGCAGAAGCACGGAGAGTATGGCCAGAGGGAGTTCGGCGACGCAATGGCGCCTCCGCTTGGTGGTGACTGTCGGTCCGTGGAAGGGACGGGGCGAGGAACTGGTCGCGTTCGCCCCGCGGTCCACGGGCGGTCGCGGCCAGGTCGTGCGGAGTGGCGGATACCCGGGGCATGCGGCATCAACCCGGAGACGGCCGTGCGGCTCTCGCAACCGCTGCCATAGGGTGATCGTTTGACGACCGAGAAAGGTGCATCGCCTCGTGAATTCAGTCCGCAAGTACAGCAGTTCAGCCTTGATCGCCGCCCTCGCGATGGTCTTCGCTGTTGGCTGTACCCAGCAGCCCGAGCGTGTCGATGCCGCCCCTTCAGCCCCGACCGGCAAGCAGACGTTACCGGCCCGCGCCGTCCATGATCCCCCGGCGGAGTTCGACACCCAGGCTGGCGTCCTCATGCCCTGGGAAGCTTCATCCGGGCTGCTGAGCGTCGGCGGAACCTGGCTGGGTGACAGCAAGATCCCGGTGGCGCTCCACAAGGACAAGGCCTACGTGGCGACCCTCGACCGTCTGCTGGCCTTCGACACGACCACCGGTTCGCTCACGGCCACCATCACTCCCACGGCTGATGCGCTGAGCGTGCTCAGCCGGGACGACCGCAACAGCGCCGCTCCTCCGGTCGTCACCCCAGGTGCCGATCCGCTGGTCCTCGCACCGTTCTTCGTACGGCGGCCCGGAGTCGGAACCCAGGCAGCCACCAACTTCATCGAGCTCACGGCCACCAACGCGTCCAGCGACAAGGTCGACTGGAGACTGCCCCTGGCCCTGTCGTCCTGGACCAAGGACGGCAGCCCGCGCACCGTCTCGGTCGTAGGAGCCTCGGAGAAGGTCGCCATCGTGACGGTCAGCACCGGAGCGTCCTCACTGTTCTCCGCTGCCACCACCTACGGCATCGACCTCACCGCACGCCGTGTCCTGTGGACCAAGGACCGGTTCGAGGCGACCGCCGTAACCGGAAACATCGTGGCAGGCGAGCTGGAAACCTCCGACGGGACCTACGAATCCGCACGCGGTTACGACCTGCTCACCGGCACCGAGCGCTGGCGCGGAGAGGACCGTCTCAACCTCGACGTGCAGCCCGCCGGACCACACCTCCTCCTCGTCCGGGCACGGCACAAGGACGACTACCGCGTACATGTCCGGCAGTTCCTCGATCCCGCGACCGGCACGGTGAAGCACGAGGCCCCGGAGGACATCGCCGGCTCCCGCTGTGACCATGATGGGCAGAACACCGTTGTCTGCTCCTGGAACCAGGGAAACCTCTCCAAGGTCTGGGCCTTCAACGACCGCACCGCCTCCCTGCTGTGGCAGCTGCCAGACCAGACTGCCAACCGCATCGCTCCGCGGGTAACAGCCGTCTGGAACGGACGGGTCTACGGCAAGACGGACAACGGCCCCCTCGCTCTGGAGTCACGGACCGGAGCGGACCTGCCGACCCGCCCAGGTGTCGCCCCCTTCCTCGTCAACGGGTACACCGGACTCGCCCTGTCCTCGGAAGACGGCCTGACCGCGTACCCGGCCGCTGGGTGACCGGGGTGCTGCCCGGTCGACGACCCCGGCTGAGGATGGCCGCCGCCGCACAGAACCGGGCATCGGATGAGAGCTGCCGGCAAGGCCGCATGCCGTGCCCGCCGCTCCGCCTTTGCTGAAGTTCGCTGGCGGGCTCCCTAATCGGGGAGCCCGCAGGCCTGTCCGGTCCACGCAACCTGGGGTCGGTGAGTGCGCTAGAGCCGTCCTTCTCCGTTTCGGACTCTCGAATGCGCCCCTGCACACTTGCGTGCTCCGGTTCTCGATCCCCTACCCTCGCCGGGTTCGTGAAGCGCCCGCCCAAGCCGTAGGGGACGCATTGAAGCCTGCCAAGAAGGTACTTCTCGATCTCGACGCATCATCGAACATCTCCGTCCGGTCCAACGAGGAACTGCTCGGCAAGGTGCAGTCCGCGATCGCCGCGGACGACAAGGCACGCAGGAAGAAGGAAGCCGAGCCGCTCCGCCGCAAGCCGGTCCTGTCGGACATTGCGAGCGCCGAACTTGACCGCCGGACACGTGTCTCCATGTGGGACGTCCTTCACACGCTCGGACGGGCGATGTCCCTGTCCTGGAAGGGAGCCGGGCGCGGCCTTGCGGAGCACTGGGGAGCCCTGAAGTACAGCCAGGCGCTGACGGGCAGCCCCGACTCCTTCCTCGGGCTGACGACCGAAGGGCGGAAGATCGCCGAACGGTACAAGAACATCCAGTCGCACGAGCTCGGCATCGCCTTCGGACTCACCCTCGCCAAGCAGATGCTCGGGCGCAGGTTCCCCGAGCACTCGGTGAGCATCGTCCCCGCCGACGCTGTCCTGCGTGCCGGATGGGCCCTCACCAGCAGGGAAAAGGGCAACAAGGTCAGGTACGGGTACCGACCGCAGTACTTCGCGGAGGTCTGGCGCCCCGGAGATCCGTCCTCTGTGATTCCCATCGCCACCAAGGGAAACCACAGCAACGCGGCCATCTCAGCAGGGCAATTGGCATCCGCGTCGGCACATGCCGAGGCCGTGCACATCGGCGCGTGGAACGAGACCCCGAGCCTGCTGTTCAGCACGGAGCTGCCCGCAGACGGCACAGTGACCGTCCACGCCCTACAGGCTCCGGGCCGTGACGGCCTGCTCGCCGTCCCCTCTGGCGGGAGCAGGGCCGACCTGGACTCCGATCCGGTGCAGAAGAATCCCTTTCCGGGAATCCAGCCGCCCCGGGAAAGGGGCTTGATCCGCGAGCCCGTGCCCGGCTGCCACGTGACTCCCGAGTACTTCAGGTGGTTCCAGCAGGTCCTCGGGCATACGGCGGCGGCCGGTCTCATGGCCTTCACCGGCTCCGGCCGGGGCACCGCCCGCTATCTCACCGAGCGGCAGGGCAACGACCGTTTCGACGACATCGAGCACGCCGCTGCCGGCAGCGTCCAGGACATCGGCCACCGACTCTTCGGACTCGCCTACGCCGGCACCGACCACGTGTTCCGGCTGAACGGCCCCCGCGTCGAAGCCTTCTCCGGCATGGACGAGGAACTCTTCGACCTCCTCGCAGCAGGAAAGGTCGAGGAGTACCGCATCCGCGTGCACGCGGCCCGGCATACCCGTCCCCGGCTCGCCTGGGACAAGAAGTGGGGTGGTCCCGTCTCCGTACATGCCGACGGGTCCGTCCTCGCCATCCGCCTGCTGCCTGGTCAGCGAGTGAAGCGCAGCTAGCGCAGCTCAGGCGCCCTTCTTCACCGGCTCCAGGATCGCCACGCACTCCACGTGGTGCGTCATCGGGAAGAGGTCGAAGGCGCGCAGCGTCCGTACGCGGTAGCCGGCCTCGCCGAAGGAGGCGAGGTCCCGGGCGAGGGCCGCCGGGTCGCAGGCGACGTACGCGATGCGGCGGGCGCCCAGTGCGGCGAGTTGCTCCACCGTGCGGCGTCCGGCACCGGCCCGCGGAGGGTCGAGGACGACCAGGTCCGCCTCGGTGATGCCGGTACGGGGCAGCACCTGCTCCACCTTGCCCTGCTCCACCCGTACCCGCGGGAAGTCCCGCAGGTTGTGCCGCGCGTCCTCCACGGCCCGCTTGCCCGACTCGATGCCGAGGACGGCTCCCCGCTCACCGACCCGATCGGCGAGCGCGCCCGCGAACAGACCGACCCCGCAGTAGAGGTCGAGCGCGGTGTCGCCCTTGCGGGGCAGCAGCCCCTGCATCACGGCCTTGACGAGCGTGTCCGCCGCCTTGGGGTGCACCTGCCAGAAGCCGCCGTTGCCCACCCGGTGCGTGCGCTCGTCGGCCCGTTCGCGGACGAAGGGGCGGCCGTGGACGCGGTGCACCCCGCCGTCGTGTTCGTCGACGCGCAGCACGGACACCGGCCGGTCCAGCTCGACCAGCGGGAGCCGGGCCCCGGGGCGGGGGGTCAGGATCACCTGGCGGTCCTGGGAGCCGGTCGCGGCGATCGCCTCGACCGAGGCCATGCCCGGCCAGCTACGGGCCTCGATGCCCAGTTCGGTCACGCCCTGCGCGGCGATCATGCAGTGGTCGATCGGCTCGATGTCGTGCGAGCGGTGCCGGCGCAGCCCCGCCCGGCCCTCCTCGTCGACCGCGTACTGCACCCGGGTCCGCCACGCGGGGACCTCTCCGGCGGGCAGCTTGTCGCCCTCGGCGGGCATCACCGTGCCGTCCCAGCCGACGTCCTCGGGCGTGAGGCCCGCGAGGCGCTGGAGCTGTTCGGCGATGACCTCGCCCTTGAGCCGCCGCTGGGCGCCGGGCTTCGCGTGCTGCCAGTCGCAGCCGCCGCAGCGGCCCGGGCCGGAGAACGGGCACGGTGCGGGCACCCGGTCCTTGGAGGGGTCCCGCACCTCCACGGCGTCCGCGCGCAGGAACCGGGAGTCGTCGTCGCCGTCCGTGACGCGGGCGAGCACCCGCTCGCCGGGGAGTGCGTGGCGCACGAAGAGCACCCGGCCGTCCTCGGTGCGGGCGACGCAGTGGCCGCCGTGGGCGACCGGTCCGACCTCGACCTCGTACTCCTGGCCCACCAGCGATTTCTTCGGTTCTGCCTGCATGGCGGGGTGACTCCACAAGAGGTGAGGGAAGGCTGCGGGACAACAGCCCACCAGTCTACGTGCCCGGTGCGGGTGCAGCGGGCCGTCACCGTACGGAGCGACCCCGTCGGCCGGCTCAGTCCTTGCCCGTGGGCTCCTTGGCGCGCTTCTCGACGGGGCCCCGTCGCACCGCGCCTGGGGCGTTCCACTCCTGGCGCCTGCGGGCCCGCTTCTTCGCCGCCTCGGAGGACTCCAGCTGGTAGGGCACCGAGGTCACCATCACTCCGGGGGTGAACAGGAGCCGTCCCTTGAGCCGCAGCGCGCTCTGGTTGTGGAGCAGGTGCTCGTACCAGTGGCCCACCACGTACTCGGGGATGATCACGCTCACCGCCTCCCGCGGCGACTCCCGGCGCAGCCCCTTCACGTACTCGATGACGGGCCGGGTGACCTCGCGGTAGGGCGAGTCGAGGACCTTGAGGGGGACGTCTATGCCGCGTCGGTCCCACTCGTCCTTGAGGGCCTTGGTCTCCGTCGGGTCGACGTTGACGCTCAGCGCCTCCAAGGTGTCGGAGCGCATCAGCTTGGCGTAGGACAGGGCCCGCAGGGTGGGACGGTGGAGCTTGGAGACCAGGACGATGGAGTGCACCCGGGAGGGCCGCACCACGTCGTCGGTGGGCTCCTCGGGGGCGCTGATCTCCTCGGCGACCCGGTCGTAGTGGCGGCGGATCGCGGTCATCGTCGCGTAGAAGATGACCATGCCGAGGAGGGCGACCCAGGCGCCGTGCGTGAACTTGGTGACCAGGACGACGACGAGCACCAGGCCGGTGAAGAAGGCGCCGAAGGCGTTGATGGCCCGGGACCGCTTCATGTGGCGGCGCCGGTCCGTGTCGCGCTCGGTGCGCAGGAGCCGGTTCCAGTGCCGCACCATGCCGGTCTGGCTGAGGGTGAAGGAGACGAAGACACCGACGATGTAGAGCTGGATCAGTCGGGTGGAGTCGGCGCCGTAGACGACGACGAGGAGGGCGGCGGCACCGGCGAGGAGGACGATCCCGTTGGAGAAGGCGAGCCGGTCGCCGCGGGTGTGGAGCTGGCGCGGCAGGTAGCGGTCCTGGGCGAGGATCGAGCCGAGCAGCGGGAACCCGTTGTACGCGGTGTTCGCGGCCAGGAACAGGACCAGCGCGGTCGCGGCGGCGAGCACCACGAAGAGGAAGGTGCCGTCCCCGAAGACGGCGGCGGCGACCTGGGAGATCACCGGGTCCTGGACGTAGGAGTCGCCGACCGGGGCGCCGTTGTGGACCAGGTCCTTGGCCGGGTTCTCGGCCATCCGCACGTCGGAGGCCATGGCGAGGCCGATGATCCCGCAGAACATGGTGACGGCGAGCAGGCCCATCAGGGCCAGGGTGGTCGCCGCGTTCTTGGACTTGGGCTTGCGGAACGCGGGCACGCCGTTGCTGATCGCTTCGACGCCGGTGAGCGCGGCGCAGCCCGAGGAGAAGGCCCGCAGCAGCAGGAAGACCAGGGCGAAGCCGGCGAGCCCCTGGTGTTCGGCCTGGATCTCGAAGCCGGCGGTGGGCGCCTTGAGGTCGTCGTCGAGGACGAGGCCCCGGAACGCGCCCCAGGCGATCATGGTGAAGACCGCGGTGACGAAGACGTAGGTGGGGATGGCGAAGAGCTTCCCCGACTCCCTGACCCCGCGGAGGTTCATCAGGGTGAGCAGCACGATCATGCTGACCGCGACGAGCACCTTGTTCTCGACCACGAACGGGATCGCCGAGCCCAGGTTCTCCACGCCGGAGGAGATGGACACGGCGACGGTGAGGACGTAGTCGACGAGCAGCGCGCTGGCGACCGTGAGGCCGGCCTTGGGGCCGAGGTTGGTGGTGGCGACCTCGTAGTCGCCGCCGCCGCTGGGGTAGGCGTGCACGTTCTGCCGGTACGACGCGACCACCGTGAACATCAGGACGACGACCGCGAGGGCGATCCACGGGCTGAAGTGGTACGCCGACACGCCCGCGATGGAGAGCACCAGCAGCACCTCGCCCGGCGCGTACGCCACGGAGGAGAGCGGGTCGGACGCGAAGACGGGGAGGGCGATGCGCTTCGGTAGGAGCGTCTCCCCCAACCGGTCACTGCGCAGGGCGCGCCCGATCAGAAGCCGTTTGGGCACGTCGGTCAGTTTGGACACGCAGAGGATCGTATGCGTTCGAACGGGGGGCCGCCCACCCACCACCCCAGAACTGGTGGTGACGATTCGTCGCCGGTTCCCGGCCGTGCGGGAAGGTGCCGTGGGGCGACCGCGCGTGTGTAGCTTTGGCCCCGGTCTGAGACCCTGTTAAGCCTGAGTCGTCACGATCGGCGGGGACTTGGCAAAGCCCGGGTCAAGCCTGGGTCAAGTCCGCAGGCCCCCGGCCCGCGCCCGTTCGCCGACTACTCCACGGGGCCGTGCGCGCGTCCCGTCCGTCACCGATGCCGGACAACCGCGGCGCCGTGACCGACGTCAACAACTTCAGCGACACCATCCGAATCCAGCCAGTCAGCAAGTCATCCAGTTCACACGAGTTCACTAGTTCCACTAGTTCAGCGAGAGATCGACAGTCGGAAGGACGGTCGTGCACATCGTCATCATGGGCTGCGGCAGAGTGGGTTCCGCTCTCGCCCAGACCCTGGAGCAGCAGGGGCACACGGTCGCCGTGATCGACCGGGACCCCACCGCCTTCCGGCGCCTGGGCTCCGGGTTCGGCGGACGGCGCGTCACGGGCATCGGTTTCGACCAGGACACCCTGCGGGAGGCCGGCATCGAGGAGGCGGGCGCCTTCGCGGCCGTGTCCAGCGGCGACAACTCCAACATCATCGCGGCCCGGGTGGCGCGCGAGATGTTCGGGATCGACCACGTCGCGGCGCGCATCTACGACCCGCGCCGGGCGGAGGTGTACCAGCGCCTCGGCATCCCGACGGTCGCCACGGTCCGCTGGACCGCCGACCAGATGCTGCGGCGGCTGCTGCCCTCCGGCGCCGAGCCGCTGTGGCGGGACCCGACCGGTGGGGTGCAGCTCGCCGAGGTGCACACCCCCACCTCGTGGGTGGGCCACAAGATCAGTCGCCTCCAGGACGAGACGGGGGTGCGGGTGGCGTTCCTCACCCGGCTGGGCGAGGCGATCCTGCCGACCTCGCAGACCGTGCTCCAGGAAGGTGACCTGGTGCACGTGGTGATGCGCCCGGACGACGTCGACAAGGTGGAGGCCGCGTTCGCCGAGGGCCCCGAGGAAGAAGGCGGTCACTGATGAGGGTCGCCATTGCGGGAGCGGGGGCGGTGGGTCGTTCCATCGCCGGTGAACTGCTGGAGAACGGTCACGAGATCCTGCTGATCGACAAGGCGCCGACCGCGATCTCGGTCGAGCGCGTGCCCCGGGCGGAGTGGCTGCTCGCCGACGCCTGTGAGATCACCTCGCTGGACGAGGCGGCGCTCCAGCGCTGCAACGTGGTCATCGCCGCCACCGGTGACGACAAGGTGAACCTGGTCGTCTCGTTGCTCGCGAAGACGGAGTACGGCGTTCCGCGGGTGGTCGCCCGGGTGAACAACCCCAAGAACGAGTGGCTGTTCAACGAGTCCTGGGGCGTGGACGTCGCCGTCTCGACGCCCCGGCTGATGTCGGCGCTGGTGGAGGAGGCGGTGAGCGTCGGCGACCTGGTCCGGCTGCTGCGCTTCAGCCACGGTGACGCCAACCTGGTCGAGCTGACGCTGCCCCCGGAGTCGGCGCTGGCCGGCACCCGGGTCGGTGACGTGGCGTGGCCGCAGGACACCTCCCTGGTGACGATCATCCGCGGCACCCGGGTCCTCGCCCCCACCCAGGAGGACTCGCTGGAGGCGGGCGACGAGTTGCTGTTCGTCGCGGCCCAGGCCCGCGAGGAGCAGTTGGAGGACCTGTTGTCGGTGCGGCGGGACCCCGACGAGGACTGAGCCCGCGCCCCGGACCGGGGCTGGAGGTGCGTGAGGGGCGCCCGGAATCGTTCCGGGCGCCCCTCACGCGGTGCTCGTTCGTGCTGCGAGGCGTTCGTGCCGCGGGGGCTATCCCGCAGCGTTCTCGCCGGCGGCCTTCGCCTCGGCCTTCTCGGCCTTCGCCGCCTTCTCGGCGGCTTCCCGCTCCTCCATCTCGGCGAACACGTCGATGGGGGCGGGCGCCTTCGCGAGGAAGACCCAGGTCAACCAGACCGCCAGCAGGAACGGCGGGATCTTCAGGGCGACCAGGACCCAGCCGAGCTGGGTGGTGTCGGCCCACCAGTAGAGCGGGAAGAGGATCGCGGACTTGGCCAGCAGGATGCCGCCCCAGGCGTAGCTCGCCTTGGCGTACGCCTTCTTGCGGCCGGGGTTGCGGGTCCGCCAGGAGAGGTTCTCCTTGAAGACCGGGCCGAGGACCAGGCCCATCAGGGGGACGCCCGCCAGGGTGGTGATGATGTAGGCGAGGCCGAGGCCGAGCGTGTAGAGCATGCCCGGCAGGTAGAAGTCCTTGGCGTTGCCGGTCATCATCGCGAAGACCACGCCGAAGGCGACCCCGAAGACACCGCTGAACGCGTGCTTGACGGTGTCCTTCATCACCAGCCGGACCACGACCATCAGCACCGAGACCACGAGGGCCGCGATCGCGGAGAGGTGGAGGTCCTTGTTGATCGTGTAGATGGTGACGAAGAGCAGTCCGGGAACGACCGTCTCGACCATCCCCCGGACCCCGCCGAACGCCTCGAAGAGCGCCGCCTCGGTCACGGTCCTGGAGTCCTCGCCCGCGGCGCCGTCGGAGGCCGTGGGCCCCGCGCCGTCCGGGGTCGGCTTCCGGTGGTCGGTCGGTTTGTCGAGGGACGTCACCGGCTACTCCCGTCCAAGGGGTCTGAGTTCGTACTTCGGGTTGAAGAGCACCCGGCGGCCCCGGCTCATCGCGACCCGGCCGGACGCGATGAGCCTGCGTCCCGGTTCGATCCCGACGATGGAACGCCTCCCCAGCCAGACCACGTCGAGCGCGGCCGAACCGTCGAAGAGCTCCGCTTCCAAGGCGGGCACCCCCGCCCGGGGGCGGAGGGTGACCGTGCGCAAGGTACCAGTAACGGTAACGATCTGACGGTCCTGGCAGTCACCGATGCGGATGCAGCCGGTCGTCTCGGCGTCCTCGCGCAGTTCCTCGGACTCCAGGTCCTCCTGGGACGCCGATATGTCCGCGAGCCGGCCGAGCATGCGCCGGAACCTGCCCGTCGGCTTCTCGGAACGTGGAGCACTCATAGGGGAAGGGTACCCAGTCTCCGGTGCCGACCGCCCGGGCTCGGGCCCGCGGCCCCTTCGACGGGCTCGGCCCCCTCGGGGGGGGACCGCGGGCGCGGCGGTCACCTTTCGAACCGGTACCCCATCCCCGGTTCGGTGATGAAGTGCCGGGGGTGGGAGGGGTCGGCCTCCAGCTTCCGCCGGAGCTGGGCCATGTAGACCCGCAGGTAGTTGGTCTCGGTGCCGTAGGAAGGTCCCCAGACCTCCTGGAGCAGCTGCTTCTGGCTCACCAGACGCCCGGCGTTGCGCACCAGCACCTCCAGCAGGTGCCACTCGGTGGGGGTGAGTCGCACGTCCCGGCCGGCCCGGTTGACCTTCTTCGCGACGAGGTCGACGGTGAAGTCCTCCGTCTCGACCACCACGTCGTCGTCACCGCCCCCGGTCGGTTCCGCCCGGCGCACCGCCGCACGCAGCCGGGCCAGGAGTTCGTCCATCCCGAACGGCTTGGTCACGTAGTCGTCGGCGCCCGCGTCCAGCGCCTCCACCTTCTCGTCGGAGCTGTGCCGGGCGGACAGCACCAGGATCGGCACCCGGGTCCACCCCCGCAGCCCCCTGATCACCTCCACCCCGTCCATGTCGGGCAGCCCGAGGTCGAGGACGATGACGTCGGGGTGGCGGGCGGCGGCGAGCTGGAGTGCGGTGGCGCCGTCGGGGGCGGCGTCCACCTCGTACTTCCGGGCCTTGAGGTTGATCACGAGCGCGCGGACGATCTGGGGTTCGTCGTCGACCACGAGCACCCGGGTCATGAGCGCCTGCCTTTCTGGTGGGCCGTGGCCCGGGTGACCGGGACCGGTTCGCCCGGGGCCGGGGCGGCCGGGGCGGGGTGCCCGGTCACGAGGTGACCTGGGCGGGGAGTTCCGGCCGCGGCCGGGAGCGGCCGGCTGCGGCGGTGAGGGTGAGGACCATGGTGAGGCCGCCGCCGGGGGTGTCCTCGGTGGCGAGGGTGCCGCCCATGGCCTCGGCGAAGCCGCGGGCGACGGCGAGGCCGAGGCCGACCCCGGCGCCGCGCGGGGCGTCCCCGTAGCGTTGGAAGGGTTCGAAGATGCGGTCCTTGGCCTCGTCGGGCACGCCGGGACCGCGGTCGACCACGCGCAGTTCGACCCGTTCGCCCAGGGTGCTCGCGGCGACCAGGACGCGCTGGCCCTCGGGGCTGTACTTGACGGCGTTCTCGACGACGTTGGCGACGGCGCGCTCCAGCAGTCCGGGGTCGACGCGGACCATCGGCAGCGCCTCGGGGATGTCCAGGCAGACGCTGCCCTCGGGCACGCCGACGAGCGCCATCGGGACCACCTCGTCCAGGTCGACCTCGCGGATCAGGGGTTGGACGGTGCCGGTCTGGAGGCGGGACATGTCGAGGAGGTTCCCGACGAGGTTGTCCAGCCGGTCGGCGCCCTCCTCGATCGCGGCCAGCAGTTCGGCCTCGTCCTCCTCGGACCAGGCGACGTCGTCGGAGCGCAGCGAGGACACGGCGGCCTTGATGGCGGCGAGCGGGGTGCGCAGGTCGTGGCTGACGGCGGCGAGCAGCGCGGTGCGGATGCGGTTGCCCTCGGCCAGGGCGCGGGCCCGGTCGGCCTCCTCCTGGAGGCGTTGCCGGTCGAGGACGACGGCGGCCTGTGCGGCGAAGGCGGCGAGCACCCGTCGGTCCTCCGCGGGCAGCACCCGCCCGGACAGCGCCAGCGCCATGTCGTCCCCGACGGGTACGTCGACGTCGGCGTCCTCGGGGCGCTTCACCGGGGCGGGGCCGACGCTGCCGGCGCAGGTCCAGGGGGCGACCTCGTCCTCGCGTTCCAGCAGGGCGACGGACTCCATGGCGAAGGTCTCGCGGACCCGGTCGAGCAGCGCGTCGAGGGAGGTCTCCCCGCGCAGGACGCTACCCGCGAGGAAGGAGAGGATCTCCGACTCGGCGCGCAGCCGGGCCGCCTGGTGGGTGCGGCGGGCCGCCAGGTCCACCACCGAGGCGACCGCCACGGCCACCCCGACGAAGATCACTATGGCGACGATGTTCTTGGGGTCGGCGATGGTGACGCGGTGCAGCGGCGGGGTGAAGAACCAGTTCAGCAGGAAGGACCCGAACGCGGCGGACGCCAGCGCCGGGAGCAGTCCGCCGAGCAGGGCGGCGGCCACCGTCAGGGAGAGGAACAGGAGCATGTCGTTGGCGAGCCCGAGGTCCGCGTCGACGTTGGTCAGCGTCAGGGCCAACAGCACCGGGCCGCCCACGCCGACGAGCCAGCCCCAGATGATCCGTTGCCGGCCGAGGCGGGCGGCGCCGCGCGCCACGGGCAGCCCGCGGCCCTTGGCGACCTCTTCGTGGGTGACGATGTGGACGTCGAGGTCGGGCCCGGACTCCCGGGCGACCGTGGCGCCGACTCCGGGGCCGAAGACGTACTGCCAGGTCCGGCGGCGCGAGGAGCCGAGCACGATCTGGGTGGCGTTGACCCCGCGGGCGAACTCCAGCAGCGCGGAGGGCACGTCGTCGCCGATGACGTGGTGGAAGGTGCCGCCCAGGTCCTCCACCAGGGTGCGTTGGACGGTGAGTTCCTTGGGGGAAGCTGCGGTGAGGCCGTCGCTGCGGGAGATGTAGACCGCGAGCACCTCACCGCCCGCACCCTTCTCCGCCAACCGCGCGGCACGCCGTATCAGCGTCCGCCCCTCCGGCCCGCCGGTCAGTCCGACGACGATGCGTTCGCGGGCCTGCCAGGTGCTGCGGATGTTGTGTTCGCCGCGGTACTGCTGGAGGTACTCGTCGACGCGGTCGGCGACCCACAGCAACGCCAACTCCCGCAACGCCGTCAGGTTCCCCGGCCGGAAGTAGTTCGACAACGCCGCATCGACCTTGTCCGACTGATAAATGTTCCCGTGCGCCATCCGCCGCCGCAAAGCCTGCGGCGACATGTCCACCAGCTCTATCTGATCCGCCCGCCGCACCACCTCATCCGGCACCGTCTCCCGCTGCCGCACCCCCGTGATCGACTCCACCACATCACCCAACGACTCCAAATGCTGGATGTTCACCGTGGAAACCACATCGATCCCCGCCGCCAACAACTCCTCCACGTCCTGCCAACGCTTCGCATTCCGCGACCCCGGCACATTCGTATGCGCCAACTCATCCACCAACGCCACCGCAGGACGCCGCGCCAACACCGCCCCCACATCCATCTCCGAAAACACCGCACCCCGATACCCCAACTCCACCCGCGGCACCTGCTCCACCCCGTGCAACATCACCTCCGTACGAGGCCGCCCATGATGCTCCACAAAAGCCACCACACAATCCGTACCCCGCTCCACCCGCCGATGCGCCTCCGACAACATCGAATACGTCTTCCCCACACCCGGCGCCGCACCGAGGTAGATCCGTAGCTTGCCGCGTCCCATGGCCCCATTGTCTTCCACTCGCGCCCGCGCACCGTGTCGGCCGCGCTCCGACGGTACAACCCATAAGTCCGACAAATCGGACGCGTGATCGACTGTTGCTCCTCCTTGACGCAACCCTGATACCGGGAGTCACCTGCGTCACGCGGGTACGGAGGTGCAGGTGGGACGGGGCGCGCCGGGCGGGAGACGGGTCGCGGACGGTCCGGGGCACTGCCCCCGGACGGCGCTCACACGCTCTCGACGATCTCCCCGTCGCTGAGTTCGAGGACCCGGTCCGCGAGGTCGAGCAGCGCCGTGTCGTGGGTGGCCACCAGCGCGGTCACGCCCTCGCTGCGGACGACCGCGCGCAGCAGTTCCATCACGGCGTGTCCGGTCTCGGCGTCCAGCTGGCCGGTGGGCTCGTCGGCGATGATCAGGGCGGGCTGGTTGGCGAGCGCCCGGGCGATGGCGACCCGCTGTCGCTGTCCGCCGGACAGCTCCCCCGGCCGCTGGAGGGCGTGGTCGGCGAGCCCGACCAGGGACAGCAACAGGGCGACCCGTTCGTCGCGCTCCCTGGGGGCGGCCTTGCGCAGTCTGAGCGGTACGCCCACGTTCTCGGCGGCGCTGAGGATCGGGATCAGCCCGAAGGACTGGAAGACGAAGCCGATCCGGTCCCGTCGCAGCTCCAGCAGGCCCTCCTCGCCGAGCGCGGCGAGGTCGTGGCCGTCGACGTGGACGGAGCCCTCGTCGGGTGCGTCGAGACCGCCGACGAGGTTGAGCAGGGTGGTCTTGCCGGAGCCGGAGCGTCCCTTGAGGGCGACCAGCTCGCCGCGCGGCACGCTGAAGGACACGCCCTTGAGCGCGTGGACGGCCGCCGCTCCGGTGCCGTAGGACCGCCGCAGGTTCTGCACCCGCACCATGGGGCCCTCGTCGACACTCTCCCTGACCTCGGCCTCAGCCGGCCCAGCTGCCCCCCGTGCCATACCCACTCCCGTACGCTCGTGCGACTCGCCCGACAGTATGGTCACGCCGCGCCACCGGGGGCAACGGGCCGTGCCCCGTGGTCGCCCGGGCGGGGGCGGACACGGGGCACGGGCACCGTTCGGCTCCGGCGCGCGACCCGCACGTCACGGCACCGGAGCGGGTACGAGGGCTCAGCGGATCTCGGTGATCTCCGGGCCACGGGCCAGCTGGCCCATTCCGCCGGAGAAGCGGGAACCGGCCTGGTCCTCCTGCTGCACTCCTTCGGGCACCATCTGCGCGTCGTTGGGGAGCTGGAGGACGATCGGGTCGCGGGGCGCCATCGGGCCGTCGCCCCGCACCACCACGGTGTCCCGGAAGATCTGCTCCAACAGCCCGGCGGCCTGCGGCTGCACCGCGCCCTGACCGGAGATGACCCCGCGCAGGAACCAGCGCGGGCCGTCGATGCCGACGAACCGCACGACCTGGAACCCGCCGGTGCCGTCCGGGAGTTGCACGGGGACCTGGGCCCGCAGCTCCCAGCCGAGGGGGCCCTCGACCTCGTCGATGACACCGCCCTGCTGGGTGATCCCGGAGGCGATCTCCTCGCGGACCTCGCCCCAGATGCCCTCCCGCTTCGGGGCCGCGAAGCCCTGGAGCTGGATGGCGCTGTCCTTGAGCACGACGGTCGCGGCCACGATCGCGTCGCCGGCCACCTCGACCCGCAGTTCCATGCCCTCGACACCGGGGACGAACAGTCCGCCGAGGTCCACCCGACCCTCGCTGGGGTCGCCGACCTCGGTGCTGTCCCAGGGGCCGTCGGGCCGCGGCTCGGGCTCCAGCCGTACGCGCTCCGCCTCGTCCGCCGCGTCCGCGTCGTCGACCTGCTCGGCCTCGCCCGCCGCGTCCGCCGCCGGCGCGTCTGCCGCGTCCTCGGGGGAGCTCATCTTCTTGCGACGTCCGAACACGTCATCGTCCTTCCCGGTCGGTTCCGACCGATCCGTATTGGTTCCCGCCCGCGAGCCCACCGGGGACGCCCACCGAGGCGTGACCGCCGGTGGACCCGAAGCCCCCTTCGGCCCGCGCCGAACCGGGAAGCTCCGCGACCTCGTGGAAGCGGACCCTCTCGACCTGCTGGACCACCAGTTGGGCAATCCGGTCGAAGCGCTCGAACCGCACGCTCTCGCGCGGATCGAGATTCACCACGATCACCTTGATCTCCCCACGGTACCCGGCATCAACCGTCCCCGGGGCATTCACCAAAGCAACACCGAGACGGGCCGCGAGCCCGGAACGCGGGTGCACGAAGGCCGCGTAGCCCTCGGGCAGCGCCACCGCGACCCCCGTCGGCAGGACGGCCCGTTCACCGGGGGCGAGGACGCGGGCCTCGGTGGTCCGCAGATCGGCACCGGCGTCGCCGGGCAGCGCGTACGCGGGCAGCGGCACCTCGGGGTCGAGTCGCCGTAGCAGCACGGGTAGTTCAGGGCGGGCTTGCGGGGCCGCGGGGACCGCGGAGTGCTGGTGCGTCACGGGTTCACCTCGAAGGCCCGGGTGCGACGGCGGGCGTCCGGCTCGCTCATGGCGGCCCGGATCTCCTGCGGGCGACCGTTGTCGATGAAGTGGTCGACCTTGACCTCGATGAAGAGGGCGCGGGCCCGTACCGCCTCGGGTCCGTCGGGGCCGCCGATCCGACCCGACACCCGGGAGTAGATCTTCCGCCCGGCGACCGCGACGACCTCCGCGTCGAGGTGCAGCACGGTGTCCACGGGCACCGGCAACAGGTAGTCGGTCTCCAGCCGGCCGGTGACGGCGATGACGCGCAGCAGCCAGTTCAGGGAGCCGAGCGTCTCGTCGAGGGCGGTGGCGAGGACGCCGCCGTGAGCGAGTCCGGGCGCGCCCTGGTGGACGGGGCGCACCGTGAACTCGGCCGTGACCCGCACCCCGTCCTGCGCCCGGGCCGCGAGGTGCAGTCCGTGGGGTTGCTCCTCGCCGCAGCCGAAGCAGTGGGCGTAGTGGGAGCCGAGCGGTTCGCCGGGCGCGGGGGCATCGGGGTGCCGTACCGGCGCTATGGCGTCCGCGGGGGGTGTCAGGACCGTAGAAGTACCACTCACAGGCGCAGACCTTACCCGGCCTCCCGGCCGCTCCCGGACGCCCGGGCCCCGCTCCCGACACGCCCGCCGACCGTGCCAAGCTAAGTGTTATGGACCTTTCGGCAGCGCCCTACGAAGAACGTCTCACCGCGCCCCGCACGTGGTGGCTCGTCGCCCTGCTGGCGGGGATCTCGTTCGCGTTGATCCTGTTGCCGTTCGGCGTGCTGGCGATGCTCGGCGGCCTGGCCGGCGGTACGGCGCTGGTGGCCGTGGTGACGAGTGCGTACGGCTCGGCCCGCATCCGGGTGGTGGGCGACTCCCTGGTCGCGGGCGACGCCCGGATCCCGCTGACGGCGCTGGGCGACCCGCAGGTGCTGGACGCGGAGGAGGCCCGCGCCTGGCGGACCCACAAGGCGGACCCGCGCGCGTACATGGTGCTGCGGGGGTACATCCCGACCGCGCTCCGCGTGCCGGTCACCGATCCCGAGGACCCGACGCCCTACGTGTACCTGTCCACGCGGACCCCGCAGGCCCTCGCCGACGCGCTGACGTCGGCCCGCACCGCCTGACCTCTCGTACGGGTCGGTTCCCCGCACGGTGGTCGCCGCGCGGGTTCCGGGTCGTCGGTGCCGATCGCCTCAGTGTCCGAGCGCGGGGCGGGTGGGGGTGGGGCCCAGCTCGTCCCGCGAGCCGGGGGCCACTGCGGGCAGCTGCTCCCAGGCGACCTGTCTCTTGCGCAGGTCGTCCCGGATGCGGCGGGCCAGCTTGTGGGTGTCCCGTCGGTTCATCACGGCTCCGACGGCCGCGCCGACCATGAACGGCATCAGGTTCGGGAGGTTGCGCACCATCCGTTTCATGATCTGCTGGCGCAGTTCCCGTTTCATGTGCACGCCGAGCGCGGCGTTGACCGTCGACGGCTTGGTCACGTCGATGCCCCGCTCCTGTGACCAGGTGGTCAGGTAGACGGTGGTGCGCTCCTTGACGCCGCCGGGCGGACGCTGTCCGTAGACCTCGTACAGCTCGGCGATCAGCTTCAGCTCGATCGCTGCGACGCCGGTGATCTCGGCGGCCAGCTCCGCGGGCATGGCGGGCGCCACCGGGAGCATCGCCGCGGCCCCGACCCCGGCGCCCACGGTCGAGGTGGCGTTCGCGGCGCCGAAGACGAGTTTGTCCGCGAGCTTCTCCGGCGGGAGGCCGGGGAACTGTCGACGCAGGGTCTCCAGGTCGCGCACGGGGACGCGGGGCGCGTTCTCGATGATCCGGTCGGCGAGGAGCGCCAGGCCCGCCCTGGCCCGGCTGCCGCTCTTGCGGACGCCCTCGCGCACACCTTCCCGCACGGCGGCCACACGGCCCCTGGCGGGCCCCTGAAGGCCCGCGACGGGGCTGTCCCCGGGGACCGTGCCAGCGGCCACCAGGGCGTCGGTCCAGGCCGCCGCGTCGTTCTGCGATGTGCTGTTCACGCGTATGACCTCCGTGTGCCGGGTGGCGCCGTCAGAGCCGTCCCGCGCTTCGAGCGAGGCCGGGTGGCCCCGCTCGTCGTCACGCGTGTTCGTGGACCGCTCTGTCGGTCCTGTGTCCGCTCCCCGATGCGAGAACTTCAAGAACTTCGGGGACCGGCGCTTCCGGGGTGGGGTCGAGCCAGTCACGGCCGACCCCGCCTCAGTCGCAGTCGCGGCAGATCGGCTGGCCGTTCTTCTCCCTGGCCAGCTGACTGCGGTGGTGGACGAGGAAACAGCTCATGCACGTGAACTCGTCCGCCTGCTTGGGCATGACCCGAACGGCCAGCTCCTCGTTCGACAGGTCCGCTCCGGGAAGTTCCAATCCCTCGGCCGCCTCGAACTCGTCCACGTCGACCGTGGACGCCGACTTGTCGTTCCGCCGGGACTTCAGTTCCTCAATGCTGTCCTCGTTGAGATCGTCATCGGTCTTGCGTGGGGTGTCGTAGTCCGTTGCCATATCGCTCTCCCCCTCTGGGTGTCTGCGGGTGTCTCCAGCGCTCGTAACGCGTGAGAGGCCGGACTTGTGCCCGACCTGAGGCGGAGATTTTGCCTCACATCAAGGTCTGTTACTCAATCGACACCCAACCGGACCCCCCAGGGGTGATCCGAGTGGATGGCGATCGGGACCCTATCCGGTCCGAATACTGCTGCTCACGGGTGCCACCCCGTGTACTTCCCGTGATCAGGACCCCCGAAAACCCGGACTTTCCCGGCCTCCCGGCGACCTGCTTGATCACGCAGAGTAGAAAGATGGAGTTTCGCTCTTGTGATCGATCACACACGGATTTCTTCGGAACGGGTCCCGAAAATTCCGCTTAAAGCGAACATCCCCTGCGTGTCGGGGGGCAGTGTGTCAGATCGGGAGCGTGACGCGCATCACGAGCCCTCCACCCTCCCGAGGCTCCGCGATGATACGGCCCCCGTGCGCCCGCGCCACCGATCGCGCGATCGAGAGGCCGAGACCCACGCCCTTGTCGCTGCCCGTCCGCTCGGTCCGCAACCGACGGAAGGGCTCGAAGAGGTTGTCGATCTCGTAGGCGGGCACCACCGGCCCCGTGTTCGACACCACGAGCACCGCCTGCCCGTGCTGCTCCCCGGTGACGACCTCCACCCAGCCGTCCTCGGGGACGTTGTAGCGGACGGCGTTCTGCACCAGGTTCAGCGCGATCCGCTCCAGGAGGACGCCATTGCCCTGGACCACCACCGGCTGGCACGTCCCGCGCAGCTCCACACCCCGTTGCTCCGCCTCGGCGTGCACCTGCTCGACGGCCCGCGAGGCGACCTCCGCGAGGTCGACCGGTTTGCGCTCCACTATCTGGTTGTCGCTGCGGGCGAGCAGCAGCAAGCCCTCCACCAGCTGTTCGCTGCGCTCGTTGGTGGCCAACAGGGTCTTGCCCAGTTGGTGCAGCTCCGGCGGCGCTCCGGGGTCGGAGAGGTGGACCTCCAGCAGCGTGCGGTTGATGGCGAGCGGGGTGCGCAGCTCGTGCGAGGCGTTGCCGACGAACCGCTGCTGGGCGGTGAAGGCCCGCTCCAGCCGCTCCAGCATGTCGTCGAAGGTGTCCGCCAGCTCCTTCAGCTCGTCGTCCGGGCCGTCCAGCTCGATCCGTCGGCTGAGGTCGGAGCCGGCGACCTGGCGGGCCGTACGGGTGATGCGGCCGAGCGGCGACAGGACCCGTCCGGCCATCGCGTACCCGAAGGCGAAGGCGATGACGCTGAGGCCCAGCAGGGCCATCAGGGACCGGCTCAGCAGGTCGTCCAGGGCGTGCTGGCGCTGCCGGTTCATGCAGACGTCCAGCGCGCTCTTGAACTCCTCCGGGCTCTTCCACGTGTTCTTCAGCTCCGGACAGTTGGGGCTGATGTTCTGCACGCTGCCTTCGACCAGGTTGAACGGCAGGGCGTTGCCGACGTGGACGGCCTGCGCGGCCAGCAGGTAGATGATCGACAGCAGCAGGATGCCCGCGATCAGGAACATGCCGCCGTACAGCAGGGTGAGCCTTATCCGGATCGTCGGCCGCAACCAGGGGAAGGGCACTTCGGGGCGCCGGGGCGCCCAGGTGGGCTTCGGAGGCGCCCCGGGGGGCGGGGGCGGGATCGCGGCCACGTGGATCAGATCCGGTATCCGGAGCCGGGCACGGTGATGATCACCGCGGGCTCACCGAGCTTGCGGCGCAGGGTCATCACCGTGACGCGGACCACGTTGGTGAAGGGGTCGGTGTTCTCGTCCCAGGCCTTCTCCAGCAGCTGTTCGGCCGAGACGACGGCCCCCTCGCTGCGCAGCAGCACCTCCAGGACCGCGAACTCCTTGGGCGCCAACTGCACCTCGCGTCCGTCGCGGAAGACCTCGCGGCGGTTGGGGTCGAGCTTGATCCCGGCGCGTTCCAGCACGGGCGGCAGCGGCACGCTGGTGCGCCGGCCCAGTGCCCGGACCCGGGCGATCAGCTCGCTGAACGCGAACGGCTTGGGCAGGTAGTCGTCGGCGCCGATCTCCAGGCCCTCGACGCGGTCGCTGACGTCACCGGAGGCGGTGAGCATCAGCACCCGGGTCGGCATGCCCAGCTCGACGACCTTGCGGCAGACGTCGTCCCCGTGGACGAGCGGCAGGTCACGGTCGAGCACGATGACGTCGTAGTCGTTCACCCCGATGCGCTCCAGGGCGGCGGCGCCGTCGTACACCACGTCGACCGCCATGGCCTCCCGGCGCAGTCCGGTGGCCACCGCATCGGCGAGCAGCTGCTCGTCCTCGACGACGAGTACGCGCACGTCGTTAGTCCTTCCTCTGGCGCCCGGGCGCCAGAGGGCGCGGCCGGGCGACACGAATCGTGGGGTGAGGGCTCCATCCTGCCTCTTTCGGTCATAAACCGGCGGTAAGGCGGGAGGGACCGAGGGGAGAACGCGGGAGGGACCGCGGGGGCGTCCGGGAGGGTGATCGGGAGGGTGATCGGGAGGACGGCCCGAGAGGGCGGCGCCTTCCGCGGCGCCTCCCCGCGAATCTCGCGATTCTCGGCCCGTGGAGGTTTCCCCGCGCGGGTGCGGGGGGAGGACGACCACACACCCGCGATCACATCGTGCAGGGGCACGTCCCGACCGGCTTCCGCAGAGCCGTGTTCGAACTCCCGTAGAGCCGTGTTCGACGTGATCGCCCCTCCCCAGGGCACATCCCCGTGCCGCCGACCCACGACCCAGGACGAGGGGGCGCACCCATGGACGCATTCACCGCAGGACTTCTGCAGCGCATCAGGACGACCGAGTCCGACCTGACCCGTGCCCGCGAAACGGGCGACGACTTCCTTGTCGAGGTGGAACAGTCCGAACTGGACGACCTCCGCCGGCTGGCCGCCGAACACGGCGTCGCCGTCGAACAGGGCTCCGCACGCGTCTGAGCCGCCTTCGCGGGAGCCCGGGAGCCCTTCGTGGGAACCCCTCCCCTGGTGCCGTTCGGCTCCCCGCACCGCTCGACGGCGGCTTCCTGCCATCCTGCAATCACCCCTGAGACACCCTGAGGCACCCTTCGACGGGCCCCGGCACGCGTGCCGGGGCCCGTCGTCGTGGGCCGTCGTCGTGGCGCGGGAGGCCGGCAGGGCGCCCCGCAGGGTCCTGTGGGGCACCCTGCGGCCTCCCTGGGCCCCGTGGCGTCGGGACTCAGTCGTGCCAGGCGCCCAGCTCGTCCAGGAGCGTCTGGAGCGGCTCGAAGAGGCCCGGCGGGGCGGCCACGACCAGTTCGCCGGAGGCGGGCTCCCCCGGACGGCTCCCGGTGCGCGCACCGGCCTCGCGGGCGACGAGGTCACCCGCGGCCAGGTCCCACGGGCGCAGTCCGCGCTCGTAGTAGGCGTCCAGCCGGCCGGTCGCCACGTCACAGAGGTCGATCGCCGCCGATCCGGCCCGGCGGATGTCGCGCACCCGCGGGATGAGGTGGGCGACCACCTCGGCCTGCCGGGCGCGGCGCTCGGCGAGGTAGCCGAAGCCCGTGCCGACCAGGGCCTGCTCGAACGGAGGTGCGGGGCGCGTACGGGCGGGAGCGTCGTTGACGAAGGCCCCGCCGCCGAGGACCGCGTGGTAGGTCTCGCCGCGCAGGGGGGCGTACACCACCCCGACGACGGTCTCACCGGCCTTGCGCACGGCGATGGACACGGACCAACTGGGCAGGCCGTAGAGGTAGTTCACGGTGCCGTCCAGGGGATCGATCACCCACTCGACCCCGGAGGTGCCGGTGCGGTCGGCGCCCTCCTCGCCGAGGACGCCGTCGTCCGGCCGGCGCTCGGCGAGCAGTCCCGTGATCAGCTTCTCGGAGGCGATGTCCATCTCGGTGACCACGTCCACGGCGCTGCTCTTGGTCGCCGCCACCCCCAGGTCCGCGGGGCGGGAGTCGCGCAGCAGGTCCCCCGCGCGCCGGGCGGCCTCCCGGGCCACCTCCAGCAGTTCGGCGGTGGTGGCGTCCCCGCCCGCCGGTCGGCCCGTGGTCGCTGTCATCGCGTGCTCTCCTTGTCGACGGCGGTGGTGTCGGTGGCGGCAGTGGCCTCGCCATATGCGCTGTCCGCGCCGGCGACGGTCGGCTTCGGGGTGCGTGCCGGGCAGCAACCGACGGGGCAGAGGTCGTGGCTGGGGCCGAGGGCGCCCAGCGCGCAGCGTTCCACCGTCCGCCCGCTCTCGGTGGCGGCCCGTTCCCGCACCAGTGCGCGGACCGCCGCGGTGAACCGGGGGTCGGCTCCGACGGTGGCCGAGCGTCGGACCGGGAGCCCCAGCTCGGCGGCCTTGGCGGTGGCCTCGGTGTCGAGGTCGTACTTGACCTCCATGTGGTCCGAGACGAACCCGATGGGCACCATCACCACCGAGGGTGCCCCCGCCGCCTGCGCCGCCTCCAGGTGGTCGCAGATGTCCGGCTCCAGCCAGGGGATGTGGGGGGCGCCCGAACGCGACTGGTAGACGAGTTGCCAGGGGTGGTCCCGGCCGGTGCGCTCCCGGACGGCGGCGGCGATCAGTCCGGCCACCTCCCGGTGCTGGGCGACGTAGGCGCCGCCGTCGCCGTGGTCCTCGACGGGGCCCGAGGCGTCGGCCGCGGCGACGGGAATGGAGTGGGTGGTGAACGCCAGGTGGGCGCCGGCGCGCACCTCGGCGGGCAGGTCGGCGAGGGCGGCGAGCACCCCGTCGACCATGGGCTCCACGAACCCCGGGTGGTTGAAGTAGTGCCGCAGCTTGTCGACGCGGGGCACCGGCAGTCCCTCGGCGTCCAGCGCGGCGAGGGCGTCGGCGAGGTTCTCGCGGTACTGGCGGCACCCGGAGTACGAGGCGTAGGCGCTGGTGACCAGGGTCAGCACCCGACGGTGGCCGTCCGCGACGAGTTCGCGGAGGGTGTCGGTGAGGTAGGGGGCCCAGTTGCGGTTGCCCCAGTACACCGGCAGGTCGAGCCCGTGGTCGGCGAAGTCCTTGCGCAGGGCGTGCAGCAGGGCGCGGTTCTGGTCGTTGATCGGACTGACGCCGCCGAACAGGAAGTAGTGCTGCCCGACCTCCTTCAGCCGCTCCCGGGGGATGCCTCTGCCCCGGGTGACGTTCTCCAGGAACGGGACCACGTCCTCGGGCCCCTCGGGGCCGCCGAAGGACAACAGCAGCAGGGCGTCGTACGGGGCTGGGGACCGGGGGGCATCGAACGCGTCGGGCATGTCTGTGATCCTGCCACTTGGTACCGGTGGCGCCCACAGGAGCCCGCGCGCCCTCGGAGAACGCGCCCTCGACTTGCGCCGCACCACCCGTCGGATGATCCCTTTTCCCCGACAAGTAAGCTGAATCGACCAATAAGCTGTATTGGCCATCAATGTGACTTGCTCGACCGGCTCCGTCGTGGGCCCGCAACGGAGCGTGCCGTGCCCAGCCCCTACCGCCTGATCTTCTCCGCACCGGGCACCCGGGCGTTCTCCGCCGCGGGGTTCATCGGTCGACTGCCCCTGTCGATGATGGGCATCGGCGTGGTGACCATGGTGTCGCAGCTGACCGGCCGCTACGGCCTCGCCGGCGCGCTGTCGGCGACCATCGCCCTGTCCGCGGCGGTGATCGGCCCGCAGGTCTCCCGGCTGGTGGACCGGCACGGCCAGCGGCGGGTGTTGCGCCCGGCCGCCCTGATGTCGCTGTTCGCCGCGACCGGGCTGCTGCTCACCGCCTCGCTGTCGGCACCGGACTGGACCCTGTTCGTGTTCTCGGCGTTCATCGGCTTCACCCCGAGCGTCGGCTCGATGACCCGCGCACGGTGGGCGGTCCTCTACCGGGACACCCCGCACCTGCACACCGCGTACTCCCTCGAATCGGTGATCGACGAGGTCTGCTTCATCTTCGGCCCGATCATCTCGATCGGTCTGTCGACGGTCTGGTTCCCGGCGGCCGGCCCGCTGCTTGCGGCCGTCTTCCTCGCCGTCGGCGTCTTCTGGCTGACCGCCCTGCGGGCCACCGAACCGGTTCCGCACCCGCGGGAGCACCACACCAAGGAATCGGCGCTGCGCTCGCGGGGCCTCCAGGTGCTCGTGGCCACGTTCGTGGCGACCGGGGCGATCTTCGGTTCCGTGGACGTGGTGACCGTGGCCTTCGCCGACGAGGAGGGGCACAAGACCCTGGCGAGCGTGGTGCTGGCGCTGTACGCGGCCGGTTCCTGTCTGGCGGGTGTCCTGTTCGGACTGGTGCGGTTCACCGGCGAGCCCCCGCGCAGGTGGCTGCTGGGCGTCCTCGCGATGGGCCTGAGTATGATCCCGCTGCAACTGGTCGGGAACCTGACGCTCCTGGCCGCGGCGCTGTTCGTCGCGGGGCTGGCCATCGCACCCACGATGATCACGACGATGGCCCTCGTCGAACAGCACGTGCCACGCGCGAAACTGACCGAGGGCATGACCTGGGTGAGCACGGGTCTCGCGGTCGGGATCGCGCTCGGTTCCTCGGCGGCGGGCTGGGTCATCGACGCGGCCGGCGCCCGGGCGGGGTACGGGGTGTCGGGTGTTTCCGGTGCCGTCGCGGTGGCCGTCGGGCTCCTGGGGTACCGCCGGCTGGGCAAGCCGGTGCCGCAGCGGGGAGGGGCCCTCGAAGATGACGAACGGCAAGACCGGCACGTGGCGTAACTGGGCCGGGAACGTCCGGGCCCGCCCGGCCCGGGAGGTCACGCCCGCTTCGGTGGAGGAGGTCGCGTCCGCCGTGCGCCGGGCCGCCGAGGACGGCGTGCGGGTGAAGGCGGTCGGCTCGGGCCACTCGTTCACCTCGGTCGCCGCCACCGACGGGGTGCTGATCCGGCCGGACCTGCTCACCGGCATCCGTCGGATCGACCGGGCGGCGATGACCGTCACGGTGGAGGCGGGCACCCCGCTCAAGCGGCTCAACCTGGCCCTGGCGCGCGAGGGCCTCTCGCTCACCAACATGGGCGACATCATGGAGCAGACCGTGTCCGGGGCGATCAGCACCGGCACCCACGGCACCGGGCGGGCCTCCGCGTCGATCGCCGCGCAGGTCCGGGGCCTGGAACTGGTCACCGCCGACGGTTCGGTGCTGGCCTGCTCGGCCAAGGAGAACCCGGAGGTCTTCGCCGCCGCCCGGATCGGACTGGGCGCACTCGGTGTGATCACGGCGGTCACCTTCGCGGTGGAGCCCCTGTTCCTGCTCGCCGCGCGCGAGGAACCGATGGACTTCGACCGGGTCACCGCGGAGTTCGACGAACTGGTGACGGAGAACGAGCACTTCGAGTTCTACTGGTTCCCCCACACGGAGAACTGCAGCACCAAGCGGAACAACCGCAGCGCGGGTCCGGCCCGACCCGTGGGGCGGATACCCGGCTGGATCGAGGACGAACTGCTCGCCAACGGCCTCTTCCAGGCCGTGAACGTTCTGGGCCGGGCGGCGCCCGCCACCGTCCCGGCCCTGGCCAAGGTCACCAGCCGTGCCCTGTCGGCACGCGGCTACACGGACGTGCCGTACCGGGTCTTCACCAGCCCGCGCCGGGTGCGCTTCATGGAGATGGAGTACGCCCTCCCGCGCGAGGCCGCGATGGCCGCACTGCGCGAACTGCGGTCGACGATCGAACGGTCGGGGCTGCGCATCAGCTTCCCCGTGGAGGTGCGCACCGCACCCGCCGACGACATCACCCTCTCCACGGCGTCCGGACGGGAGAGCGTCTACCTGGCGGTGCACCTGTTCCGGGGCACCCCGTACCGGGAGTACTTCACCGCCGCCGAACGCGTCTTCACCGCCCACGCGGGACGCCCCCACTGGGGCAAGGTGCACACCCGGGACGCCGGGTACCTCGCCGGGGTCTACCCCCGTTTCGGGGAGTTCACCGCGCTGCGCGACCGGCTCGACCCGGACCGCCGCTTCGGCAACGACCACCTGCGGCGGGTGCTCGGGGACTGAGTGCGCTTCGGCACGCCCCGGCGCACGGCGGCTGACCGTCGCTCACCCTCGCTCACGGCGAGGGCGTACCGCCTCGCTTCCCGTCCCCCGGTGCCCCTGCGGTGCCCGACGGGGGCTGCGAGGGGGTCGGCGCGGGGGACGAACCGCCGCCCGGGGTTTGTCCCCCGGCATCGCCGTCCTGGTCGGTGCCCGCGCCGTCGCTCGGCTCGGGGGCGGGGTCGCTGTCCTGGCCGGTGCTCGGCTCCGGGGCGGTCGGGGACACGTCCCCCTGCTGGTCGTCGCTTCCTGAACCCGGGGCGGACGGGGCGTCACCGGTGTCCGGACCGCCGCCCTCGCGCTCGGCGTTCCCGTCGCCGCTCCCGGTCGCGTCGCCGTCGCCGGGGGGTGCGGGCGGCTGATCGTCCGGCACTCCCGGCGAGGGGTCCCTGCGGTCGGGGCCCGGTGCACCGCCGTTGCCGCCACCACCGGTCACGGCCTCGCCGATGGTGGTGCCACCGCCGCCGCCGAACGACTCGCCTACGACGAGTTCGTACGCGGTGATGCCGCCCATCGTCACGCCGAAGACCAGCGCGGCGGCGAGCAGCGGACGCTTCCACCAGCGCACCCGGACCCGGTGCACGGTGCCCTCCCCGTAAACTCCCGGCGCTTCGGCGCCCGGCGCGGGCGTCTCCGGGGAGCGGTCGGCCCGCGGGTCGACGATCCGGAGCAGGCGGGTGTGCTCCTGGTACCCGCCGGACGGGGGGCACCCGCCCGGGGCGCCCTCCCCGGCCGGTACCTGACGGGCCCTCGGCTTCGCCTGCACGGCGGCCCCGCGGAGCTGCTCGCCGGTCCGCGTGAAGAAGTGCTGGAGGACGGCACCGCCGCAGGTGACGACGACGCTCACGAGACCGGCGCCGAGGATCGTGCCGTAGACGCCCGCGTTGGAGGCGAGTTTGGCGGCCACGACCGCGGCGACCGCACTCCCCGCGACCTGCGGGACGTTCAGGTCCCACTTCCGCTTGCCGTCACCCTCCGTGTCCCCCGCACCGATCCCCGTCCGGGGTCCGGTGTCCAACCGGTCGGTCACCCACCGGTCGTCGTGTGCGCCGTCCGGCGTACCCCCGTTCGGCTGCGGTCGCCTGCCGTTGTCCGGCTTCTCGCCCATCTCCGTACCTTGCCTACCCTTCTCGACTTACTGCACGAGAAGGGGACGTACGCACGAAGCGAATAGTTCCGTTTGGGGTGATTGCGTGAAACACGACACGTCTGACGCCCACCCAGGGACCGTGATCCGCCCGGGAACCGTCGCGCGGCCATGCGTCAACTCCCGGCCGCCATGTGAACTTGGGCGGCGCGCCAGTCTTCCCGGATGGCCCGAATGGAGTACTGTTGCGAGCCCTGGGTACCGGTCTCCCTGAGGGGTGCCCGGAGCCGTCCAGATCATCCGGGAGGGGACTCGTTGCACAGGGCGACCAGGTTGGTCACTTAACGTGGCGAACAGGTAACCGTGCCATGACGGCACCCCCGGGCGATTGCCCGACACGCCGGGCAACTCGGCAAGGTTGTGGCAGGCTGCACCCGGGCAGGCCACACTCGACTAGCGGAAGCAGCGACGCACGTGACGTCGGCAGGCACCACCCGGGAGGTCCCCATGCCCGAACTGCGTGTCGTGGCCGTCTCCAATGACGGCACACGACTGGTGCTCAAGGCTGCGGACAGCACGGAGTACACGCTTGCCATCGACGAGCGTCTGCGTGCCGCAGTGCGCGGTGACCGACCCCGTCTCGGCCAGATCGAGATCGAGGTGGAGAGCCACCTCAGGCCCCGTGACATCCAGGCGCGCATAAGGGCGGGCGCCAGCGCCGAAGAGGTCGCCCAACTCGCGGGCATCCCCGTCGACCGGGTGCGCCGGTTCGAGGGCCCCGTGCTCGCGGAGCGCGCCTTCATGGCCGAGCGGGCCCGGAAGACCCCGGTGCGCCGCCCCGGTGAGAACGCGGGACCCCAACTCGGCGAGGCCGTCCAGGAACGCCTGGTGCTGCGCGGCGTCGAGAAGGAGAGCGTGCAGTGGGACTCGTGGCGCCGCGACGACGGGACCTGGGAGGTCCTGCTCGTCTACCTGGTCGCCGGTGAACCGCACTCGGCGAGCTGGACCTACGACCCGCCGCGCCGTCTGGTGCAGGCCGTGGACGAGGAAGCCCGGTCGCTGATCGGCGAGTCCGAGGACATGGCCGCGCCCGAGCCGAGCTTCCCGTTCGTGCCCCGGATCGCCCGGCTGCCCCGCGACCGGTCCATGGACCGCGCGCTGGACCGCGCCCTTCCGCCCGCCGAGGCCGACGACACCGTCACCACCGCCACGGGCGAGGGCAGGGACTCCCTGACCAGCCTGTTGGAGGCGGTGCCGAGCTTCCGCGGGGACATGGTGGTGCCCGAACGTCCGGGCGCGGCCGACGGCCCGGACGACGAACCGGAGACGGAGGCCGACCCCGCAGCGGCCGAACCACCGGCGCCCGCCGCGTCGGCCGGTGCCGGGTCGGCCTACGCCGACGTGCTGATGCCGCGCGCCGTCACCAGCCACCGCGACCGGTTGGTCGGCGCGACCGACCGCCAGGCCGAGGCCGACGGCGTACGACCGGGCCGCCGGGCCGCCGTGCCCAGCTGGGACGAGATCGTCTTCGGCACCCGCCGCAAGAAGCAGGACTGACCCGCCGCCGAGGACCAGCCGTCACGGTGGACTGACCCACCGGGGCGGCCCGCCGCGGGCCCGCGCACCCGAAACGCCCGCCAGGCCCGGCTCATCCGCCGCCCCCGGTGTGTCGACCCGTGGCTGGACACACCGCACGACGGCCGTACGGCCGTCGTGCGGCACCCACCCCCTACCGGCCGGGTACGTCAGCCGGTGGCCGGGTCACTGCGGTTCGGCGCCCTTCGCCACCGGTCGGGAGGTGTCCGCGGACCACTCCGACCAGGACCCGACGTACAGGGCCGCCGGGATGCCCGCGACCGCGAGGGCCAGCACCTCGTGCGCCCCGGAGACCCCGGAACCGCAGTACACCCCCACCGGGGACGCCCCGTCGGCGCCCAGGGAGGCGAACCGGTCGGTCAGCTCCTCGGCCGAGCGCAGGCGGCCGCCCTCGACGACGTTCTCGCTGGTCGGCGCGGAGACGGCCCCCGGGATGTGGCCGCCCACCGGGTCGATCGGCTCCACCTCGCCGCGGTACCGCTCACCCGCCCGCGCGTCGAGCAGCAGTCCCGACCGGGCGACCTTCGCGGCTCCGTCCGCGTCCAACAGGGGCACCGCGCCCGGGGCCGGAACGAAGTCGCCGGGCGCGGGGCTCGGCCGCCCCGACTCCAGCGGGCCCGTCCAGTGCGCGAGCCCGCCGTCCAACACCCGCACCGAGGGGTGTCCCGTCCAGCGCAGCAACCACCAGGCCCGGGCCGCCGCCCAACCCTGTCCCCCGTCGTAGACGACGACGTCGCGGTCGACCGAGACCCCGGCCGCGCGCATCACGGAGCCGAAGCCCTCGACGTCCGGCAGGGGGTGCCGACCGGCGGGGCCCGCGGGGCCGGCGAGTTCGGCGTCAAGATCGACGAAGACGGCCCCCGGCAGATGCGCCTCCTCATAGGCTCCCCCCAGATGGGGGCCGCCGAGCTGCCAACGGACGTCGAGCACCACCGGCGGGGTGGGCCCGGTGAGGTCACCCTCAAGTGCGGATGCGGAGATGATGGCATTCATGTCCCCATCCTGGCGCACGGACTGGCCACGACGGCCCGTCCCGGATAACGTCCAGGCCCTGGCTTGGCCGAGCACACGCTGTACTCCATCAGGTACGCGCGGTACAAAAGATCGGCATTGATTGCGCGTGGCGCGAAAATGACCGAGAAACGTCTCTCAATGATCGCTGGTTGGCCACCAGCAGACGGAGGAGAAAGCGACCATGACCGAGGCACGGCAGGCAGCCGGCCGACGGGACGGCGCGGAGCAGAACCGGCGCGTTCCGGGCACCCCTTCCTGGGTGAGCCTGATGACGCACGGGATGACCGCGACCCAGGAGTTCTACCGAAGGCTCTTCGGCTGGGAGTTCCAGCCCGGACCGCAACAACTCGGGCCCTATGCACGGGCCCTGCTCGACGGACGGGAGGTCGCCGGCGTCGGCCAGGTGCCGGACGGCCGACGGCTCCCGGTGGCGTGGACGCCCTATCTGGCGTCGGACTCCGCGGACACCACCGCCGCCACCGTGCGCCAGTGCGGCGGCACCGTGGCCGTGGGCCCGCTGGACGCGGCGGACGCCGGACGGATGGCCCTCGCCTCCGACCCGGGCGGCGCCGTGTTCGGGATCTGGCAGGGCGCCGCGATGAAGGGGTACGCCGTCACCGGTGTGCCCGGAGCACCCGTGTGGCACGAGTTGATCACCCGCGACACCGCGAGCGTGACCACCTTCTACCAGTACGTCTTCGGCTTCACGACCCGACCGGCGGACCCGGCGGGCACCGCGGCCGACGGGGGCACGGACCGGCTGACGCTGCTCCTCGACGGGCGTCCGGCGGCCGGGGTGAGGGGCGTCGGCGCCGCGTTGCCGGCCGAGCGGGGCGCCCACTGGCTGACGTACTTCGCCGTCGCCGACCCCGACGAGTCGGTGCGGCGGGCGGTCGACCTGGGCGGGCAGTTGCTCGCCCCGCCCGCTGACGGTCCGCTGGGGCGCTCGGCGACCGTCGCCGACCCCGAGGGTGCGGTGTTCGCGCTCCTCCACCGGGGCTGAACACCACCCTGCCCGCGGCCCCTCCCGACACCGTCCGGGCCGGGAGGGGCCGCGGGTTCAGGGCTGGTTGACCGGAAGCACGTCCGGGGACAGGGCACCCGCCCGGGCCGCGGCCGAGGTCATGCGGCGGCGGTGGTGCCGACGGCACAGGACCTCGTAACCGACCATCTCCGCCGGGCGGTTCACGTCGCCCACCACCACCTGGGCGCCCTCGACGACCATCTCCCCGCCGATCGTGCGGGCGTTGTGGGTGGCCCGGGCCCCGCACCAGCACAGGGCCTCGACCTGGAGCTGTTCGATCCGGTCCGCCAGCTCCATCAGTCGCTGCGAACCGGGGAAGAGCCGGGTGCGGAAGTCGGTGGTGATCCCGAAGGCGAACACGTCCAGGCCCAGGTCGTCCACGATCCGGGCCAACTGGTCGATCTGCTCCGGGGCGAGGAACTGGGCCTCGTCGACGATCACGTAGTCGGCCTTGCCGCCCTGGGAGAGCTGGTTCACCAGGTACGCGTACAGATCCATGTCCTGGGCCGCCTCGACCGCCTCCGTCACCAGGCCGAGCCGGGAGGACAGCTTGCCCTCGCCCGCCCGGTCGTCCCGGGTGAAGATCACGCCCTGGAGTCCGCGGGCCGACCGGTTGTGTCCGATCTGGAGCGCCAGGGTGCTCTTTCCGCAGTCCATGGTTCCGCTGAAGAACACCAGCTCGGGCATGGGGAGACGAGCACCTTTCGAGGGGCGGGAACCCCGGACGGGCCGAAGGCGTTGCCGGGGTGGGGAACGGTGGGTGGGGCGTGGGCCGTCAGGAGCGTACTTCGAGGAGGGGGACGAGCTGTTCGGCAGGGGTCAGGGAGCCGTGGTTGCCGATGAGGACCGACTCCTTGGGCTCCCGCTCACTGGCGATGATCAGGACGTCGTCCCGGGCGGCGGCCACCACGTCGCCGATGCGCCCGTGGACCCGGGGGTCGACGCGCGGGCCGAACCAGCCGGCGGCGATGGCCTCCTCCCGCCCGGCGACCCAGAACTGCTCCCCCAGGACCTCCCGCCACACGGCGAGGACGTCGGACTCGGCGCCGGGCACCGCGTAGACGTGCCGGGCCCGGCCCTCCCCGCCGAGGAGCGCCACCCCGGCCCGCAGCTCCCAGTCCTCGTCGACGTCGAAGCGGTGCTCCGGATCGAGGGGGATGTCCACCATGCCGTGGTCGGCGGTCACGTAGAGCGCACTGCGCGGCGGGAGCTGTTCGGCGAGCCGCTGGACCAGCCGGTCGACGTACATCAGCTGGCCCCGCCAGGCATCGGAGTCGATGCCGTACCGGTGCCCGTTGCCGTCGACCTCGGCGTAGTAGGTGTAGACCAACGAGCGGTCACCGGCGGCGAGTTGCTCGGCGGCGACGTCCATCCGGTCCTCACCGGACAGGCGCCCGTGGAAGGTGCCCCCACTGAGCGCGACCTGGGTGAGCGGGGTGTTCTGGAAGTGCGGGGCGGACACCTGCGCGGTGTGCACGCCCGCCTCGTGGGCCAGCTGGAAGACCGTCGGGTGCGGCTGCCAGGTGCGCGGCGCCGTCCAGGGGTACCACCGGAGCTGGTTCATCAGCTCGCCGGTGCCGGGGTTGCGCACCGCGTACCCCGGGAGGCCGTGCTCACCCGGTGGCAGGCCGGTGCCCACGGAGGCCAGCGAGGTGGCGGTGGTGGCCGGGTAGCCGGTGGTGAGGGGGCGCCCGGTGCCGCCGAGGGAGCTCTCGATCAGGGCGCTCATGAACGGCGCCTCGTCGGGGTGGGCCCGCAGCTGTTCCCAGCCGAGGCCGTCGATGAGGAAGACGCAGTTGCGATCGGCGGGGGTGAGCTCCGGTATCGCGCTCACCGTCCCGGGGACCGCCATGCCCGCGGCGAGCGTGGGCAGCAGATCGGCCAGCGAGCCCGAACCGTACGCGGGCACGGGCGCGGAGCCGACGGGCAGGGGTTCCACGGGGTCCCAGGCGGACTGCACCATCAGTGGGTGGTCTCCGCAGTCGCCTCGGAGAGGGCCTGGGCAAAGGCGAGGGTCTGCCGGACGGCGTCGATGCCGTCACCGGCCTCGCTCACCCGCAGGCTCAGGTCGTCGGCGGTGGTGCTGCCGGTGTAGCCGTGATCGGCCTCGCAGTTGGGGTCCCCGCAGGCGGCGGGTTCGAGGTCGATCCGGGAGACGGCGCCCCAGCCGATGGTCAGCACCACCTCGCGGGGCAGTGTTCCGGGGGTGTACGCCTCCGGGTTGGCGACGACCCGACTGACCACGACCGAGGAGATCCGGTCCAGCTTCACGGACTCCGTGGAGGTGGTCGCGAACGGCGTCGGCGAGGTGCCGTCGGCCGCCTGCTCATCGGTGTGGCTCACGATGAAGCGGGTACCCGTGAGGACGAGCACGGTGACGTGCCTGCGGACCTCGTTGGCGTCGAAGGTGGTCTCCTGGTGGACCAGGTACGAGCCGATCGGCTCGCCGCCGACCGCGGCCTCCACCGCCTCGGCCACCAGAGCCGGGTAGTAGCCGCTGCGCTCGATCGCCGTGCGCAGCCCCTGGGTCGTCGTACTGGTCTTGGCCATGGCGCCCATCCTACGGCCCCCGCGCGTGCCCGAGGTGACTCAGGAGGTTACCTGGTGGGCGGGAGTGTGCGGCGTCACGGACGGGAAAGGTTCGAGCCAGTGTCACCGGCCGTCGTCGTGGCCGGTGGGGCTCCCGTGACCGGGCCCTGTCAGTAGGCGGGCAGGGTGCGCGGGCCCAGGTCGTCCCGGGCGGGTGGCCGCGCGAGACGGACCGAGGCGCCCAGCACGGAGAGTCCGTACTCGGCCACGACGACGGGTTCCAGGGTGATGCCGACGACCTCCGGGTGCTCGTCCACGAGGAGGGACACCCGCAGCAGGAGGTCTTCGAGGGCGGCGGTGTCGGCGGGGGCGGAACCGCGCCAGCCGAAGAG
Source organism: Streptomyces sp. NPDC059816 (assembly GCF_042732055.1). Taxonomy (NCBI): domain Bacteria; kingdom Bacillati; phylum Actinomycetota; class Actinomycetes; order Kitasatosporales; family Streptomycetaceae; genus Streptomyces; species Streptomyces sp. NPDC059816. The sequence goes on from NZ_JBHWIQ010000006.1 coordinate 213,494, forward strand.
CACGGGTGCGGTACGGATGGCCCGCACCACGGAACGGGCGTCGCGGTCGGTGACGGGGATCAGTCGGTGCGCGGTGTCGCCGAGCAGTTCGGAGGCGGCTCCGGCCAGCCCGAAGGAGAGGACCGCGCCGACGATCGGATCGATCACGGTCCGCACGACGGTGTCCACCCCGCGCGGGGCCATCGCCTGGACGACGGGTCGCAGTTCCCGGGGGGTGCCGAAGGACTCGGCCAGCTCGGCGTAGGCCCGGCGCAACTGGTCCTCGTCGGCGAGGTCGAGGCGGACGCCGCCCAGGTCGGCGCGGTGGCGCAGGTGCGGGGCGGTGGCCTTGAGGGCGACCGGGTAGCCGAGCAGCTGGGCGGCCGCGACGGCCTCGTCGGGGTGGTCGGCGGGGAGCGTGGCGTGGACGGCGATGCCGTAGTGGGCGAGCAGGGCGCGGGCCGGGTCGTCGGGGAGGGCGAAGCCGCGCGGGTCGTCGGCGGTGGTGGAGGCGTCGAGCTGGGTGGCGATCAGTTCGGCGGCTGCGGTGCTGCCGATGCCGTCGAACTCGGGCACCCGGCCGGGGTCGGCGGCCTCGCGGCGCCACTGGGCGTACTTGACGGCCTCGCCGAGCGCCCGCACGGCCCGCTCGGTCGCCGGGTACGCGGGGATTCCCACGGCGGTCGGGGCGGCGGCCGAAGCCGGCGGGGCGTCGGGTGCCCCGGGCGCGGGGGCCGACCCACCAGAAACCGGGGCGACCGGGACGACCGGGACGGCGGCGGGGCGGGGGGCCGGCGCGGTCCCCGGGGCAGCGGGCCGGCGCACCGTTGCGCTGGCCTCCGCGAGCGCTTGGGCCAGCCCGCCCAGTTCGACGTGGGCGACCGCCACCGGCTTGCCGGGGTGCGCCGCCGCGGCGGCGCGCAGGGCCCCGGCCAGTTCCTCGTCGCTGCCGCCGCCCTCGCCCACCCGGGGGATGGCGGTGACGATCACCGCGTCGCACGCCTGGTCGGCGAGGGCCCGGCCCAGGGCGTCCTGGAACTCCGCGGGCGTGGCGGCGGTCCCGAGGTCCAGCGGGCCCAACGGACGGAGCCCTTCGGAGAGGCAGGCGTCATAGGTGAGCAGGCCCAGCGACTCGGAGTTGCCGAGGATCGCGACCCGGGGCCCGGCGGGAAGGGGCTGGCCCGCGAGCATCAGACCGACGTCGACGAGTTCGGTGATGGTGTCGACCCTGAGCACCCCGGCCTGCCGCAGCAGGTCCGCCACGGTGGCGTGCGGCAGCCGGGTCGCCGGGACCGCGTGCCCCAGCGGGGAGACGCCCCGGTGCCGGGCGCCCTGGACGACGACCAGCGGCTTGGTGGCGGCGGTGCGCCGGGCGAGCCGGGCGAACTTGCGGGGATTGCCGATGGACTCCAGGTACATGAGGGCGACGTCGGTGTCGGGGTCGTCGTACCAGTACTGGAGGACGTCGTTGCCGGAGACGTCCGCGCGGTTGCCCGCCGAGACGAAGGTGGACACCCCGGTGGCACCGGTCACCCCGCCGCCGCGCCGGTGCAGCCGGGACAGCAGGGCGATGCCGATCGCACCGGACTGGGCGAACATGCCGACCCGGCCGGGCCTCGGCAGCCCGGGGGCGAGGGAGGCGTTGAGACGGGTCGCGGCGGAGGTGTTGACGATCCCGAAGGCGTTCGGGCCGATCAGGCGCATGCCGTACGAGCGGACCTGGCGGACCAGGTCGCGCTGGCGCTCGCGGCCCTCCTCGCCGAGGTCGGCGTACCCGGCCGAGACGACGACGAGGCCCTGCACCCCGTGCGCCCCGCACTCGTCCACCACCTCGGGCACCCGCTCGGCGGGGACGGCGACCACCACGAGGTCGACGCCCGCCCCGATGCCCGACAGGGACCGGTGCGCGGGCACCGAGTCGATTTCGGCGAGGTCCTCGGGGAACGCCTTGTTCACCGCGTACAGGTCGCCGGTGAACCCCGCCGACACCAGGTTGTCCAGCAGGGCCCGACCGGCACCGCCCGGGGCGCGCCCCACCCCGACGACCGCGACCGAACCGGGGCGCAGCAACCGCTGCACCGAGCGGGCCTCGGCGCGCTGTTCGCGGGCCCGCTGCACGGCGACGGACGCCTCGGTGGGCTCGATGGCGAACTCCAGCCGGACGACGCCGTCCTCGAAGCTGCGCTTCTGTTGGTAGCCGGCGTCCGTGAACACCTTGATCATCTTGGTGTTGGAGGGAAGCACTTCGGCGGCGAAGCGGCGGATGTCGCGCTCCCGGGCGACGGCGGCGATGTGTTCGAGCATGGCGGAGGCGACGCCCCGTCCCTGGTGGGCGTCCTGCACCAGGAAGGCGACCTCCGCCTCGTCGGCGGGTGCGGACGCGGACCTGCCGTGGGCGTCGATGCGGTCGTAACGGACGGTGGCGATGAACTCGCCGCCCACCGTCGCGGCGAGGCCGACCCGGTCCACGAAGTCGTGGTGGGTGAAGCGGTGCACGTCCTTGTCGGAGAGCTGCGGGTACGGGGCGAAGAACCGGTAGTACTTCGACTCGTCCGAGACCTGCTCGTAGAAGCTGACCAGCCGGTCGGCGTCCTCGACCGTGATGGGCCTGATGCGCGCGGTGCCCCCGTCGCGCAGCACCACGTCGGCTTCCCAGTGGGAGGGGTACTCGTGCTGGTCCGGCGGGTTCTGCATGGGGCCCAGCGTACGGGTCGCGGTCCGGGCGGGGGCGGGGCAGGCTGAGGTCACCGCGCACGGCCGGGCGGTGCGCCGACCGGGCGGTGGCGGGTCGGCGGCGGCCCGGCGTCCGAGGGGCGGCGGGAGCTGCGGTACCGGGCGGGAGGTACGGAACCGGCGGGGCGACCGACCGGGCGGTGTGGACACGCGTTCCGCCGGCCCTGGGGACGGGGGCCACTGCTGTGGGAGACTGGTCTAGACAACCGAACAGAGCCTTGCAACCTTGCGTACCCGAAGGGCAGCATCACATGGCTGAGCGCCGCGTCAACGTCGGTTGGGCCGAGGGTCTCCACGCCCGCCCCGCCTCCATCTTCGTCCGGGCGGCCTCGGCCACCGGCGTCCCCGTGACGATCGCCAAGGGCGACGCCGCCCCGGTCAACGCCGCCTCGATGCTGGCGGTCCTCGGGCTCGGTGCGCACGGCGGTGAGGAAGTCGTCCTCGCCTCCGAGGCGGAGGGCGCGGACGCGGCCCTGGACCGACTGGCCAAGCTGGTGGCCGAGGGCCTGGAGCAGCTTCCCGAAACGGTCTGACCGCGGTCCGCGCGTGGGTGTCCGTCGACATCGGGGGACACCCACGAAACCAGCGAATTACCGCGCCGCACATTCGGCGATGAATTCCCGGAAATCCCCGTGCGAATAAACGACACAAAGACACGGCGCATCCCGGTGAATTCCCTCGAAGCGCAGCGCCAGCGATTGACGGTCACATCGTTGCGGCCCTTTGTTACGGGACGACGCTTCCCGTGTTGACGGGATGTTTCGACGCCCCCGCGCGCCGGAGCGGCTCCGGGCGGCGCGCGACCTTGCGGCGGTGCGCCGCGATCCCGCGCTCCGTGTGCACGGCCATGAGCGCGCCGGCCCGCTCCGCGTCGCGCCGGGTCACCGCGTCGACGATCGCGCCGCGCTCCGTCCACTCCTCGGCGGGCCGCTGAGCGGGCTCGACCGTGTACATCCAGGCGGTCTTGTGCCGCACCTGGGTGAGCATGGCGATCAGCCCGTGGCTGGCGCACGCCTGGATCAGCGTCTCCTGGAACCAGCTGCCCAGGGCGCGCAGCTCGTCCCCGGTCCCGTTGCCCGCCCGCTCCTGGCCCAGGCGCACCAGTCCACGCAGCACCTTCAGATGGGCGTCCGTGCGCCGTTCGGCCGCGCGGGACGCCCCCAGGGGCTCCAGCAGCCGTCGCACGTCGAGCAGGTCGGCCGCCTCCCGGTCGGTCGGCTCGGCGACGCAGGCTCCCGCATGTCTGCGGGTGACCACGAACCCTTCGGCCTCCAGCGTGCGCAACGCCTCGCGCACCGGGACGCGGGAGACTCCGTAGCGGCGGGCGAGCACGTCTGCGGTGAGTCGGCTCCCACGCTCCAGTGCACCGCTGACGATGTCGTCCCGAATGGCCGTGCATACCGAATGGGCGGGAATGCGCATGGGGGGACCTCCGCTTCCGTGCCCGCGAAACGCGGTCGATCGACATTGATTCGGTGACTCTATTGCAGCTCGCCGGAAATTCCGACCGCTCTTCACCGTTCCCTGGAATTTCCGGACGGCGGATTACCCGCCGGCGACCGGGTACCGGGCGCTCGGCCGGTACCGCGCCCGCGGTCCGGGAACGGCGAAAGCCCCGGCCGGGGCCGGGGCTTTCGGTGGTGCCGTCCTGGGGGGGGGAGGCTCAGAGGGACACGCCGTGCGCGCGCAGGTAGGCGACGGGGTCGAGGTCGGAGCCGTACTCGGCGCTCGCCCGCGCCTCGAAGTGCAGGTGCGCCCCGGTCACGTTGCCGGTGGCACCGGCGAGGCCGATCTGCTGGCCCGCGGTGACCGACTGGCCCGCGGTGACGGCCACGGACGACAGGTGCGCGTACTGGGTGTAGGTGCCGTCGTGCATCTTGATGACGACGTTGTAGCCGTAGGCGCCGCCCCAGCCGGCCTCGACCACGGTGCCGTAGCCGACGGACTGGATCGGGGTGCCGGTGCCGGCGTGGAAGTCGATGCCGGTGTGGGTACCGGAGGACCAGATGCTGCCGCCCGCGCCGTAGGAGGTGGAGACGTGGCCACCGGCGACGGGGCTGACGTAGGTCGTCAGGCGCTTGCGCTCGGCCTCGCGGGCCGCCCGCTCCTCGGCCTCGCGCTCCTTGGCGGCCTCGGCCTCGGCCCGGCGCTTCTGCTCGGCGAGGCGCTGCTTGGTCTCCGCCTCGACGAGCTTCTGGGCGGCGGCCTCGTCGGCGGCGATCTGCTGCACCGCGGCCTGGGTGTCGATCTCGTCGGCGACGGCGTCCCCGATGGAGATCGTCTTGGTGAGCCCCGTGTCCTCCAGGGGGGAGGGCTCGTCGACGGCCATGGCGGGGGAGGCGAGGGTGCCGATGACACCGGTGGTGGTCAGCGTGGCGACGCCCGCGACGTTGGCGGTGGTGCGCGACATGCGCGTCGGACGACGGTGCTTCCCGGTGGCGCGGGTGAACGCCATGAAGTGGGTGGTCCTTTCCTTCCTTCTCGCCTACCGGGTTAGCTGACGGGTTCGGAGCAGGAAGGTCTCCTACGGACCCCCTCCGCGTGGCGACGGGCGTCCGATTCACCCCAGGGACGGTTGGGTCCCCGGCTCCCCTGGCTCGCGCTGTACGGGGACTCGGCGATGACTGTCCGGTGCCGCGGCTGCGGCGTACCGCACGACGGGCAGTCGACCTGACGCTAAGCCGGAGATCATTCCCACGACAAACGGATCGGCGGTTTTGTTGCGCACGCCACACCGCGGAACGCAACGTCCGACGCTTTCGGGACATCCGGCCCCGGCGCCCGGGGGCACCGCACTGACGGTGCGTGAAACGCCTGCCGGACACACGAAGGTGCCGTCCCGTCGGACGACGGAACGGCACCCAGCGCGGTCGCTGCTAGCCGGAGACGACCGTGACCTCGCCGATGCCGAGGGCCTTCACCGGCTCCTCGATCTGCGTCGCGTCGCCGACCAGCACCGTCACCAGACGCTCCACCGGGAAGGCGTTCACGACGGCCGCCGTGGCCTCCACGGTGCCGGTGGCGGCGAGCCGCTGGTACAGCAGCCCCTGGTAGTCGTCGGGGAGTTCCTGCTCGACCTGGTCGGCGAGGGTGCCCGCGACGGCCCCGGCCGTCTCGTACTTCAGCGGGGCGACGCCCACCAGGTTCTGCACCGCGACGTCCCGTTCGGCGTCCGTCAGCCCTTCGCCGGCGAGCGTGCGCAGGACCTTCCACAGGTCCTCCAGCGCGGGCCCGGTCGACGCCGTGTCCACGGAACCGGAGATGCCGAGCAGCGCCGCGCCCGTGCCGTTCGCCGTCGAGCGCAGCACCTGGGCGAAGGCCCGCACGCCGTACGTGTAGCCCTTCTCCTCGCGCAGCACGCGGTCCAGTCGCGAGGTGAGCGTGCCGCCCAGGCAGTAGGTGCCGAGGACCTGGGCCGGCCACACCCGGTCGTGCCGGTCGGCCCCGAGACGGCCGATCAGCACCTGGGTCTGGACCGCACCCGGCCGGTCCACGATGAAGACCCGGCCGCTGTCGTCGGCGGTCACCGGGGGCACCAGGCGGGGGGTCGCCGGACCGCCCGTCCAGGCCCCCAGGGTGTCCGCGAGGACCGCGTCGACGTCGACGCCGGTGAAGTCGCCCACGATGACGGCGGTCGCCGTGGCGGGCCGCACGTTCTTCTCGTAGAGGGCGCGCACGGCGGCCGAGTCGATCGCCGCGACGGTCTCCTCGGAGCCCTGGCGCGGGCGGGACATCCGGACGTCCGCGGGGAACAGCTGCTTGTACAGCTCCTTGGCCGCGCGCCGGCCAGGGTTGGCCGTCTCGTGCGGGATCTCGTCCAGGCGGTTGCGGACCAGGCGCTCGATCTCGCTGTCGGCGAAGGCCGGCGCGCGCAGGGCGTCGGCGAGCAGCCCGAGGGCCTTCGGCAGCCGGGAGGCGGGCACTTCGAGGGAGATCCGGACACAGGGGTGGTCGGCGTGCGCGTCGAGGGTGGCGCCGCAGCGCTCCAGCTCGGCGGCGAACTCCTCGGCCGTGTGCTTGTCGGTGCCCTCGGAGAACGCCCGCGCCATGATGGTGGCGACTCCGTCGAGGCCGGCCGGCTCCACGTCCAGCGGGCTGTCCAGCAGCACCTCCACGGCGACGACCTGCTGTCCGGGGCGGTCGCAGCGCAGCACGGTCAGGCCGTTGCCCAGCGTCTGGCGGGCGGGCTCGGGGAAGGCCCAGGGGCGGGCGTCACCGGGCTGCGGCTGGGGGTGGAAGTCCATGGTCACGACTGGCTGGGCCTCGGTCACTTGGCCGCCTCCTCGTCTGCGTTCTCGTCGGCCCCGGCGTCGGCGGCACCGTCCGCGTCGGGCTCCGGGTGGTCCAGCGGCTCGTAGACGAGCACCGCACGGTTGTCGGGCCGCAGCCGCGCCGCGGCGACCTCCCGGACCTCCTCCGCGGTGACGTCCAGGACCCGCTGGACGGCGGTCAGGGCGAGCTGGGGGTCACCGAACAGGACCGCGTACCGACACAGTTCGTCGGCGCGGCCGGCGACCGTGCCCAGCCGGTCCAGCCACTCGCGCTCCAGCTGTGCCTGCGCGCGCTCCATCTCCTCCGGGGTAGGCCCTTCGGCGGCGAAGCGGGCCAGCTCCTCGTCGACGGCCGCCTCGATGGTCGGGACCTCGACGCCGTGCGAGGTCTTCACGTCCAGCCAGCCCAGCGAGGGCGCGCCGGCCAGGCGCAGCAGCCCGAAGCCGGCGCCCACGGCGGTGCGGTCGCGGCGGACCAGTCGGTTGTAGATCCGGGACGACTCGCCGCCGCCCAGCACGGTGAGCGCCAGGTCGGCCGCGTCGCTGGCGCGGGTGCCGTCCTCCGGAAGCCGGTAGGCGGCCATCAGCGCACGCGAGGGGACCTCCTCCTCGACGACCTCGCGCAGTTCCTCGCCGATGACGTCGGGCAGGGCGCCGTCGCGCGGGGCGGGCTTGCCGTCGTGCCCCGGGATGGAGCCGAAGTACTTCTCGACCCAGGCGAGCGTCCGCTCCGGGTCGATGTCGCCGACCACGGACAGCACGGCGTTGTTGGGCGCGTAGTAGGTGCGGAAGAACTCCCGCGCGTCCTCCAGCGTCGCCGCGTCCAGGTCGGCCATCGAACCGATCGGGGTGTGGTGGTACGGGTGCCCGTCCGGGTACGAGAGCGCGGTCAGCTTCTCGAACGCGGTGCCGTAGGGGACGTTGTCGTAGCGCTGGCGGCGCTCGTTCTTGACGACGTCGCGCTGGTTGTCGAGCGATTCGAGGTCGAGCGCGGCGAGCAGCGAGCCCATCCGGTCGGCCTCCAGCCACAGCGCCAGCTCCAGCTGGTGCGCGGGCATGGTCTCGAAGTAGTTGGTGCGCTCGAAGCTGGTGGTGCCGTTCAGCGAGCCGCCGGCGCCCTGGACCAACTCGAAGTGACCGTTGCCCTGCACCTGCTTCGACCCCTGGAACATCAGGTGCTCGAAGAGGTGAGCCAGACCGGTGCGGCCCTTGACCTCGTGGCGCGAACCGACGTCGTACCAGAGGCAGACCGCGGCGACCGGGGTCAGGTGGTCCTCGGAGAGCACCACGCGCAGGCCGTTGGCCAGGCGGTGTTCTGTTGCTGTCAGGCCGCCGGAGCCGGCCTGCGTGGCCGTGTGACCCATGGGCATGTACGTCCCTTCGATCGCGGAAACCGCGGAGAGCACCGCGGGAAGACAAAGCCGTTCTACCGGTCCTGCCACTGTATGCAAGCGCAGCGACGGGTGGCGAAGTTCCCGGCCGGGCTACGCCGACAGCGAGATGCGTGGCGGGTCGAACGGACGGGTCGCGGTCCGCGTTGTCAGCGCGGCGGTCCACAATGGTCGGCATCCGTACCCGTTCCCTGTCCTGGCACACACGTGAAGGAGCCGCAGCAGCGATGGCCCGCCGCAGCACCAAGACCCCGCCGCCCGACGAGTTCGAGGAGAGGATCCTCGACATCGACGTCGTCGACGAGATGCAGGGCTCCTTCCTCGAGTACGCGTACTCGGTCATCTACTCGCGTGCGCTGCCCGACGCCCGTGACGGCATGAAGCCGGTGCAGCGCCGCATCGTCTACCAGATGAACGAGATGGGCCTGCGCCCCGACCGCGGCTATGTGAAGTGCGCCCGGGTCGTCGGCGAGGTGATGGGCAAGCTGCACCCGCACGGCGACTCGTCGATCTACGACGCCCTGGTGCGGATGGCGCAGCCCTTCTCCATGCGGCTGCCCCTCGTCGACGGGCACGGGAACTTCGGTTCCCTCGGCAACGACGACCCGCCGGCCGCGATGCGGTACACCGAGTGCCGGATGGCGGACGCCACTTCGCTGATGACGGAGTCGATCGACGAGGACACCGTCGACTTCGCGCCCAACTACGACGGCCAGGAGCGGGAGCCGGTGGCGCTGCCGGCCGCCTACCCGAACCTCCTGGTCAACGGCTCGTCGGGGATCGCCGTCGGCATGGCGACGAACATGCCGCCGCACAACCTGGGCGAGGTCATCGCGGCGGCCCGCCACCTCATCAGGTATCCGGGCGCCGACCTGGAGACCCTGATGAAGCACGTGCCGGGTCCCGACCTGCCCACCGGCGGGCGGGTCGTCGGCCTGTCCGGCATCCGGGACGCCTACGAGACCGGACGCGGCACCTTCAAGATCCGTGCGACCGTCTCCGTGGAGGCGGTGACGGCCCGCCGCAAGGGCCTGGTGGTCACGGAGCTGCCGTTCACGGTGGGCCCCGAGAAGGTCATCGCGAAGATCAAGGACCTGGTGGGCTCCAAGAAGCTCCAGGGCATCGCGGACGTCAAGGACCTCACCGACCGCGCGCACGGGCTGCGGCTGGTGATCGAGATCAAGAACGGCTTCGTCCCGGAGGCCGTCCTGGAGCACCTGTACAAGCTGACGCCGATGGAGGAGTCCTTCGGCATCAACAACGTCGCCCTGGTCGACGGCCAGCCCCTCACGCTGGGCCTCAAGGAACTCCTGGAGGTGTACCTGGACCACCGGTTCACCGTGGTGCGCCGCCGCAGCGAGTTCCGGCGCACCAAGCGGCGCGACCGGCTGCACCTGGTGGAGGGGCTGTTGGTGGCGCTCGTCGACATCGACGAGGTCATCCGGGTGATCCGCTCCAGCGACAACAGCGCCCAGGCCAAGGAGCGGCTGATCGACCGCTTCTCGCTGAGCGAGATCCAGACCCAGTACATCCTGGACACCCCGCTGCGCCGGCTGACCAGGTTCGACCGGATCGAGCTGGAGTCGGAGCGCGACCGGCTGACCGCCGAGATCGCCGAACTCACGCGGATCCTGGAGTCCGACGGCGAGCTGCGCAAGCTCGTGTCGGGCGAATTGGCGGCGGTCGCCAAGAAGTTCGGCACCCCGCGGCGCACCGTGTTGCTGGAGTCCTCGGGCACCGCCCCGGCCACCGCGGTGCCGCTCCAGGTCGCCGACGACCCGTGCCGGGTCCTGCTGTCCTCCACCGGTCTGCTGGCGCGCACCGCCACCGCCGAGCCGTTCACGGAGGGCGAGGGCGGTCGCACCAAGCACGACGTGATCGTGTCGGCGGTGCCCGCGACCGCGCGCGGTGAGGTGGGCGCGGTGACGTCGACCGGTCGGCTGCTGCGGATCGCGGTGGTCGACCTGCCTCAGCTCCCGGACACGGCGTCGGCTCCGGTCCTGTCGGGCGGTGCACCGATCGCCGAGTTCCTGACCCTGGAGGCGGACGAGGACCTGGTCTGCCTGACCACCCTCGACGAGTCCTCGCCGGGTCTCGCGCTCGGTACCGCGCAGGGGGTCGTCAAGCGGGTGGTGCCGGACTATCCGTCCAACAAGGACGAGTTGGAGGTCATCGCGCTGCGCGAGGGCGACCGGATCGTGGGCGCGGCGGAGCTGCGGACGGGCGACGAGGACCTGGTCTTCATCACGGACGACGCCCAGTTGCTGCGCTTCCAGGCGTCCCAGGTGCGTCCGCAGGGGCGTCCGGCGGGCGGCATGGCGGGCATCAAGCTCGCGGACGGGGCGAAGGTGATCTCGTTCTCCGCGGTCGACCCGGCGGTCGATGCGATGGTCTTCACGGTCGCGGGGTCCCGCGGCACGCTCGACGACTCGGTGCAGACGACGGCGAAGCTCACCCCCTTCGACCAGTACCCGCGCAAGGGCCGGGCCACCGGCGGGGTGCGGTGCCAGCGGTTCCTCAAGGGCGAGGACTGCCTGAGCCTCGCCTGGGCCGGTGCGGCTCCGCCGCGCGCGGCGCAGCGGGGCGGCGCCCCGGTGGACCTGCCGGAGGTCGACCCGCGGCGCGACGGCTCGGGGCTGCCGCTGGACAAGACGGTCGGGGTCGTCGCCGGCCCGGTGTGACCCGCGGGCCGGCGGGCACGGCCCTCACACCCGGTCGGGGACCTCGGGGTCCTCGGCCGGGTACGGGTGGTCGGCGGGGGCGTCGGGATCGTCCTGCCCAGGGACGTAACGCAGGACGCCCCACATGGTGTGTTCCTCGGGCGTCCCCTCGTCGGGGAGGGTGCGGCAGCGGTCGAGCCCGGCCTCCAGGGCCGTGGTGTCGATGCCCGATCCGATGAGCACGAGTCGGGTGCCGCGGGCGTCCCCCGCGGGCCACGGCTCGGGGGAGAAGCGCAGGAACCGTCCCACCGAGTGGACCGTGTAGCGGTGGTCCGGGTCGGCCGCGCCGAAGTCGACGTGGCCCTTGATCCGGTAGAGCCCCTCGGGCCTGCTGTCGAGGAAGTCCATCAGCCGGCGCGGGTGCAGCCCCCCGGCGGCCCGGAAGGACACCGTCTCGTACGCGGTGTGCAGGTGCTCCGGGGCGTGCGGGTGCGCGGTGCCATCGGCGTCCCCCGGGGAACTCCCCGACAGGGCCAGGTCGTCGAAGGAGAGCTGGCCCACCCGTTCCTCGACGGCCTTGCGGTCGAAGAGCAGCTCGGGGTCGATCCGCCCGAAGTCCGCGGTCACCACGGCGGCCCGGTCCACCAGGGAGGCGACCGTGTCCAGCACCCGCCGCAGCTCCTCCCCGGGCACCCGGTCGGCCTTGTTGACGACCACCAGGTCGGCGATGCGCAGATGCCGGTCGAGTTCCGGGTGGCGCAGCCGTGTCGCAGCGAACTCGACGGCGTCGACGACCTCCACGAGCCCCCCGTACACGATGCGCGGGTTCTCGCTCGCCAGCACCATCCGCACCAGTTCCTGGGGCTCCGCCAGGCCGCTGGCCTCGATGACGATGATGTCGATCCGGGCCGAGGGCCGGGTCAGCCGCTCCAGGTAGGTGTCGAGTTCGCTGACGTCGACGGCGCAGCACAGGCAGCCGTTGCCCAGGGAGACGGTGGAGTCGCCGAGCTGACCGGCGACCGCCATGGCGTCGATCTCGATGGACCCGAAGTCGTTGACGACGGCCCCGATGCGGCTGCCGCGGCTGCTGTGCAGCAGATGGTTGAGCAGTGTGGTCTTGCCCGCGCCCAGGAACCCCGCGAGCACGATGACCGGGATCTGCTGCTGACTCAACACGTGCCCTCTCGCCTGCGCCCGGCCGGTCCGGCGGGACGTCCGGGCGTCTGCTACCGCCCCCGCGGGGCGCCGGGCGACCAGGATACGAGGGCTGTACCGGTCCGCGACCCGGCACGCCGTCCGGTCCGGGGCGGCCCGCCGGTGGTCCGGGGTAACCCGGGCGGTGGTCCGGGGCCCAGCGGTGATCCGGGGCGGCGCGGCCGGGCGGGAAGTCCCCGCGACCGAAGCCAGGTTAGGCTCACCTCTGTGAGTACGTGCACAAGCGCTTCGCGGGACTTCGACGAGCCGCTCGCCGGAACCGCGGCCACCGCCCGGACCTGGCTGCTCGTCGAACAGCCGGGCCCCTGGGGCGCCAAGGCCCTCACGTCGAGCCGGCTGGACCCGGCGCTCGGTCGGGCCCTGGAGGCCGCGGCGACGGACACCGGGGTGCGCGTGGCCCTGATCCGCCGACCGGGGCGGCCCGCCGACCGGCAGGTGCCGGGTCGGCGACGGGTGTACGCGGCCCACACGGTGCCCGGCGCGAGCTGGCTGCGGGAGTCGGTCGAGGGCGACCCCGCCCGCCTGCTGGACCTGGACTTCCGGGCGCTCGGCGCGGGCGACCACAGCGGCTTCGACCGGGCGATGGGCGCGTCCGCGCACCGCGGCGCCCCGTTGACGCTGGTGTGCACGAACGGCAAGCGGGACCGCTGCTGTGCGCTGCTGGGGCGTCCGCTGGCGCAGGAGCTGGCCGCCTCCGGGGTGGACGGCGCCTGGGAGGTCACCCACATCGGGGGCCATCGCTTCTCCCCCACGGTGCTGGTGCTCCCCCACGGCTACGCGTACGGCAGGGTCGAGGCGCCGTTGGTGAAGGAGATCCTGTCGGCGGTCGCGGACGGCCGGATCGTCACGGAGCGCTGCCGGGGCGGCTCGGCGTGGGAACGCCCGGGCCAGGCCGCCGAACTGGCGGTGCGCACGGCCGCGCGGGAGTTCACGGCGGGCGTGCTGAGCGTCGTACGGACCGAGGGGGCGGCGCCCCGCTGGGAGGTGACCGTGGCCCATGCGGACGGCCGCGGGTGGCGCGTCACGGTCGCCCAGGGGGCCTCGTTGCCGGCGCGGCCGGAGAGCTGCGGCGCCGCCCTGGCCACCCCGGCCCGTATGGACGTGGTCGCGGTCCGTGAGGTGAGCCCGACGCCGGGCGGGTGACCCGACCACCACGGAACGTATCCGCACATCAACGCCACGAGATACCCACCACAGGGACTACGGGGAAGCGGCCCCGGCCCCGTACCGTTCGTACACATGAGCTCGTCTCCCCCCACGCGACGCCTGCGCCTCGGTCTGCCCCGGCGGATGTTCTCCCAGGTGCTCCTGATGCAGCTCGCGATCGCCGCGGGCGTCGCCGTGCTGGCCACGGGCCTGTTCCTGGCGCCGCTCAGCGACCAGCTCGACGACCAGGCGATGCGCCGCGCCCTGTCCATCGCGCAGACGACGGCCGCGCAGCCGCAGATCGCCCGGGACGTGAAGGAGTCCCTGCCGACGCCCGGCGGACCCGTCCAGGACGTTGCGGACCGCATCCGACGGGCGAGCGGCGCCGAGTACATCGTGATCATGAACACGGACGGGGTGCGCTGGTCGCACACGGACGTCCACCAGATCGGGAAGCTCGTCTCCACGGACCCCAGCGCCGCCCTGGCGGGCCACGAGGTGATGGAGATAGACAACGGCACCCTCGGGCGGTCCGCACGGGGCAAGGTGCCGTTGCAGGACGCACGGGGCGAGATCATCGGGGCGGTGTCGGTCGGCATCGAGTACGACAGCGTGCGCGCCCGGCTCATCCACACCATCCCCAGCCTGCTCGCCTACGCGGGCGGTGCGCTGGCGGTCGGTGCGATCGCGGCCTATCTGATCTCCCGGCGGGTCCAGAAGCAGACCCGGGACCTCGCCTTCTCGGACATCTCCGCGCTGCTGGCCGAGCGCGAGGCGATGCTGCACGGCATCCGCGAGGGCGTGGTGGCCCTCGACCGCCACGGCCGCATCCGGCTGCTCAACGACGAGGCCCACCGGCTGCTGAACCTCGGCACCGAAGCGGTCGGCCGCTCGTTGGACTCGGCGCTGGGCCCGGGCCGCACCACCGACGTCCTGGCCGGCCGGGTGACCGGTACCGACCTGGTGACCGTCCGCGGCACCCGGGTGCTGATCGCGAACCGGATGCCCACCGACGACGGCGGCGCCGTGGCCACCCTGCGGGACCGCACCGAACTGGAGCAGCTGGGCCGCGAGCTGGACTCGACGCGCGGTCTGATCGACGCCCTGCGGGCCCAGGACCACGAACACGCGAACCGCATGCACACCCTGCTCGGCCTGTTGGAGTTGGAGATGTACGAGGAGGCCGTCGAGTTCGTCGGCGAGGTCGCGGGGGCGCACCGGGTCACCGCCGAGCAGATCACCGAGAAGATCCACGACCCGCTGCTCGCCGCCCTGCTGGTCGGCAAGGCGACGGTCGCGGCCGAGCGCGGCGTCTCGCTCGCGGTGTCGCCCGACACCTGGCTGCCGGACCGGCTGATCGATCCGCGCGGGCTGGTCACCATCGTCGGCAACCTCGTGGACAACGCACTGGACGCCGCCTCCGGCTCCTCGGACGCCTGGGTCGAGGTGGTGCTGCGGGCGGAGGGCCGGGCGGCGGTGCTGCGGGTGCAGGACACCGGCCCCGGGGTGCCGCCCGACCAACGGGAGACCATCTTCCTGGAGGGGTGGACGACCAAGAAGGCCCCCGCGCGCGGCAAGCGGGGCATCGGTCTGGCGCTGGTGCGCAGACTGGCCGAGCGCCAGGGCGGTGACGCGGAGGTCACCGAGGCTCCGGGCGGCGGTGCGCAGTTCACCGTGCGGCTGCCGGAGGCCCTGTCCGAGGCGGAACTGACGCAGGCGGAGGAGTCGCGGTGATCGAGGTCCTGGTCGTCGACGACGACATCCGAGTGGCGGACGTGAACGCGGCCTACGTGGAGAAGATCGCCGGGTTCCGGGTGGTGGCGAAGGCGTACAACGCGGCCGAGGCGTTGGACTGCGTGGAGGGCGGCGAGGTCGACCTTGTCCTCCTCGACCACTACCTGCCCGACGAGACGGGCCTGGACGTGGTGCGCAGGCTGCGCGAGCGGGGCCACGAGACCGACGTGATCATGGTGACGGCCGCGCGGGACGTGGGCACCGTGCAGGCGGCGATGCGCCTCGGCGCCCTCCAGTACCTGGTGAAGCCGTTCGCGTTCTCCGGGTTGCGGACCAAGTTGGAGGCGTACGCGGCCCTCCAGCGCACCCTGCGCGGCGGTGGCGAGGCCGAGCAGGCGGAGGTCGACCGGATCTTCGGCGCGCTGGCCGTGACCGGGGAGCCGGACCTGCCGAAGGGGCACTCCCCCACCACCGCGGAGCTGGTGCGCAAGGTGCTGGTGTCCGCCGACGGCCCGGTCTCCGCCCAGGAGTTGGCCGACCGCACCCAGCTCAGCCGGCAGACCGCGGCGCGGTACCTGAAGCTGCTGGAGCGGGCGGGCCGGGTGCGCCTCAGCCTGAAGTACGGGGAGACGGGACGCCCGGAGCACCGCTACGCGTGGGCCACGCGCGGGTGAGCCCCCGCGCGCGGGGGAAGTAGCGCGGGGGCTCACGTGAGGGGGCTCGTCGAGCCCGTGGTCTGTGTCCTGCGTCCTGGTCGGGATCAGCGCCGGACGGTCTTCGCGGGCCGGATGGCTCCGGTGCCGCCGTACGCGTCGGGCACGGTCCTGGCCGACCGGCCCACCGGGGAGGGGCTGCCGTGCTCCGCCTCGTCGACGGTCGTCTGCTCCTGGCGCGGTGCGGGCACCCCGGAGCCGTCGCCCACGGACCCTCCGCTCACCAGGGACAGTCCCACGAGGGCGCCCAACGCCATCAGCCCAGCGCCGGCGGCCGACCTCCATCGGTTGGTGTCCGGCATGCGCATCACGTCCTCGTGAGGTGGATCAGCCTGACGGCCGCGTCAGGAGCCGGAGGTGCGGCGACCCTTCCCGGGGGAGCGGGAGGGGCCGCCGGGCCTTCAGCGGGGCGTACAGGGGCCCGGGGCGGTAGCGGAGGGCGGGGTCGACGTCTACCCCGGCCCCGACGGCCCGAGCGGGAGTCTGCGGGCGGCACCGGATCACCGGGCCGTCGCGCGGGACCGCCTCCGTTCCCGGCGACCGGAGCACCGTCCGGTCGCCCTGCTGGTATCTGTGGTCATGGCCCGGCACCGTAGGTGGCGGGCGCGTCACAGTGCGATCCTTGTGCGCGCTGGCCCATCTTCTGATTGCAAAACCCTGTTGTGCTCGTTTTGTGCGCGCTAGAACAACGAAGCCTCACCGAGGGCTTAACCAGAAAGGCCCGGTCGATGATTGACGTCCTGGTCGTGGACGACGACTTCCGCGTCGCCGAGATCAACGCCCGCTACGTGGCCAAGGTCCCCGGCTTCCGCGTGGCCGGTCGCGCCCACGACGCCGCCCAGGCCCTCGCCTCCGTGGAGCGCGAGGAGATAGACCTGGTGCTGCTCGACCACTACCTGCCCGACCGGACCGGGCTGTCCCTGGTGCAACACATGCGCCAACTGGGTCACCGCACCGATGTGATCATGATCACAGCAGCGAGTGACGTCACCACCGTGCAGGACGCCATGCGCCTCGGCGCCCTGCACTACCTGGTGAAACCGTTCACCTTCGACGCCCTGCGCAGCCGACTGGAGGCGTACGCGGCCCTACGCCGCACGGTGGACCGCGTCGGGGGCAGCGGGATGGCCGCCCAGGAACAGGTCGACCGGATCTTCGGCGCGTTGCGCACCACCACGCCGACCGCGACCCAGGGGTTGCCCAGCGGGCACTCGGTGCCCACGACGGACCTGATCTGCGGAGTCCTCCACCGGGCCGGACAGCCGCTGTCCGCGCACGAGGTGGCGGAACGGACGGGGCTGAGCCGCTCCACCGCACAGCGCTACCTGCGCCACCTGGAACAGGCCGGCCGCCTCCAACTCACCCTGCGGTACGGGGACACGGGCCGGCCGGAGCACCGGTACGCCTGGGTGTCCCCGCGCGGCTCGGACCGCTAGCGGCCCGCGCGCGCCGGTGCGGGGCGCGCATGAGGTTCGGCGCCCGGGCGGGCGCCGAACCGGACAGCGGACCGACGCCGGATCGGGCGCCGGACGCAGACGACGGATCAGGCGTCGATGCGCGACCGGTCGAGCGTCGCCGCGGAGCTGGTGATGAACTCCTTGCGCGGCGCCACCTCGTTGCCCATGAGCAGGTCGAACACCTGCTCCGCCGCTTCGAGATCGGCGATGTTGATCCTGCGCAGCGTGCGGAACCTCGGGTCCATCGTCGTCTCGGCCAACTGGTCGGCGTCCATCTCGCCGAGCCCCTTGTAACGCTGGATGCCGTCCTTGTAGCGGACGTTCTTGCGCTGGAACTCCAGCAGGGTCTCCCGCAGTTCGCGGTCCGAGTACGTGTACACGTACTTGTCCTGGCCCTTCTTGGGCTGGACCAGCTCGATCCGGTGCAGCGGCGGGACCGCCGCGAAGACCCGACCGGCCGCGACCATGGGCCGCATGTACCGCTGGAACAGCGTCAACAGCAGACAGCGGATGTGCGCGCCGTCCACATCGGCGTCGACCAGCAGGATGATCTTCCCGTAGCGGGCCGCGTCGAGGTCGAAGGTGCGGCCGGAGCCGGCTCCTATGACCTGGATGATCGCCCCGCACTCGGCGTTCTTGAGCATGTCCGAGACGGACGACTTCTGAACGTTGAGGATCTTTCCGCGGATCGGCAGCAACGCCTGGAACTCGGAGTTCCGGGCGAGCTTCGCCGTGCCGAGCGCGGAGTCCCCCTCCACGATGAACAACTCACTGCGCTCCACGTCGTCGCTGCGGCAGTCGGCGAGCTTGGCGGGCAGCGAGGAGGACTCCAGGGCCGTCTTGCGACGCTGGGCCTCCTTGTGCTGACGGGCGGCGATACGGGTGCGGGCGGCGGCGACCATCTTGTCCATCACCGCACGGGCCTGGGCCTTCGCGTCACGCTTCGTGGCCGTGAGGAAGGTCTTGAGCTCCTTGGCGACCACCGCGGCCACGATCCGGTTGGCCGCTGAGGTGCCCAGGACCTCCTTGGTCTGCCCCTCGAACTGGGGCTCGGCGAGCCGGACGGTGACGACCGCGGTCAGCCCCTCCAGGGCGTCGTCCTTGACGACGTCGTCCTCGGCGACCCGCAGCAGCTTCTGGGCGCGGAGCACCTCGTTCACCGTCTTGGTCACGGAACGTTCGAACCCGGTGACGTGCGTACCGCCCTTGGGCGTCGCGATGATGTTGACGAACGACTTGACCGTGGTGTCGTACCCGGTGCCCCAGCGCATGGCGACGTCCACGCCCAGCTCGCGGGTGACCTCGGTCGGGGTCATCTGCCCCCGGTCGTCGAGGACCGGGACGGTCTCCTTGAAGGTGCCCTGGCCGGAGAAGCGCACGACGTCGCAGACCGCCTTGTCGCTGGCGAGGTACTCGCAGAACTCGCTGATGCCCCCGTCGAAGCGGAAGGACTCCTCGCCCTTGCTGCCGCCCTCACCGAGGCCGAGCTCGTCCCGGACGACGATCGTGAGGCCGGGCACCAGGAAAGCGGTCTGTCGGGCGCGCTGGTGGAGCGTCTCCAGGTTGAGCTTGGCGTCCTTGAGGAAGATCTGCCGGTCCGCCCAGTAGCGCACCCGCGTGCCGGTGCGCGTCTTGGGGACCCGCTTGGCCTTGCGCAGACCGGGCCCCGGCTCGAAGGTCGCCTCCGCTCCCGGCTTGGCGAAGGCTCCGGGGACGCCCCGGCGGAAGCTGATCGCGTGGGTGTTGCCCCCCCGGTCCACCTCGACATCGAGGCGGGCCGACAGGGCGTTCACCACCGAGGCGCCGACGCCGTGCAGGCCGCCGGATGCGGCGTACGAGCCGCCGCCGAACTTCCCGCCGGCGTGCAGCTTGGTCAGGACGACCTCGACACCGGACAGCCCCGTCTTGGGCTCGACGTCGACCGGGATGCCACGACCGTTGTCGCGGACCTCGACCGAACCGTCGTCGTGGAGGACCACGTCGATGTGGTCGCAGTAGCCGCCCAGGGCCTCGTCGACGGAGTTGTCGATGATCTCCCAGAGGCAGTGCATCAGGCCACGGCTGTCGGTGGACCCGATGTACATCCCGGGCCGCTTGCGAACCGCTTCCAGCCCCTCCAGGACGAGCAGGTGCCGCGCGGTGTAGTTGGAACCGTCCCGGTCTGCTCCGGTCAGCAGCGCAGTGGACGGCACGGACGTATCGGCGGTCACGCGGTTCGCTCCTCGCTGAATTTCAGATGGGGCCCCGTGGGGTAGGGCCCAGGCTTCGGTCGCCGCTCAGAGGGTACCGAGCCCTGGTAGAGCCGTTGTCACGCCACCCTCAACCCGCACCAAGCCTAGTCGAGGATCGCATGTCTGTTCGATCGCTCGTTGGAGTGAAGTACACATCACGTTCCCTTCCAGGCATGAACCATTTAGGCTCCGGGCACGTCCTCATGAACAACCGGCATCCAGCCGGGAGGACCGAACCGGCAAACCGCGCGAACCCGTACGACACGAAGACACGCACTACGGCACATTCGCCGCCAACCGGCAGCAGACAGCCACCTCGGCAAGATCGGAAAGATTTTTTCGAGGAGAAGCCACGAGCGGGAACGTTTTCGGCCTGGTTGGATGTTGACCCTGGTACGACAGCTCGTCGAGCTAGAGAAGAGGCGACGTGACTACTGTTCTGACCCCCGCGAGCCCGCTGACGGCCGCTGACCGCTGCGACCGTTGCGGCGCCCAGGCTTACCTCCGCGTGGTCCTGTTGAGCGGCGGTGAACTGCTCTTCTGCGCCCACCATGGTCGCAAGTTCGAGCCGGAACTCAAGAAGATCGCCGCGGAGATACAGGACGAGACGGAGCGCCTGAACGCCGCTCCGGCCTCGACCGAGGCCGAGGAACGCTGACACTTCGCATCCACGACGAGCCAGCACCGGCGTCAGGCCGGCGAATCGGGCGGTCCCCGTGTGACGGGGCCCGCCCGCTTGCGTTGCGCACCCTGGCGGTGTGCAGGCGGACGGTAGCGGTGGGTGGTAGCGGCGAGCCGCGGGATTCCGCTGCCGCCGCCCGCCTCCCGTCGCCCACGCTGCTGTCTCCCACCCTGCCGTCGTCGGCCCTGGTGCCCGTTCCCTTGCTGCCCGCCAGGACGGAGCCGGGGTCAGGAGTCGTCGTCGGTGTCCGACTGCTGCGGCTGTTCGGGCCGCTGGACCAAGGCTGACAGCCGGGTGTAGACCCCCGGACGGTCCGGTTGGCCGCAGCCGCTCCCCCAGGACACCAGCCCGATCAACCGTCCGTTCGCCACCAGCGGACCGCCGCTGTCTCCCTGACAGGCGTCCCGGCCCCCTTCCCCCACCCCCGCGCACAACATCGAGTCGGCGAGGTAGCGCCCTTCGGGACCACCGGGGTACGCCCGGCGGCACACCTCGTCCGGCAGCACCTCGACCTGGCTGGAGCGCAGGGCGACCGCGTAGTCACCGCGCCCGGTGACGTCCCCCCAGCCGTAGACGGCCGCGGGCGTACCCGCCTCGTACGCGGGGTCACCGGGACCGGCCACCGCAATGACGTAGCGCTCCGGCAGCGGCTCGGCGAGGGTCACCACCCCCACGTCCCACGCGTTCGTCGTACGGTCGTAGGCCGGACTCACCCAGGTCTCCCGGACGGGCACCTCCACACCGGTTCCGTCCCGCAGGTCGGCGCGCCCCGCGATGACGGCGAGGTCCGCCGCCCGCACCGAGCCGAGCGCCTCGGGCCCCAGGCAGTGGGCCGCGGTCAGCACCCTCGTACGGTCCACCACGACACCGCCGCAGAACTGTCCCGCCCGGGTACCGCCGAACCGGTCACGGCTGGAGAGGGCGACGACCCAGGGGCTGTCCACGATGTCCACCGGACGGCCGCCCACGACCAGGCCGTCGGCGGACGCGGAGGACGGGCCCGCCACGGGCAGCGCGGTGGTGGCCGCCGCCAGCAGCAGCGCTCCGGTCAGGGCACGGACGAGGGGACGGGGCATGCGCTCTCCTCACACAGGGTGGCGATGACCCACCCAGCGTCGACCAACCGGGTCCCCGCCGCACCCGCACACACGCCGGAGGGCCCGGTCCCCACCGGGAACCGGGCCCTCACTGGCGTAACGCCCACGGCCGTGCCCGCCGGGATCGGCGACGGGCAGGAACGGGCGGATCAGTCCAGGTAGTCGCGGAGGACCTGCGAGCGGGACGGGTGGCGCAGCTTCGACATCGTCTTCGACTCGATCTGCCGGATGCGCTCACGGGTGACCCCGTACACCTTGCCGATCTCGTCGAGGGTCTTCGGCTGACCGTCGGTGAGGCCGAACCGCATGGAGACGACGCCCGCCTCGCGCTCGGAGAGCGTGTCGAGCACGGAGTGCAGCTGCTCCTGGAGGAGCGTGAAGCTGACCGCGTCGGCCGGGACGACGGCCTCGGAGTCCTCGATCAGGTCACCGAACTCGCTGTCGCCGTCCTCGCCGAGCGGGGTGTGCAACGAGATCGGCTCACGACCGTACTTCTGGACCTCGATGACCTTCTCGGGGGTCATGTCGAGTTCCTTGGCCAGCTCCTCCGGGGTGGGCTCGCGGCCCAGGTCCTGGAGCATCTGCCGCTGCACGCGGGCGAGCTTGTTGATGACCTCGACCATGTGCACCGGGATGCGGATGGTGCGGGCCTGGTCGGCCATCGCGCGGGTGATCGCCTGCCGGATCCACCAGGTGGCGTACGTGGAGAACTTGTAGCCCTTGGTGTAGTCGAACTTCTCGACCGCGCGGATCAGACCGAGGTTGCCCTCCTGGATCAGGTCGAGGAAGAGCATGCCGCGGCCGGTGTACCGCTTGGCCAGCGAGACGACGAGCCGGAGGTTCGCCTCCAGCAGGTGGTTCTTGGCCCGACGGCCGTCCTCGGCGATGATCTCCAGCTCGCGCTTGAGCTTGGGTGCGAGCTTGTCCGCGTTGGCCAGCTTGTCCTCGGCGAAGAGTCCGGCCTCGATGCGCTTGGCCAGCTCCACCTCCTGCTCGGCGTTGAGGAGGGGGACCTTGCCGATCTGCTTCAGGTAGTCCTTGACCGGGTCGGCGGTGGCACCGGCCGCGGCGACCTGCTGCGCGGGCGCGTCGTCCTCGTCGTCGTCGGACAGGACGAAGCCCTGCGCACCCTCCTCGGCGGGCTCGTCGCCGGGCTTGCCGGGCGTACCCGGGGTTTCCTCGGCCGACTCGTCGTCGAGGACCTCGTCGGCGCCCTTCTTGCTGGTCGCCTTCTTGGCCGTGGTCTTCTTCGCCGTGGTCTTCTTCGCCACGGTCTTCTTGGCGGTGGTCTTCTTCGCCGCCGCCTTCTTGGCGGGCGTCGTCGCGTCGTCGTCGGACGCGCCTGCGGACGCCGAACCGGCGGCCGGCGCTGCTGCGGCCTTCTTGGTGGTGACCGTCTTGGAGGCGACGGTCCTGGTCGCGGTCCGCTTGGCCGGACTCTTCGCTGCGACGCTGCTCTTTCGGGTGCGCTTGGGCTCCGCGGCACTGACCATCAGCGTCACACCCTCTTCCTCGAGGATCTGGTTGAGGCTGCGCAGTACGTTCTTCCACTGAGTGGCCGGAATCTGGTCAGCTTCGAAGGCCCGACGCACGTCATCGCCGGCGATCTGCCCCTCAGCCTTTCCCCGCTCGATGAGCGCCATGACAGAGACGGACTCGGCGATCTCCGGCGGGAGCGTACGGGATGTGCTGGCCGACACGAACAACCTCTCGGAACGTTGGAAAACGGCTTCCGACTCCGTCCACTGCGGACGGGAGCCGACGACCGCCGACTGGGGATGTGTCGACGGCGCGGGCGTGGCCTAGGAGATTCACAGCGCCGTCAACGGCTGCCGTATTCCCTCCTCGGCCTGTCACCTCTTAGGTCATCGCGCAGTGCCCGGGAGCGTTACGGTCAATCTACGTGGCCCGAGTCACACCCCGTAAGCGCACAAAAGATTCTAGACCCGATCAGAAGCGGTCAGGATTTGCGACTGTCTGCCCCAGGTCGATCCGACGTCGCCGTATTGCGTCGTCTTCTTGACCGGCTGGAACGGGGGCCACGCACTCCGCGAGGTGCTGCGGACCCTGCCGCTTCCGGGGCGGGGGAGGGCTCGACGGCCCCGGTCCGATCGGCAGCGTCGACCCGAGTGACCGGATCGACCGGATCGACCGGATCGACGGGCCCAACCGCAGGCGTAGCCGTCCGGGTCCCGCTCCTGCCGGGTCCGCCGCGGGCGGGATGCGTCACGCGTCGCGGGGATGCCGGGCGGGCGGAACAGCGACGGGGTGGGCGGCGCTCGACGGGGTGGGCGGCGGAACGCTCGCCCGCACAGGGGCCGCCGACCCGGCTCGGCGATCCGCGGGGACACCCGCGGATCGCGCCGACGCGCACGCCGGCGGCCCGCCCCGCATCAGCGGGGCGCACCGGGCCGGACGGAAGGGCCTCTCAGTGTTCCCGGGGAGCCGGAACCACGCGCTCCACCTCGGGGTGGGAGGTCAGCAGCTGACGCATCGCGGCCTCGGCGGCCGCCCCGTCACCCTGGGCGAGCGCGTCGACGATGCGGGCGTGGTGGACGAGGGCCCCCTCGTGCGGACGGTCACAACCGGTCACCGGGCCGCCGGAGACCTGGAGCGCGGCCGAAACGATTCCCGACAGGTGCTCCAGCATGCGGTTGCCCGCGGCCTGGATCAGCAGGGCGTGGAACTCGGCGTCCGCGCGGACGAAGGTGACGGCGTCGCCCTGGCCGAGCGCGTGCCCCATGATCTCGACCATGTCGGTGAGGCGCTGCTGCACGTCCTCCCGACCGTGCCCGGCGGCGAGCCGGGCCGCCAGCGGTTCGATCGTCCACTTCAGGTCGTTCAGTTCACGGCGCTGGTCGTCCCGCTGGGGGCCGAAGGCGCGCCACTCGATGATGTCGGGGTCGAGCAGGTTCCAGTCGCTGACCGGGCGCACCCGGGTCCCGACGTTGGGGCGGGCACTGACCAGGCCCTTCGCTTCGAGTACGCGCAGGGACTCCCGGACGACGGTGCGGGAGACCTCGAACCGCTGACCGATCTCCTCGGGCACGAGCGGGCGGTCGGCGCCCAGGTCACCGGAAACGATCATCTGGCCGAGTTGCTGGACGAGTTGGCCGTGCAGACCTCGGCCACGGCTGCCCGCGGCCCGCCTGCCGACGCGGCCCAACTCCTGGTCGGACGTGTCCCAGGCCGATACGCCGCGGTCCGTCGCGGGGGCCTCCGGGTAGGTGTAGCGGTCGAGTCCGCCCGGTCCGGCGAGGCCGGAGTCTGCGGTGCGGGCGGTGGTCATCATGGTGTGCGCAAGGGTACTCACGGAACCTTTGTCGGCCTTGCCCTCAGGGGCCTTGAGGTCTTTGGTGAAAAGCACACGAAAGGGTGATCGCTCACCCCTTCGCAATTGACGCCTTATCGGAAAGAAGTGAACGCCACTCGGGAAGTTGTGTCCGCAGGTCGACCAATCGGTCAGTCTCGGTCTTCAACGCACCCTGCTACGGCTCACTGTGAGCAGATACGCGCACAACAGCGCCGCGAGCGAGAGCGCCAGCGCGCTGCCGACCGGTTGCGTGATCATCCGCAGGCCGGCGACCAGGAACTTCTCCGTCCCGAACGGCCACATCGTGAACTCCTGGAGGCGTGCCGGGAGTCCCGCCGCCGTTCGAACAGATGGACCAGACAAGACCTTCTGTACGACCGGCACCACGAGGACGGGCACCGCCAGTACGGCGGCGAGGCCCGCAGCCGTCGACTTGAAGGTTCCGGCCGCGAGCACACCCGCCCAGGAGCAGCCGGTCACGAGCCCGATCCAGCTCGCGGCGAGCACCGGCCAGGA
The DNA here is from genome assembly GCF_042732055.1 of Streptomyces sp. NPDC059816. Taxonomy (NCBI): domain Bacteria; kingdom Bacillati; phylum Actinomycetota; class Actinomycetes; order Kitasatosporales; family Streptomycetaceae; genus Streptomyces; species Streptomyces sp. NPDC059816. The sequence goes on from NZ_JBHWIQ010000006.1 coordinate 238,632, forward strand.
CGACGGGAGCGCTCCGACCTCCCCTCCGTAGACGAGGCCGAGCAGCAGGGCGTCGCACCCGACGGTCACGACGGCGAGGAGGAGTGCCGTGGCCGCCGCGACGGTGAGTTTGGCGCCGAGAAGTCCGAGCCGGCGGGGCACCGTGCCCCGGTCCGCGGCGAGCGCCGGATGCCGGAACTCGTCGCCGAAGGCGAGAGCGCCGAGCAGTCCGGCGCCCAAGGCCGCAGGGGGCAGCGGTAGTTGCTCGGGCCAGGCGGCGAGGAGGCGGGCCGGCGGCTCATGACCCGTCCTCGCCAGGAACACGGCGAGGACGGCGGAGATCACGAGCGCCGTCGCACAGGTGACGTACCCGATGGCGATGCCGGTGGCGCGACGCAGTTCGTAGCGGACCGGGCGCAGCGGCGATCCCACGGGGCGCACCGTGATGGCGGGCGGGAGCACGCGGGGCTCCACCACCGTGGACGGCGCGGCGGTACGGGGTGGGTGCGCGGCGTCGTCGAGCCCGGCAGTGCGTACAGCGGCGGGTGCGGCGAGCGGCCCCGTACCGCCGGGCGCCGCTTCTTCGGGGTCCATGGGGCTGGTGGGGCCAGTGAGGGTGGTGGGGGCGACTTGGGTGACGGGGGCTGTCAGGTCCGTCGGTGAGGCGGGGGCGCTGAGGCGAGCGGGGCTGCGGGGGGCCGGAGGGGGTTTCCGGCCGGGCGGGTCACCCTCGGCGGCGACCCGGTCTCCGTCGCCGCCGACCAGCGGCCCCGTGTCCCCGGTCTCATCGGCGAGTTGGTGGACCAGGATGCCGTGCCGGTACGCGAGCTCACCGATCTCCGCGCAGCTGCTCCCGTACACGGACAGCCGGTTGCCGGCCTCGTTCACGACCTCGACCGACTGTCGGGCCGCGCGCGCCTCCTGGGTGATGAATCGTGCGAGCCGGACGGCGTGCGGGCTGCGCACGGCGACCCTGGGCCGCAACCGGGTGCGGGCGAAGTCGACCGCCTCCTGATCGGCGATGACCCGCCCGGCTTCGAGGGTGACGACGCGGTCAGCGGTACGGGCGGCTTCCTTCGCGTCGTCGGTGCTGAACAACACGGTGCCCCCGAGCCCGGCGTGGGACCGCAACAGGTGGTGCAGCCGGCTCCGTTCAGGGGTCGACAGGCCGTCCGTGGGGGCGTCGAGAACGAGCGTGTGCGGATCGGCGAGCAGGGCACACGCGAGCGCGAGGCGGCGGTCCATGCCGCGCGAGAGGCAGCCGAGCCGGGTGTCGCCCACCCGGTCGAGGTCGGTGACCTCCAAGACGTCGTCGGCCCGACCCCCGGGTACTCCCGCCGCGGCGCACAGCATGCGCAGATGCCCCCGGACCGTGCGGGCGGGGTGACCCGGCACCTCGCCGAGAACGACGCCCACCTCACGCGCGGGGTGCGGGATGCGGTGCAGCGGACGTCCTCGGAAGTGGGCGGTTCCCCGGCCCGGCTGGAGTTCGAGCATCAGCCGGAGGACCGTCGACTTCCCCGCTCCCCGTGGCCCGAGCAGGGCCGTGATCCGTCCGGTGGGCGCGTCGAAGGAGACGTCGGCAACGGTCGGCAAGGTCTCCTTGCGGGACGTGCTGGTCAGTCCGATGGCCTGGATCATCGCTTCTCTCGCGGGCGGTGCGACCGCTCGGCGGCCGGAGTCCCGCCCACCGAGGCGGGGGACGGGCGACGCCATGGGTACCCGAGCAAGATAGCGCGACAAACTAGACTTTTCGGTCATTGGTGGGCATGGGTGTTGCCCTGGGGAAGGAGCGGCCCGTCCCCGTCACCCGCCGTTGGGCTTGCCGTGCGTCAGACCTCCGGCCGCAGCATGGGCGGGTTGAGGAGCGTGGCGCCGCCCGCGCGGAACAGCTGCGCCGGCCGGCCGCCCTGGCGGGTGGTGGTCCCACCGGTCGGGACGAGGAACCCGGGCGTCCCGGTCACCTTGCGGTGGAAGTTGCGCGGATCCAGCGTGACCCCCCACACCGCCTCGTAGACCCTGCGCAGCTCACCGACGGTGAACTCCGGCGGACAGAAGGCCGTGGCGAGCGACGAGTACTCGATCTTCGATCTGGCACGCTCCACCCCGTCGGCGAGGATGCGCCCGTGGTCGAACGCGAGCGGCGCCGGCTGTTCGCCCCCGTTGTCGGGCCCTCCCCGTTGGAGTAGTTCCTCCACCGGTGCCCATCGGGCGTTGCTGGCGTCACCGCCCGCCCGGGGCGCGGGGAGGTCCGGTGCCAGCGCCAGGTGGGCGACGCTGACGACGCGCATGCGGGGGTCGCGCTCCGGGTCGCCGTAAGTGGCCAACTGTTCGAGGTGCGCACCGTGGGGTTGGGCCGGGGCGGCCGGGTCGTGGACGGACAACCCGGTCTCCTCCACGAGTTCACGGGCCGCTGCCACCGACAGGTCCTCGTCCTCCCGCACGAAGCCGCCGGGAAGCGCCCAGCACCCCTGGAACGGCGCCTCACCACGCCTGACCGCCAGTGCGCACAGCGCATGGCGCCGGACGGTCAGCACCACCAGGTCGACGGTGACGGCGAAGGGCGGGAAGGCTGACGGGTCGTAGGGCGGCATGCCGCGATCATAGTCGTCTCCCTGACGATAAACAGTCCATTCCGTCCTCCTCGCAGATCCTCGTTCGGGCTCCGTCACCTCACGTCCCTTCTCCCGTCCCGACGTTCGGGGCCATGGAGGCGACCCGCCGCCCTCGTACCGTCCGCGCCCGATCGCGGGACCACCTCCGGCGATCGCTCTCCTCGCCCTCGTCAGTGTTCGGTGGGGCGGCCAGGTCCGGGGCGGGTCACCGGGCGCGGGGAGGCGACGGGACGGGGCCGGGCGGCGGGGCGCGGGCGGGTCCCCGGGCGGGTCGGCGGTCCGCTCGGCAGCGGGCCGCGGGCTCCTCCGGCCGCTCGCTGTCGGGCCTTGCCGCGGCGGAGCGCGGCGGCGGTCCGCGCGGACCTCGGGGCGGGGGCGACCCGATCCGGCTGCGGGCCGCGGGGCGCATCCGCCGCCCGGGCCCGGGCGGCCTCCCGCTCCTGTCCGCCCTGCCGAATGCACTCACGCATGGTCTCGATGCTCAGACCGTCGTTGCACGCCCGGTGCAGCAACCTGGCGAACAGGTAGTCGGGGTCGGCGGCCAGGGCCATCGCCAGGGCCTCGCGCGCCTCCAGGCCGTCCCCGGTGGACCAGGCGACCCAGCCGGCGAGGGAGAGGGGTGCCGCCGCGTGGTCCGCGTACGGGCCGACACAACGGCGGGCCAGCGTGCGCCAGAGCCTGAGCGCCGCTTCCCCGTCCGGCCCCTCCATCCACTCCGCGGCAGCGTCGCGGGTGTCCCGGTCCTGGAGGCCGATGATGAGGGCCGCCGCCTCGTCGTGGGAGAACAGCGCGTCGTCCGCCCCGTCCGCCGCCGTCGGGTCGGGGTCGCGCGGCGCTGCTCCGAGCCTGTTCAGCGCGGTGCGGGCGAGGGCGAGCGTCGCAGCGAAGGCGTCCGGCAACCCCGTCCGGTCGCCCCCGTCGGGCATCAGCCGTGCGCGGGCCGTGTCGAGGGCGGATTCCTGTTCGCGCGCCGCGGGGCCCTCCCAGGGGGTGAGTCGGGCGCGGAGCTCCCGCAGCGGGCCGCGCACCCGGATTCCCGCGTAGGCGGCCGCCGCTGCGAGCACCGACGAACCCGGCAAGCCCATGGCGGTGCCCTCCGCGGGGCAGCAGCGCTCGTCGGGGCAGCAGTAGGACCAGTAGCGCCCGGCGGACAGGCACAGCGCCTCCACCACGGGCACCCCGAAGCCGCCGCAGGCGCGGCGCAGGTACTGCGCCAGGGGGCGGAGCCCTTCCATGACGGCGGGGCCCGTCCCGTCGCCCCGGGGCTCGCGGCAGACGAAGACGACCACCGCATCGGGCAGGGAGCCGCGGCGCGCCGACCCGATCACCAGGCACCGGGCCAGTTCGTCCGCCACCGCCCGCCAGTCCTCGGTGCGTTTCGGGATGCCGAGGCGCACCCGGCCGGCGAACCTGCTGTACCCCTCCTGCCGGTGCAGGGCCAGCAGGACGACGCAGTCCTCGGGGCGGTAGCCGAGGATGTACGGGAGCGCGTCCGCCATCTCGGCCGCGGACCGGAGCTTGACGGGTGCGTCGAAGTCCGGGCAGTCGATCAGCCTGGCCGGCCGGTCGGGGGCGGGGGCCGCGCCCGTGTGGGCGGAACCGTGCGCCGGGTGATTGTCCGCTGTCGCCGGGCGCTCGTCCGGCACGTGTCCGTCCGGCACGCGGTCGCCCGCCCTGTGGTCGTCCGGCCTGTGGTCGTTCGACCCCTGGCCGTCCGGGCCGTGGTCGTTCGTCCCCCGGCTGTCCGGGCCGTGACTGTCCGGGCCGTGGTCGGCGGGGTCCGTGGCGTCGTGGTGATTCGTCATGGAGTGACCATCCCCCGGAATGCAATCTTCCGGTTGTTCCTGTGGATAACCCGGATCAGGGACACGACAGGAGTTGTCCACAGGTCAGCGGGGTCGGTCGCGCAATGTCGGACCCATCGGGTTGCATGGGGGCATGAGCAACGACGAACTCCGCACGGCCGCCGACGCCGTCCTCGCCCGGCTGGTCGGTGACCCGGCCGCACGCCTCAGGGAGGACCAGTGGCGGGCGATCAGAGCACTGGTCGCACAACGGCGCCGGGCCCTGGTGGTGCAGCGCACCGGCTGGGGCAAGTCCGCGGTGTACTTCGTCGCGACCGCGCTGCTGCGGGAGAACGGCGGCGGCCCCACCGTGATCGTCTCGCCCCTCCTCGCCCTCATGCGCAACCAGGTGGACGCCGCCGCCCGTGCGGGCATCCACGCACGCACGATCAACTCGGCCAACCCCGAGGAGTGGGCGACCGTCCAGCAGGAGATCGGCGCCGGCGCCGTGGACGTCCTCCTGGTCAGCCCCGAGCGCCTCAACAACCCCGACTTCCGGGACAACGTGCTGCCCGAGCTGGCCGCCGCCACGGGACTGTTGGTGGTCGACGAGGCGCACTGCATCTCGGACTGGGGGCACGACTTCCGACCCGACTACCGACGGCTGCGCACCATGCTGGCGGACCTCCCGCCCGGCGTCCCGGTGCTGGCCACGACCGCGACGGCGAACGCGCGCGTGACGGCGGACGTCGCGGAGCAGCTCGGCACGGGAGCCGCGGCGACGGACGGCGCGGACGACACGGGAAGCACCCTGGTCCTCCGCGGCCCCCTGGACCGGTCCAGCCTCAGCCTGGGCGTCCTCGCCCTTCCCGACGCCGCGCACCGCCTCGCGTGGCTGGCCGAGCACCTGGACGCCCTGCCGGGCTCGGGCATCGTCTACACCCTCACGGTGGCCGCGGCGGAGGAGGTCACCGCCTATCTGCGCCAACGGGGGCACACGGTGGCCTCGTACACCGGCAAGACGGAGAACGCCGAGCGGCAGCAGGCGGAGGAGGACCTGCTGGCGAACCGGGTCAAGGCCCTGGTCGCCACCTCGGCCCTCGGCATGGGATTCGACAAGCCCGATCTGGGCTTCGTCGTCCACCTCGGCTCCCCCGCCTCACCGATCGCCTACTACCAGCAGGTGGGCCGGGCCGGCCGCGGGGTGGAGCACGCGGAGGTCCTGCTGCTGCCGGGCCGGGAGGACGAGGCGATCTGGCAGTACTTCGCCTCGCTGGCGTTCCCGCCGGAGGAGCACGTGCGCAGGACCCTGGAGGTGCTCGCCGGAGCGGACCGGCCCCTGTCGCTGCCCGCCCTGGAGCCCCTGGTGGAGCTGCGGCGCAACCGGCTGGAGACCATGCTGAAGGTGCTGGACGTCGACGGCGCCGTGAAGCGGGTCAAGGGCGGCTGGCTGTCCACGGGCGAGCCCTGGGCGTACGACACCGAACGCTACGCCTGGGTGAACCGGCAGCGGTCGGCCGAGCAGGAGGCCATGCGGGAGTACGTGCGGACCACCGGTTGCCGCATGGAGTTCCTGCGCCGCCAGCTCGACGACGAGGAGGCCGCCCCCTGCGGCCGGTGCGACAACTGCGCCGGGGCGCGGTTCGACACCGAGGTCTCCGGCGCCGCGCTGGACCGGGCTCGGGGCGAGTTGGAGCGCCCGGGCGTGGAGGTGGAACCCCGCCGCATGTGGCCGACCGGCTTGACGGCCGTGGGCATCTCGCTCAAGGGCCGCATTCCCGCCAGCGAACAGGCGGCCACGGGGCGCGCCCTGGGGCGGTTGTCGGACATCGGATGGGGCAACCGCCTCCGGCCGATGCTGGCTGCCCACGCTCCCGACGGACCGGTTCCGGACGATGTGGCACGGGCCGTGGTGGACGTGCTCGCCGACTGGGCCAGGGGACCGGGCGGCTGGGCGTCCGGCGCGCCCGACGCGATGGCCCGGCCGGTCGGCGTGGTGACGATGGCCTCGCTGAACAGACCCCGCTTGATCCAGTCCCTGGGCGCCCGGATCTCGGAGGTGGGCCGGCTCCCCCTCCTGGGCAGCATCGAGTACGCGCCGGGACACGAGCCGGCACGCACCCCCCGGAGCAACAGTGCCCAGCGGCTGAAGGTCCTCGACGGCGCGCTGCACCTCCCCACGGACCTGTCGCTGGCGGTCAAGGCCGCCGACGGGCCCGTCCTGTTGGTGGACGACCAGACCGACACCGGGTGGACCCTGGCGGTCGCCGCACGGCTGTTGCGGCGGGCGGGAGCAGCCGAGGTACTGCCGTTGGTGCTCGCCCTGCCCGGATGAGTCGTACGTCCGGTGCGTGCGGGCGCGCCGGACGGGCTCACCCGACCTGTGGGTGACCGCCGGGTGACCTCATGGCCGGATCGCGGAAAAACGGCGGGCAGACAGGGCGTTCCGAGATCTTCGGGCGAGGGATATAAGAGACGAATGCCAAGGAATGGGTCGACGGTCCCAATTGCTCGTTGCCGCAAGCCAATACGACGGGAAGAATTGGCATTGCTCCCCTGCGGCTCGCCCGTCTCCCGAGAGGGCTGTGCCGTGGTGCGCTCCCCCACGTCCGTTTCCGCCCCGTATGTGGGCGCGTAGCCGAAGGGAGGGCCGTGACCTTCGGATTCGCTCCGTCCAAGGCGGCATCGATGATGTCTGCGTCCCCGACGCGTGAGAACCTGCCGACCGATGCCGCCAACCAACTGGCCCGGATGCTGGAACCCGCTGAATGGGCAGCGGCCGGGATTCCGCTGCTGCGCAACCCACGTGAGGTGGTCAGCGGACTGCACGCCCGTCACCGGCCGACACCGGCCACCGCGGTCGTCGCCGTCCTCGACCCCGATGAACGTCTTCGGGCCAGTGCCTCGTTCACCCGCCGTGCCGCCTCGGCCGACGGCTGGGTGTTCCGCAACGCCCTGCTCGCCCAGCTCCGCCGGGTGATTCCGCACGACCTCCGCAGACGCACCCCGGTGCGCACCGCGGTCCTGCTCTACTGCCGGGACGGGGACGCACGCTGGACCCAGGAGGACGGGGCCTGGATGTGGGGGCTCCGCGACGCGTGCACCCTGCACGGGCTTCGCTGCGGGGCCTACATCACCTTGACCCGCGACGGCTGGCAGGTACTCGGCGAGGGACGGGGCGGTCGCCGTCCCAGCTCCCTCTCGTCCTCCCAGGACTTCGCAGCGGACCTCACTCCCCTACAGCCCCGGGCCGGGGGAGCCGCATCGGAACTACTGCGCCGGGCGGCGGCACGCTGAGCCGTACGGCACCGGCCCGACCCTCCGGCCTCCCGAGGCACGCCCGCACGGGCGTCCGCTCACGGAGGCCGGGCACCACCGGGTCCGCACGGCTGCTCCCACCACCGCGAACACCTCTCAACACCTCCGGACACGGCCGCCGGACCCGCCCGCGCGATCACGTCCGGGCGGCCCGCGGCGCACGAGGACCTGACGACGCAGTGGTGGCGGTGTCCCGGACCGAGTCCGAGCCACCGCCACCGACACCGTCAGCGTCCGGAGCCGTCAGACTCCGGCACCCAGGGCCGCATTGATGATCTGCGGATCACCGCACACGATCAGGAGCGTGCCCGCCTTGGCCAGGGCGAGCGGTAGCCCCGTGGAGACGTCCCCACCGTTGACGGCGGCGACCACGACCGGACGAACGGTCGCCCGTTCCAGGGCGGCGGCGTCAGCGTAGAAGACATCGTCCACGGCATCGTGCTGCGCCCAGTAGGCGGCCTCGCCGAACGACAGTTCGTGGGCGGCCCAGGGGTGCTGGTCCCCGGTGGTGACCACGAGGATCTCCCCGGGGGACCTACCGGAGTCGAGCAGGAGGTCGACCGCTTCCTCCGCCGCGTCCAGCGCCCCCTCGGCCGAGGCCGGGATCAGCTGGAGCTGCGGTGAGGCGGCAGCCGGGGACACGGGGGTCGACTGCACCGCGGTGGCGGCAGTCGCGGCCGGAGCGGACGGCTCCGGCTTGGCGGCCGACGACTCGCGCGGCGTGCGCTGCGCGGGCGGGGTGGGCCGCAGCGGGCCCGGTCCACCGGGGCGCGGTGGCGCCGCGGGACGCGGACCGGGTACGGGGCGAGGGGTCGGCGCGGGGTGGCCACTGGCCGGGGTGACGCGCGGACCCTGGGCACTCTCGTGAATCTGAGGCTCCTCGGGAATGAGAGGCATGAGCTGGTATCTATCAAACGCCGGCGCGAACGGGCCCGGCGGGTGGCACATCAGTGCGAATGAGAACGTCAGAAGTCGAAACCCAGCTGGCCCTCGATCTCCGGAACGTTTTCGTCCGCCCAACTGCGGGCCTTCTTGAGATGTCGCCACTGGGGCAGCGCATCAAGATACGCCCACGTCAGCCGGTGGTACGGGGTGGGGCCCCGTTCCGCCAGTGCGGCCCGGTGCACCGGCGAGGGATAGCCGGCATTGGCCGCAAAGTCGAAGTCTGCATGTTCGGACCCCAGTTCGGCCATCATTTTGTCGCGGCGGACCTTCGCGATCACGGATGCGGCGGCCACCACGACACAGGACCGGTCCCCCTTGATCACGGTGCGTACCTGCCACGGGGTGCCGAGGTAGTCGTGCTTCCCGTCGAGGATGACCGCGTCGGGACGCACCGGAAGGGCCTCCAGCGCACGCACGGCGGCGAGCCGGAGCGCGGCCGTCATGCCCAGGGCGTCGATCTCCTCGTGCGAGGCGTGCCCCAGTGCATGGGCGGTCACCCAACTCTCCAACTCCGCGGCCAGAGCGGTACGTCGCTTGGGCGTGAGGAGCTTGGAGTCCGTGAGCCCTTCCGGGGGCCGTCGCAGTCCGGTGACTGCGGCGCAGACGGTGACCGGGCCCGCCCAGGCACCACGTCCCACTTCGTCGACGCCCGCGATGATCTTCGCCCCGGTGGTGGCGCGCAACGACCGCTCAACGGTGTGGGTAGGTGCTTCGTATGGCATGGCACCTGCAAGCCTACGCCGACCGGTTCGCCGACCGACACCCGGTCCCGGTCAAGGGCACGGCTCTTCGCGCCATTCCCGGACGGACGCCCCCGTACGCCCAGGTCAGGGGTAGCCGGCCTTCCGCCCGACCTGCTGGCACTGCGCCCATGTCGCCTGCACCGGACGGTCGTTGAGGAGCGTGCGGGCCCTCGCCTCGCCGAGGCTGGTGGCGTACCAGGGCTCGTCCGCATGACGGCGCAGTTCCTCGTCGATCGACCGGAGCGCACAGGACCGCAGCGGCTCGGGGAGGGCGTCCAGGGCGGGCACCGCGTCGGCGGAGAGGTCCCGTACGTAGTCGAGGTCGAGCTGCCCGGTCTCCTCGTGGCGCTGCACGCTCCGCTCGGCGATCAACGCGTCGGGGGACACCGCCCCGAACAGCAGCACTCCCAGAGCGGCACTGGCGGCCACGGCCCGCGGTAGCCAGCGGGCGCCCCACACCCCGGCGGCCATGATCAGCACGATCACGAGACCCAGCCACGCTTCCACCGCGACGACCGAGATCCTCAGGCGCGTCCAGCCGTACGCGTCGACGTACATGTCCATGCGCCGCACGGCCGAGGCGACGACGACCAGGGTGAGCACACCGAGCGTGCCGAGCACCGCGCGCACCAGCACCCCGTCCTTCGGCCCGCCCCGCGGGGCCCAGCGCACCGCGGCGACGATCACCACGAGCACCAGGAGCGTCGCGAGCAGCAACTGCCAGAACCCCTGTCGGGCGTACTCGGCGTAGCTGAGGTCCGTCTTCTCCAGGACCGTGTCGTAGCCGCCGAAGAGGACCGTCAGCTGCACGGCGATGAACAGGGCGAACAGCCCGTTGAGCACCAGCAGCGGCAGCGCCCACTCGACGCGCCCCCGGGCGCGCCCCGGCGCGCAGGAGACCCTGTCCCAGCGCACGGGGGAACCCGCGGCGTACGCGACGCCCAGGGCTCCCAGGAGGCCCAGGGCCAACAGCAGCAGGCGCAGCGGGCCGTCGGCGCCGGACACCTCCGGAACCAGGTCGTCCAGCAGCTCGGCGAAGGCGGCGTCGGCCGCGGCGAACAGTGCCCCGAACACCAGGAGCAGGGCCGCCGTCACCCCGAGGGCGCGCAACACGGGTCCCACCCGGCTGGACGGGGCCTTGGAGCGCTCCCGCAGCCCGCGCCAGCCCCAGCTCAGGCCACGGGGCACGGCCTCGACCAGGCCGAACGGGCTGAACGCGATCCCCGCCCAGGTACGGGAGCCGTGGAGGGCGAGGGCACCGAGCCAGAACGCCGCGACGACGGCGAGGAAGGAGGGCCAGGAGGCGTCGCGCAGTGCCGGTACCGCGAGCAGTACGAGACCGCCCGCGCCCCAGAGCAGGGTCCAGGGGCGCGGCCGTCGACCGGCTCCGACCGCTGAGTGGTACGCGGCGAGGCTTGCCGGCAGCGCCACCAGGAGGAGGTTGAGGCCGATGCCGTCGCCCAGCAGCACCATGCTGAGGACTCCGGTGGCGAGCACGGACCAGAGGGTCGCCGACCGGATCGGCCGGGGGGCGCGGCTGCGCAGGGCGCTCCACGGGTCGGCGGGGGGCGCGGCACCCGGTCGCCGGGACGGGTGTCCGGGGCCGGTCGGCGGAGCGGTGGACCGGGCCAGCGCGCGGGCGGGCGGGGCGCCCGGGGGTGTCGACGGCTCGGGCTGCGCGGTCGGCTTCTCGGACATGGTCCCCCCAGACCGCGCCCGGCACGCGGGCGGGGCGCCGCGGCGCACGGGCGGCGGTGGCTCGTACGGAACGCGCGCCTTCATGGTCGGGTGGCGGCGTGGCCGCAAGCGTAGGGCTGTGCGCCCGGCGGGTGGGGGTGCGGGCGGCTCCTGTGGCGTGACCGTGACAGTTCGCTGCGCTCGCCGGTTCGTGCGTACACCTTGCGGTGCGCTGGTCAGCTTGGGTGCGCTGGGGGTTTGCGCAGTTCCCCGCGCCCCTAGCAGGTGCGTACACCTTGCGGTGCGCTGGTCAGCTCGCGTGCGCTGGGGGTTTGCGCAGTTCCCCGCGCCCCTGGCAGGTGCGTACACCTTGCGGTGCGCTGCTCGGCTCGCGTGCGTTGGGGGTTTGCGTCGTTCCCCGGGCGCCTAGGTGGTGGGGTGGTGGTGCGTGCCGGTCTCGGCGAGCCAGCCGGGGAGTCGCTCGGTCCGTTCCTGCCACGCTTCGGGCGGCGCTCCGGCCGCGGAGGCCGCCACGATGCCGCCGACGATCGCGCAGGTGGTGTCGACGTCCCCGCCGACCTGCGCGGTCTCCCAGAAGGCGCGGGGGAAGTCGCCCAGCCCGCGGGCCGCCGCCCAGAGGGCGAAGGGGACGGTGTCATGGGCGCTGGTCCGCCGCCCACAGCCCAGGACCGCGGCGACCGTGCCCGCGTCCGAGTAGTCCAGCATGTCCCGCGCCCGCCGCAGCCCCGCTTCCACGGCGCTGCGCGGCACCAGGGAGATGACCCCGTCGAGCAGGGCAGCGGCGCTCGGCGGTCCGGACGGGGCAGCCGCGAGGGCCGCCGCGGCGGCCACGGCCATCGCTCCGACCACCGCTTCGCGGTGCTGGTGGGTGGGGTAGGCGGAGATCTCGGCCTGGTGGGTGGCCTGCTCGGGGTCGTCCGCGTACCAGGCGCCGAGGGGCGCGATGCGCATCGCGGCCCCGTTGCCCCAGGAGCCCTGGCCGTTGAACAGGGCGGCGGCGAGTTCACGCCAGTCCTCGCCCTCGCGGACCAGTCTGAGCAGACGGTTCACGGCGGGGCCGTAGCCGCGGTCGAAGTCGTGGTGCGTGGCGAAGGAGGCGGCCAGCGCGTCCTGCTCGATCCGTCCGTGCTCGGCCAGCACGGCGACTACGGAGCAGGCCATTTCGGTGTCGTCGGTCCACTGCCACTCGCCTGCGGGCAGCTCACCGCGGCCGAGGAGGGGGTAGTGGGCGGGGACGAAGAACTGGGAGCCGAGGGCGTCCCCCACGGACAGGCCGCGCAAACTTGCGAGGGCCCGCCCCAGACGGGGGTCGGATGAGGTGGGAACGGTCATGTCGTCGTCACCCTATCCGGTGGTCCCGTACGGTTCCGGTTCGCACCAGCTGTCGAAGGGGCGGTCCAGGTGGTACTTGCCGTCGGCGCCGAGTTCCAGGACCCGGACCTCGCCGTTGCCCGGGTTGGACAACGACTCGAACTCGGCCACGCTCCAGTGGAACCAGCGCATGCAGAACAAGCGCATCGTCAGCCCGTGGGTGACCAGGAGGACGTTCGCCGGGTGGTCGGACTCCTCGAAGCTGCGGAACAGGCTCTCCAGGAAGGCGCCCACCCGGTCGTACACGTCGGCCCCGGACTCGCCCTGGGCGAAGCGGTAGAAGAAGTGCCCGTAGGCGTCGCGGTACGCCTTCTGGAGACGTACGTCCTCCCGCTCCTGCCAGTTGCCCCAGTCCTGTTCGCGCAGCCGGGGCTCCTCCCGGATCCGGACGAGTTGCGGGTCCAGCGTGAAGGCCCGCAACGTCTGGTGCGTGCGCCGGTACGGGGACACGTACACGCTGACGCGTTCCTGACCGAAGAGTTCACGCAGGTGCTTGCCGGTCTCCTCGGCCTGCTGCCAGCCGTTCTCGGTCAGCGGGAGTGCGTGGTCGGGCTCCCGCTCGTACACGGTGTCATCGGCGTTGCCCTTCGACTCCCCGTGCCGGACCAGGACGATGCGGCGTGGTCGTACCATACGGAAACCCTAGGTCGAGATCGGTGTTCGAGCGGTGGTCCGGTCAGCCTACGGCGGGTCGCCACCTCGCCGCGGCGCCGGTGGACGCAGCGCCCAGGCGGTCAGAGGGTCAGACGGTCCAAGCCTTCTCCATGTCGACGATGTCCCCCGACAGCGAGGCGATGTCGGCCTCGGTCTGGGCGCGGAGGGACAGGCGTTCGACGCGTTCCGCCCGGTACTTGCCGTGCTCGGCGTCCGACTGCCACATGGACAGGATCAGGAACTCGCTGCCCGGCCCCTCGCCGAACAGCCCGCGCACCATGCCGGGCGAGCCGGCCATCGCCGGGTTCCACACCTTCTCCTGCATCAGGGCGAAGTGTTCCGCGCGCTCCTCGTGCACCCGGCAGTGGGCAACCCGCAGCAGGTCGCTGTCGGTGAAGCGGGGCTCGAAACCGGTCTTCACGTCGAAGCGGTAGTCGAACAGCTTCACCTGGGCGCGGGTGAACGTCCCGGACTGGGTGGCCGCCAACCGGTCGTGGGAACGCGCCATGAACGAGTCGTAGAACGCCCGGCTCTCCCAGAACGCGAACACATGGGCGACACCGGGCCGGGTACGGCTCCAGCCGCCGCCCTGTGCCCGGAACCCCGGCTCGCCGAGGAGCCCCGCCCACTTCCGCTGCCCTCGTTCGAAACCTCGGCGGTCGACGACGGTGCAGCGAATCCACTTGACCAGCACCGCGCCATCGTAAGGCCACGGAGCGTGGCCGGGGCCATGCTCCGGCGGAGTGCGCCCCCTGCAAGCCCCCGGTGATCGGGGTGCGCGTCCCCTCACCCCGCCGTGGGGGGGGGGGGGGCGCCCCCCCCCCCCGCGCGCCCCCCCCCCCCCCCCGGGGGCGTCCCCCGCCCGGGGGGGGGGCGGGGGGCCCGCGGGGGGGCAGCCGCAGCGGGGGC
>NZ_JBHWIQ010000006.1:252657-265889 GCF_042732055.1 Streptomyces sp. NPDC059816
CGCCCCCCCTCCCCGGGCGCCGCCCCCCCCCCCCCCCCCCCTGGTGGGGGGGGGGCCCCCCCCCCCCCCCCGGGGCGCGCCCGGCCCCCCCCCCCCCCCCCCCCGCCCCCACGTCCCCGCCTCCGGTATCCGACCGGGCACGGTGCGTGGTCCGTGGCACCATGGGGAGCAACGCGTACGCGTGGCGGAGAAGTTGGTCTCGTCCAGAGGGGGAACTGGTGAGTGGTGGTCTCAACAAGGGGCTCGCGAAGGTCGAAGTGGGCGTCCGGTGGGACCCGAGTCCCTCGGGCACTGCGGCGCACGACCTGGACGTCATCGCGGCGACCTACACCGAGAACGCGCCCTACGGCGCCCCCGAGTACCTCGTGCACTTCGGCAGCAGGTCCCCGGACGGCACGATCACGCTGAACCGTGACAGCCGCACCGGCCAGGGCTTCGGCTACGACGAGGTCATGGTGCTGGAGTTGGACCGGCTCGCCCCGCGGTACGAACGCGTGATCGTCGGCGTGGCCATCCAGCAGCCCGGCCAGGAGCTGACCTTCGACGACATCGTGAACGCCTCGGTCCGCATCCGCAGCGGTGCGCTCGACATCGCGCAGCACGACTTCGGCGCGGTGCTGGGGAACAACGCCACGACGATCGCGGAGTTCACCCGTGACGGGGCGGGCGCCTGGCAGTACCGCCGGGTCATCCAGGGCTTCGACGCGGATCCGGCGTCCTTCGCCGAGCAGATGGGGCGTGCGATGCCGTCCTCCTGAGCGGCCCGGACGCCCTGGGCTTGACGGAACGGGCCACCGCCACCGCCGTCGCACCGGCCGCCGGGGCTCTCGCGCTGCGACGGCTCGACCGGGGGCGGGATGACGAGAGGGGTGTCAGCCGACGGCTGACACCCCTCTGTCTTCACTGCTCAGCGCGCACGTCGCACCTCGCGGGCGACGCGCTGCCGCTCAGGCTCAGCTGCACCCGCTGGTGGAGCCGCAGCCCTCGCAGATGTAGCAGGAACCGGCGCGCTGCATCTTCGTCCCGCAGGAGAAGCACAGCGGCGCGTCCGCCTGGATGCCCAGCTGCATCTCCACCAGTTCGGCGCTGGTGTGCACCTGTCGCGGGGCGGCGGGCTCGGCCACCGGAACCTCGGCGTTCGGCACGGCCACGGGCACGGCCTTCAGCGTCTCCGTCTGGCGGGGCGCCGACTGGGCGAGTCCCTCGACGTCCAGCTCGTCGTCGGTGGGCTCGTAGGAGCCGGTCTCCAGGTGCCGCTGGCGCTCGTCGGCGGAGTGGATGCCGAGTGCGGAACGGGTCTCGAAGGGCAGGAAGTCCAGCGCCAGACGACGGAAGATGTAGTCGACGATCGACTGCGCCATCCGGACGTCCGGGTCGTCCGTCATGCCGGCCGGCTCGAAGCGCATGTTGGTGAACTTCGAGACGTAGGTCTCCAGGGGCACCCCGTACTGGAGGCCGACGGAGACGGCGATCGAGAAGGCGTCCATCATGCCCGCGAGGGTCGAGCCCTGCTTGGACATCTTCAGGAAGACCTCGCCGAGCCCGTCGTCCGGGTAGGAGTTGGCCGTCATGTAACCCTCGGCGCCACCGACCGTGAAGGACGTGGTGATCCCGGGGCGCCCCTTGGGGAGCCGCTTGCGCACGGGACGGTACTCGACGACCTTCTCGACCGCGGACCGGATGGTCTCCTCGGCCTTCTCGGTGATCTCCGCCTTAGCCGGCTCGTCCTTCTTCTTCGCGGAGAGGGGCTGGCCGACCTTGCAGTTGTCGCGGTAGATCGCGAGCGCCTTGACGCCCATCTTCCACGCCTCGAAGTAGATCTCCTCGACCTCTTCGACGGTGGCGGACTCCGGCATGTTGACGGTCTTGGAGAGCGCACCCGAGATCCACGGCTGGATCGCGGCCATCATCCGGACGTGGCCCATCGCGGAGATCGAGCGCTCGCCCATGGCGCAGTCGAAGACCTCGTAGTGCTCGGTCTTCAGACCGGGGGCGTCGACCACGTTGCCGTTCTCGGCGATGTGGGCGACGACCGCCTCGATCTGCTCCTCCTGGTAGCCCAGGCGACGCAGTGCCTGCGGCACGGTCCCGTTGACGATCTGCATCGAGCCGCCGCCGACCAGCTTCTTGAACTTGACCAGCGCGAGGTCGGGCTCCAGACCCGTCGTGTCGCAGGACATGGCCAGGCCGATGGTGCCGGTGGGCGCGATCACGGACGCCTGCGCGTTGCGGAACCCGTTCTTCTCACCGAGGCGCAGCACGTCCTGCCACGCCTCGGTGGCGGCGGCCCACACCGAGGTGTCCAGGTCGTCCGCGCGCACGGCCAGGCCGTTGGCGTCGGCGTGCTGCTTCATGACGCGCAGGTGCGGCTGGGCGTTGCGGGCGTACCCGTCGTACGGACCCACGACCGCGGCCAGCTCCGCGGAGCGGCGGTACGAGGTGCCGGTCATCAGCGAGGTGATCGCACCGGCGAGGGCCCGACCGCCGTCGGAGTCGTACGCGTGGCCGGTCGCCATCAGCAGGGCGCCCAGGTTGGCGTACCCGATGCCGAGCTGGCGGAAGGCGCGGGTGTTCTCACCGATCTTCTGGGTCGGGAAGTCGGCGAACGAGATGGAGATGTCCATCGCGGTGATGACCAGCTCGACGACCTTGGCGAAGCGCTCCGAATCGAAGGACTGGTTGCCCTTGCCGTCGTCCTTGAGGAACTTCATCAGGTTCAGCGAGGCGAGGTTGCACGAGGTGTTGTCCAGGTGCATGTACTCGCTGCACGGGTTCGAGCCGTTGATGCGGCCGGACTCGGGACAGGTGTGCCACTGGTTGATGGTGTCGTCGTACTGGATGCCCGGGTCGGCGCAGGCCCAGGCCGCCTCCGCCATCTTGCGGAACAGGGACTTGGCGTCGACCTCTTCGATGACCTCGCCGGTCATCCGCGCCCGCAGGCCGAACTTCTCGCCGTTCTCGACGGCCTTCATGAAGGCGTCGTTCACCCGGACCGAGTTGTTGGCGTTCTGGTACTGGACGGACGTGATGTCGTCGCCGCCCAGGTCCATGTCAAAGCCCGCGTCACGCAGGGCGCGGATCTTCTCCTCCTCCTTGACCTTGGTCTGGATGAAGTCCTCGATGTCGGGGTGGTCGACGTCGAGGATGACCATCTTGGCGGCTCGACGGGTGGCGCCGCCCGACTTGATCGTTCCGGCGGAGGCGTCGGCCCCGCGCATGAAGGAGACCGGACCGGAGGCGTTGCCGCCGGAGGACAGCAGTTCCTTGGAGGAGCGGATGCGGGAGAGGTTCAGGCCGGCCCCGGAGCCGCCCTTGAAGATCATGCCCTCTTCCTTGTACCAGTCGAGGATCGACTCCATGGAGTCGTCGACGGACAGGATGAAGCAGGCGGACACCTGCTGCGGCTGGGGCGTGCCGACGTTGAACCACACCGGGGAGTTGAAGCTGAAGACCTGGTGCAGCAGGGCGTACGCCAGCTCGTGCTCGAAGATCTCGGCATCGGCGGGCGAGGCGAAGTACTTGTAGTCCTCACCGGCCTTCCGGTACGTCTTGACGATCCGGTCGATGAGCTGCTTGAGCCCGGTCTCGCGCTGCGGTGTGCCCACCGCTCCGCGGAAGTACTTGCTGGTGACGATGTTGACCGCGTTCACCGACCAGAAGTCGGGGAACTCGACGCCGCGCTGCTCGAAGTTGATCGAGCCGTCGCGCCAGTTGGTCATCACGACATCACGGCGTTCCCAAGCCACCTCGTCGTACGGGTGCACGCCCGGGGTGGTGTGGACACGTTCCATGCGCAGCCCCTTGGTGGCCTTGGCCCCCTTGGCGCGGGAACCCCGTGCCGGACCGCTCGCCGTCTCTGTCATGCCGCCTCCCTGTATCGGGCGATAACGCCCTGAAGTGCCGCGTTCTTCCCTCGGCACGGTGTGCTGTTGCGCGCTGTGGACGTCCTTGTGGCCGCCCTCAGCAAAATTGAGTGGTCGTTGTCGACCGCACGGTCCCGGGTGACCCCACCCGGTCCGGAGTGTGATCAGCCGCCGGCCGCGGCGGGGGCGGGAACCGTGGGGCTTCGCCCCGGCCCGCGCTCGGTGGCCGCGGGCCCCTCGCCCGCGGCGCCACCGGTGGGCGCCCGCTCGGGGTGCGCCCGCAGCTCCACGATGGCGGTCTCGAAGTCCTCCAACGAGTCGAACGCCCGGTAGACGGACGCGAACCGCAGGTAGGCGACGAGGTCGAGTTCTTGCAGTGGGCCGAGTATGGCCAGACCCACGTCGTGCGTGGTCAGCTCGGCACTGCCGGTGGCCCGCACCGCCTCCTCGACCCGCTGGCCGAGCTGGGCGAGGGCGTCCTCCGTGACGGGCCGCCCCTGGCAGGCCTTGCGCACGCCGTTGATGACCTTCGTGCGACTGAAGGGCTCCGTCACTCCGCTGCGCTTGACCACCATCAGTGAGCAGGTCTCCACGGTCGTGAATCGACGGGAGCAATCGGGGCACTGACGGCGCCGGCGGATCGACGTGCCGTCATCGGTCGTACGACTGTCGACGACACGACTGTCGGGGTGCCTACAGAAGGGGCAGTGCATCGCGTTCAAGCCTCCTTCAGGGCACGTCTTTGAGGCTTCTCGGGGGCATCAGCCCCGTCGAAGCAGCCCCCAGCATAGGCGATGACCGGAGAGCCGAAGACCCCGGGACCACAACTTCTGGGCTGTCACCGCAATCCAACCACTACATCTGGGGTTTGGCTGCAATTCACGGGCTTCGCGTGTCGTGATCCAGCGCATAAACCGGCGAGTAACACCGGCCCCGACCCGGCCCGCAACGGGCCACCTGCCGACGACAGTAGGGCGCTGACGGATCACGAGGCACGCATCCGGGCCGACGGCGGCCGACGCACCCCGGGAAGGGGCGCACCCCACGGACCCCACAGGGACCGGACCACTGCGCTCCGTCACGGCTCGGCGGGATCAGCAGGGTCGGCGGACCTACGGAACGGGCCGCCCCGCCGACGGTGACGCGGGTCGCCGCCCGGGCCGCCCCGACCGGCCCGACCAGCCCGACCGGATTCCACCGGTCCGCGGACCACGGTAGCGGCCCGGGGGCGAGCACCGCCGAGCGGGGCGCCGCCTTGCCCCACGATCCCCTGGTGACACACTGGCCTGCGGTGGCGCACCCCGGAGGGCCGACGCCTACGCCCGCATCCGCGGACGCGGGACACCTCCGTACATGCGGGCGTAGGCCATACACCCGGACGCCTGATCGCGTCAGGACCTCCCCGTTTTTTCACTCGAACGTGTGTTTGGCGCAACCTTTCGAAAGCAACTACCGTTGGCTAGCTAGGGAGAACATCCGAGAGGGGCTGCCGATCATGACCACCACCGCAGACAGTGTCACCATCACCGCCCACGACCGTGCCCAGGGCCGACTGGAGGCGGTGCACGCCATGACAGACGCAGCTACGAACCCGGAGGGACCCAAGCCCGCACGGTCCCTGCCCGGCCG
The DNA here is from genome assembly GCF_042732055.1 of Streptomyces sp. NPDC059816. Taxonomy (NCBI): domain Bacteria; kingdom Bacillati; phylum Actinomycetota; class Actinomycetes; order Kitasatosporales; family Streptomycetaceae; genus Streptomyces; species Streptomyces sp. NPDC059816. The sequence goes on from NZ_JBHWIQ010000006.1 coordinate 258,150, forward strand.
ACCTCCCGGCATCCGGGCGGACAGTTCAGGGCTCACCGACCGTCAACGACGGGTCATCGAGGTCATCAGGGATTCCGTCCAGCGACGGGGCTACCCGCCGTCCATGCGGGAGATCGGGCAGGCCGTCGGACTGTCCAGCACCTCTTCCGTGGCCCACCAGTTGATGGCCCTGGAGCGCAAGGGCTTCCTCCGCCGCGACCCGCACCGCCCCCGCGCCTACGAGGTGCGCGGCTCCGACCAGCCCACCGCACAGCCGACGGACACCGCCGGCAAGCCCGCCGCCTCGTACGTCCCGCTCGTGGGCCGCATCGCGGCCGGTGGCCCGATCCTCGCCGAGGAGTCCGTCGAGGACGTGTTCCCGCTGCCCCGGCAGCTCGTGGGCGACGGCGAACTCTTCGTGCTCAAGGTCGTCGGCGACTCCATGATCGAGGCGGCGATCTGCGACGGCGACTGGGTGACCGTCCGCCGTCAGCCCGTCGCCGAGAACGGCGACATCGTGGCCGCCATGCTGGACGGCGAGGCCACGGTCAAGCGCTTCAAGCGGGAGGACGGCCATGTGTGGCTGCTCCCGCACAACTCCGCGTACCAGCCGATCCCCGGCGACGAGGCGACGATCCTCGGCAAGGTCGTCGCGGTGCTGCGGCGCATCTGAGCCTCTCCCCCGCGAGCAGGACGAGCACTCCCCCTAGCCGACCCCGGAACCTCCTGCGCCTGGTTCCGGGGTCTGTTCTTGCCCCGGGTCCCGTACCCCCGCTCCGGGCACGAAGGCCGGCCCGGAGCGAACCGTCCGGTTAGTCCTCCGGGGCCGCCGCGTCGATCGCCGTGAGGGACCGGCGGACCTGGTTGCGGTCGGTGGTGGACCAGAAGTCGGGGAGCGAGGACTTGAGATAGCTCCCGTAGCGGGCCGTGGCCAACCGGGGATCGAGAACGGCGACCACCCCGCGGTCACCCGAGGCCCGGACCAGACGCCCGGCGCCCTGGGCCATCAACAGCGCCGCGTGCGTCGCGGCCACCGCCATGAAGCCGTTGCCCCCCGCCTCCTCGACCGCCTTCTGCCGGGCGCTCATCAGCGGGTCGTCCGGCCGCGGGAACGGGATCTTGTCCATCACGACGAGCTGACAGCTCGGGCCCGGCACGTCGACGCCCTGCCACAGCGACAGCGTGCCGAACAGGCAGGTCCTGGGGTCGGCCGCGAAGTTCTTGATCAGCTCGCCGAGCGTCTCCTCGCCCTGGAGCAGGATCGGGTACTCGGGAATCCGTGAGCGCAGCTCCTCGGCCGCGTTCTGGGCGGCCCGCATGGAGGAGAACAACCCCAGGGTGCGTCCCCCGGCGGCCTGGATCAGCTCCGTCAGCTCGTCCAGCATGTCGGACCGGTCACCGTCCCGGGCGGGGCGGTTCAGGTGCTTGGCGACGTAGAGGATGCCCTGTTTCGGGTAGTCGAAGGGCGAGCCGACGTCCAGGCCCTTCCACACCGGTTGCTCCTCGTCCCCGGGCGCGGCCGTGCCCTCCGGGGCGAGCCCCAGGGAGGCCCCCACTCCGTTGAAGTCACCGCCCAGCTTCAGGGTGGCCGAGGTGAGGACCACCGAACGTTCGGTGAACAGCTTCTCGCGCAGCAGCCCCGACACGGACAGCGGCGCGACCCGGAGCGAGGCGCCGAAACGGTCGTGCCGCTCGTACCAGACGACGTCGTACTCGGAGCCCAGGGTGACGCGCTCCGCAACCGCGTGCACCCCCTCGACGGCCGCCAGAGCCTGTTTGCGCACCGCGTCCTCGTCCTGCACCGACTTGTCACGGGTCGAACCGAGCGCCACGATCACGTTCCGGGTGGCGTCCCGCAACGCCAGCAGGGCGTACCCGAGGTCCTCGGGCACCTCCTCCAGCCGGCCGGGCAGGGCCAGCTCCATGACCCGCTCGAAGCCCTCGGCCGCGGTCTGGAGCTGGTCGGCCACCTTCTCGTTGACCAGCTTGGCGGCCCGGCGCACGGCCCGGTTGACCTGCCCGGGGGTCAGCTCGCCGGTGGCCGCCCCGGTGACCCGTGAGACGAGCTCATGGGCCTCGTCCACGATCAGCACCTCGTGCGGCGGCAGCACCGGGGCGCCCTCGATGGCGTCGATGGCGAGCAGCGCGTGGTTGGTGACGACGACGTCGGCGAGCTTCGCCTGTTCCCTGGCCATCTCCGCGAAGCACTCCGCGCCGTACGCGCAGCGGGTGGCGCCCAGGCACTCCCGCGAGGAGACCGAGACCTGCGACCAGGCGCGGTCGGAGACCCCGGGGCTGAGGTCGTCGCGATCACCGCTCTCCGTGTCGCCGGACCAGTCCCGCAGCCGCAACAGGTCCTGGCCCAGCTTGCTGGACGGGGCGGCGGCCTCGAACTGGTCGAAGAGCCCCTCGTCCTCGTCCTGGGGCATCCCCTCGTGCAGCCGGTGCAGGCACAGGTAGTTCGAGCGGCCCTTGAGCATCGCGAACTGGGGGCGGCGACGCAGCAGCGGATGCAGCGCGTCGACCGTGCGGGGCAGGTCCCGTTCCACCAGCTGGCGCTGGAGGGCGAGGGTCGCGGTGGCCACGACGACGCGCTCCCCGTGGGCGAGCGCCGGGACCAGGTAGCCGAGGGACTTTCCCGTGCCGGTCCCGGCCTGGACCAGCAGGTGGGAACCGTCGTCGATGACCTCGGCGACCGCTTCGGCCATGGTCACCTGGCCGGGGCGTTCCGTGCCGCCGACGGCGGTGACGGCGGCGTGCAGAAGCTCGGGGAGAGAGGACTTGGTCATAGGTCGACCAGCCTAGTCCGTGGGTCTGACAGCAGCCGTCCGTACGACGGTCCCGCCCGGAACCGCACGGGTCGGTTCCGGACGGACGCCGGACGGACGGGCGGCGTCAGGGGGCGTGCAGGGGGTTGGGCACCGTGCCGTGCACCGCTGCGTGCGGCCGTTCGGCCCGGTCCCGGTACCCGTCGAGGTGGAGCCGGTTGCGGTTCAAACAGAGTCGGGCGATCTTCGGGGTCAGCAGGTCGAAGGTCTCGTACCGTTCCTTGAGCTCCGGGAAGCGGCCGTGGTGGCGCAGGATCTCGGCCCGGGCCAGCGCCCAGAAGTCCCGCTCCGGCACGCCGAGCTGCTGTTGGCACAGGGGCGCGAGGTACCGGAAGACCCCGACGAACAGGCCGGAGTGGATGAACTGGGTCAGGAAGCCGGGCGGCTCGGTGAGCAGGATCTCGCGCACCTCGTCGGGCATGGCGGCGTGTTCGGGCAGGCGTTCGGAGCTGACGTTCACGTCGTCCACGAAGTCCTTGACCGCGAGCCTGACCGGTACGTCGTCCTCGTCGAAGACGACGATGGTGTTCTCGCCGTGGGGTGAGAAAACGGTTCCGTACTTGTAGAGGAAGCGCAGCAGGGGCGGGAGCAGGGCGGCGAAGAGGCGGCGCAGCCAGGTCCGGGGTTCCAGGCCGGACCGGGCGACGAGTTCCGCGGTGAAGGACCGCCCGTCGGGGTCGACGTGCAGCAGGGCCGCGAGGGTGCGGGCCCGCTCCCCCGGCCGCAGGTGGCGCCCCACCGGTTCCCGCCAGATCGCGCCCAGGAGTTCCTTGTACTGGTACGGCACCTCGCGGAGGGTGTCGTAGACGGGGTGCTCGACGGTCACGGAGGCGACCTCACCCAGAAGGATGACCCGACACTCCTCGCTGAGGAAGGGGTCCGCGTCCCGCAGGTCCAGCATCCACCCGGTGACGGCGGGGGCGGCGAGGGTGCGCTCGGTGGGCAGTCCGCGCCACACGAGGGTGTTGAGCACCGACAGCGGCAGCTTCACGGTGTGCCGCTCGGGGCGGGAGACGTTCAGGAAGGTGCGGATCGACTGTTGGGGCAGCCGGTCGTCGCCGTCGGTGGGCAGCGGGATGATCGCGTCGCAGGCCACGGAGGGGGCGAAGAGCGGGAGCACCACGTCGTCCCACTGCCAGGGGTGCACCGGCAGGTACAGGTACGCGGACGGGTCGACGCCGCGTTCCCGCAGGACCGCCGCGAACGCCTCCCTGGTCGATGGTGCCAGTTCGCCGGCGTAGAGGTCGTCCGCCCGGTCGAGGCCGCGCACGCCGCGGTAGGTGGCGAGGTCGGTGTGGACCGCGATCCAGGGCAGGGCGAGGGCGGTGCGCGCCTCCGGGGCCCAGCGTGCCGTGTCGGAGGCGGAGAAGCCGAGCCGGCCCTTGTTGAGCACCAGCCAGGGGTGGCCGGCCTGGTGCCCTTCGAGGTCGGCGTAGGACAGGTCGGCGAGGGTGGCGGCGGGGACGGCGAAGTGGTCGAGCCGGGCGTCGGCGGCGAGGGTCGCGGTGAGCTCCCGGATCACGTGGCCGAGGGTGGCGCCGTCGATGCCGAGGGTCTTGCGGGCGCGGGCCAGGAACTCCAGGGGATCACCGAACGATCGGGGCCAGGCCCCCACCTCGGTCAGGGTGATGGTGTCGGGGTCGACGTGCCAGCCGCCGTAGGCGTGGCGGCGGGCGTGGAAGGTCAGGTGGGTGGAGGGGGCGTCGAGGACCAGGGTGTAGGCGGCGAGGTCGACGGCCCGGTCCGGGAGGCCGGTCTCCGATCCGTCCGGCGGGCCGTCGCCCGGTCCCGGGTGCGGGTCCGTGGCGCGCCCGGGCTCGGGCAGTGGCCGGATGATCTCTTCGTAGGCGAACTCGCCGAGCATCTTGGCGAGCAGGCGCTGGCCGACCCGGGCCCAGTTCTCACGGGTCAGCTCGGTGGGAACGGACGGTGTCCAGGAGGCGCCGGGGGTCTCGGCGGAAGGACTCGGCACGGGTACTCCTCGGGAGGGAACCGGATCGGGTCGGGCGGGGTGCGCGGGGCGACGGGATCACGGCGGAGCGCACGGGGAGCGGTCCCGGATCATCAGCGCGGCCGTCTTGTCGGGGAGGGCCACCTCGGCGGCGAGCCGGAACCCCGCCCGGCGGAACGCGGCGACCGAGGCGGTGTTGCGCCGGTCCGGCTCGGCGACGATCCGGGTGCAGTCGGGGCGGTGGCGCAGGATCTGCTCGCTGACGGCCCCCAGCAGCAGGGAGCCGAGGCCGCGTCCGCGGCGGGAGGCGCCGGCGACGAGGAGGTGGACGCCCGTGTCGTGGGGGCGGGCCGGGTAGTGCCGGGCCAGCGGGTCGAGGTCCGCCCGGTAGATCTCCCAGTAGCTCATCGGGGTGCCGTCGAGGAGCCCCAGGCAGGGGATGCTGCGGCCGTCACCGGCGAGTTGGGAGCCGAGGTGCCGTTCGGTGACGGACGGGGGCCCGGACAGTTCCCAGAAGGCCGCCACCACGGGATCGTTCATCCAGCTGCTGAGCAGGGCGAGGTCCCGTTCGAGCACGACCGGGAGCAGGCGCAGGACCCCGGCCCGGGTGGGGACGGGCCGCCAGTCGGCGAGGCCGTCCAGGAGGTCGGGCCCGACCGTCGGTCGTCCGGGGCCGGGCCCGTGCGGGACGTGCCGTCCGGGCCCGGGGGCCGCCGGCTGCGCACCGCCCCCGCCGTCCTGACCGACGGCAGTGGGGGCGGCGGGCACCCGGGGATGTTCTCGGTCCACGGGACGGGTCATGTCCCGCAGGAGTGCAGGGGGTTGGCGATGGTGACGTACACGGACTGGGTGTCGACGGGGCCGACCAGTTCGTCGAGTCCGTGCAGCCGGGTGAGCAGATTGGCCTTGCACCGCAGTGCGGAGGTGTCGAGCAGCAGGGCGGGCAGGGGGGAGTTCAGACGGTCGGGTCCGGTCGCGGCCTCCGCGAGGAAGCGGCGGAAGGCGGCGAGGAGCAGGCGTTCGTCCGCGAGGCGCTGGGAACCGAGGGCGCCGATCAGTCCGAAGACGTTGTTGATGGCGAGGTAGTACGCGAAGCGCTCGTTGGTGACCTCGTCGGAGACGAAGGTGTCGCTCTGCTCGCCGATGCCGGGCAGTCGGCGGTCGAGTGCGGTGCGGTGGGACTCGCGGAAGTAGTAGCCCTGGTTGTCGCGGTAGCGTCCGCCGGTCGGCCACCCCTCGGGGTCGAGGAGCAGCACGGTGTTCTGCTGGTGGGCCTCCAGGGCGATGCCGGCCTCGCTGTCGAGCCAGAGCACCGGGCGGACCACCTGCTGGAGGTAGCGCAGGAACCACTCGGCGGCGACCGCTCCGCGCGGGCAGCCGGTGCGACCGGCCAGGCGGGTCACGATCTCGCAGAGCCGGGAGCGCACGGCTGCGGTCGTCGGGGCGGCCGGGGCTTCGGTGCCGGTGCGCCGGCCCGCGGCGGGCCTGGGCGTGAGCAGTCCGGCCACGCACTGCGCGTCACTGCCGTCGGTGAAGGGGTTGTGACGGATCATCACGTCGAGTCCGGGCACCGGCTGGCCGTCGGTTCCCGTGACGGCGAGCCAGGCCGGGTCGCGGACGATGTCGAAGGTGGGGTGCGCGGCCTGCCACTGGTCGGCGAGTCCGGCTTGCAGCAGGCGGTGGACCTCCACCCCTCGGTGGAGTTCCTTGCGGAGGTTCTCCCGGCGGGAGTTGGTGATCCGCAGTCCCAGCGACAGCTTCAGCATGGCGTCGGCGCCGGGGCGGTAGAGGGTGCGGACGGACGAGGTCGGGTACCAGGCGGGGCCGTGGGTGCCGAGGTCGCGCAGGAGCCCCCGGTCGAGGAGTTCGCGGGTGTCGGGCCGCAGGGCGAGGTCGCGGATCTGCCAGGGGTGCACGGGGAGCGCCGCGTGTCCGTCGGGCAGGGGCAGTTCGGTGTCGGCGAGCCGGGCGGTGAGGCGGTCCGCGGGGACGGTCCGGCCGTGCTCCGTCCAGGCCGAGTCGGCGGCGAGTACGCCAGGGGCGACGGCGAGCCAGTGCAGGGCGAAGGAGCCGCGCAACTCCGGTGAGTAGCGGGTGGTTTCGGCGTCCGAGAGTCCTTCGCGGCTCTTGGGGGTGGGGTGCAGCGGGTGGCCGAGGAGCAAGGACTGTTCACCGGAGAGGAAGAGGTCGGGGCCGTCCTCGGGTCGGCGCCGCCGGTCGGTGACGAAGGTGACGGTGCGGCGGACCGAGTCGGCGACCCGTCCGACGAGGTCCCCGCCGTCGTCCTGGGCGGTGGCCTCGCGGCTCAGCAGGGCGGCGAGGGTGACCGCGTCGACGGGCGGCGCGGTGTCGGGGGCGCCCTCGACATAGGGCGGGCCGAAGCGGTGCCAGCCGGTGACGGACCAGTACTGCACGGGGACGAGCAGGGTGGTGGCGCTGGAGTGCAGGGTCAGGCGCAGGGTGCCCTGTGCGGGGGCGGGCAGGTCGTTCTCCCGGACCCAGCAGCGCAGGAGGTTCTCGACGGCCGCGGCCTGGGCGGCGGCGTGCGGGTCGGGGTGGTCCAGCAGGTCGGCGGTGGCGCCGCGCAGCCGCTCCGCATCGCGGCTCCCTCCCTTCTGCCGGGGAACCGTACCGGGCTCCGTCTCCGACGGGGACGGTGCGGCACACAGCCCTCCCGCGTGGTGAGGGGAACGGCGGTCGGGTGCGGGGGTGGCGTTCAACAGGGCTTCCTTGGGGGGTTGTCCGGCCCGTGCGGTGACGGGCCCGCTGCTCGGTGTTGTCGTTCTTCCTGCGGGGCCCGGGAAGGGCGGTGGGACTCCGGGTGGTGCCGGGGGGCTCGGGGGGCCGGGGACGGGGTTCCCGGGAGTGGCGTGGGGGGGGGGGGCCCGCGCCCCCTGACGGGGGGGGGGGGAATGCGCGGGCCGGGGGGGGGCTGGGGTCGGGCACGGGGGGGTGGGCGGCCCAAGCCGGGTAGTCGGTGTG
>NZ_JBHWIQ010000006.1:265894-326615 GCF_042732055.1 Streptomyces sp. NPDC059816
GTACGGGGGGGGGGGGGGGGGGGGGGGGGGGGGGGGGGGGGGGGGCGGGGGGGGGGGGGGGGGCGGCGCCCCCCCCCCACGGTCACGGGTGCGGGCGGAAGGCGCGGGACGCTGCGGCGATGGCGTCGGCCAGGCGGTCGAGGACGGCACAGGCCTGTTCGTCGGTGAGGGTGAGCGGCGGCAGGATGCGCACGACGCTGGCGTCCCGGCCGCCGAGCTCCACGATGAGTCCGCGCTGGAGGCAGGCCCGTTGGACGGCGGCGGCCAACTCGGGGGCGGCGGGCGGCGGCCCGGGCGCGGTCAGCACCTCGGCCGCGGGGTCGACCAGTTCGATGCCGATCATGAGTCCACGGCCCCGTACGTCTCCGACACAGGGGTGTTCGGCGGCCAGCGCCTGGAGTTGTCCGACCATGCGGGCGCCGAGGACGGCGGCGCGGTCGGCGAGGCCGTGTTCGCGGACGTACGCGAGGGTCGCGGTCCCGGCGGCCATCGCCAGTTGGTTGCCGCGGAAGGTTCCGGCGTGCGCACCGGGTTGCCAGACGTCGAGGTCCTCGTGGTAGACGATGACGGCGAGGGGGAGGCTGCCGCCGATCGCCTTGGAGAGGACCATGACGTCGGGGGTCACTCCGCTGTGCTCGACCGCCCAGAAGGCACCGGTGCGGCCGACGCCGGTCTGCACCTCGTCCACGATCAGGGGGATGTCCCGGGCCGCGGTGAGGGCCCGCATCCGACGCAGCCAGTCGTCGGGGGCAGGGATGACGCCGCCCTCGCCCTGCACGGGTTCCAGGATCATCGCGGCGGGGTGGGGGACCCCTGACTTGCGGTCGTCGAGGAGGGATTCGGTCCAGCGCGCGGAGAGTTCGGCGCCCCGGGGGCCTCCGGTGCCGAACGGGCAACGGTAGTCCTGCGGGTAGGGGAGCCGGGTGACGCGTACCTCCGGCGCTCCCCCGGATGCGGCGAGCGCTCCGGCCGTCATGCCGTGGTAGGCACCGGTGAACGCGAGGACGCCCTCGCGGCGGGTGGCGGTGCGGGCGAGCTTGAGGGCGGCTTCGACGGCGTCGGTGCCGGCGGGCCCGCAGAACTGGATGCGGGCCCGCCCGGCGAGTCCGGCGGGCAGCGTACGGAAGAGTTCCGTGATGAAGGCGTCCTTGACGGGGGTCGCGAGGTCGAGGACGTGGAGCGGGGCGCCGGAGTCGAGGACCTTGCGGATCGCGGCCAGGACGACGGGGTGGTTGTGGCCGAGCGCGAGGGAACCGGCGCCGGAGAGACAGTCGAGGTACCGACGGCCGTCGGCTCCCTCGATGGTCAGTCCACGGGCACGCACCGGGACGATCGGCAGGGCGCGGGCGTACGTGCGCGCCGCGGACTCCCGGGTCGACTGCCGGTGGAGGATCCCCTCGTGTGCGGTGGTCACCGCCGAGGGCTCGGTCACGGCCACGCCTGTCGTTCCTCCCGCTGCGTAGGGGCCGGTGCCCGCCCCGTCGAGGGGCGGATCGGCACGGGGGCCGAACGCGCCTGTGGCGCGCCCCCCGTACCTACCAACGACGGGAGTTGCCCTGGATCACGGGCCGATCCGAAGATCCTTGCCGTGACGGAACCGTTGCCGTTCCGTCGGTCGTCCTGCACGGCACCGACATAGTGTGGGGGAGCCGTTCGGCCGGAACGGACCCGGTGGCGCCCGCGAACACGGCGCCCCGCTCGAACGGTTCCGCCAATTCCACCGGCCCCGGCAGTACCCACCGTCCCGAACCAGGGGGAGTCACACCATGCGATCCATACGCCCGCTCTTCACCGCGCGCCGTGGAGGGAGCGCGCACCGCAGGAGGCCGGTGACGGTCGTGGTCGCACTCGGCGCGGCGCTCGCACTCACCGCGACGGCCTGCGGCTCCGAGGACGACACCGCGGGTGGTCAGTCGACGGCGCAGGAGACCCCGGCGGACGACGGCAAGATCAAGATCCCGGACGACATCAAGAACCGGCTCAAGGACCACGGGATCGACCTGGACAAGTGGCGGGACGGCGCTTGGAAGGACTGGGACAAGGACACCTGGCTGCGCGAGGCGCAGGACTTCGTCAACCCGATCATCGACGGTCTCTGGGACCCGGACCGGATGCGGGACGCCGAACAGCCCGACCAGGGCGTCGAGGAGGGGGACATCTCCGACGACCAGGGGGTGACCGACCCGACGCCGAAGCCGGTGGACGCACAGCCGGTGAGCGCTCCGTACCAAAAGGACGCGCCGGAGGCGGGCAAGGTCTTCTTCGACGGCCCCGACGGCTCGATGGTCTGCTCGGCGACGGTCGTCAAGGACCCGGCGAACCCCGGCAAGTCCAACCTGGTGTGGACGGCCGGGCACTGCGTGCACGCGGGCAAGAGCGGCGGTTGGTACCGCAACATCGCCTTCGTGCCCTCGTACAACGGTGAGGGAAAGTCGGCGGCCCAGTTGGAGACCGCGTCGCGTGAGGACGTCGCCCCGCTCGGGGTGTGGTGGTCCGACTGGGCGCAGACCTCGACGCAGTGGATCGAGCAGGGCGGCCCGACCGGTGGCGCGGGCGCTCCGTACGACTTCGCGGTGCTGCACGTGACGCCCGAGAAGGGCAGCGGCAAGTCGCTGGAGGAGACGGTGGGGACGGCGCTGGAGGTCGACTTCGACGCCCCGGCGGTGGCGCAGATCGAGAGCCTGACGGCCAAGGGCTACCCGGCCGCTGCTCCGTTCGACGGGCAGCAGATGCGCCAGTGCCAGGACAAGCCGGGCCGGCTGTCGCTCACGGCGGACGCCCCGACGATGTACCGCATCGGCTGCACCATGACCGCCGGTTCCTCGGGCGGCGGCTGGATCGGCCAGGGCTCGGACGGCGAGTCGGTGCTGATCTCCAACACCTCGATCGGCCCGGTCACGGCCGGCTGGCTGGCGGGTCCCCACCTGGGCGCCGAGGCCAAGGGCGTGTACGACTCGGTGAGCAAGAAGTTCGCCGGACAGTAGCGGCAACGACACCGTGCCCCGTCCGACCTCCGGTGGAGGCGGGCGGGGCACGGTCCTGTGGTCAGCCGGTGCGGGTCGCGCTCAGGCGGTGACCTGCTGCGCGGTGGCCTGCTGCGCAGTGGCCGCGGGCACGTACGGCGCCAGTTCGGCGGCGAGCTCCTCGTGGACCCGGACCTTGAGCAGGGTGCCCTCGGCGGTGTGCTCCTCCGAGGTCACCTCACCCTCGGAGTGCGCCCGGGCGACGAGCTTGCCGTGGGTGTACGGCACCAGCGCCTCGACCGCGATCTTGGGCCGGGGCAGTTCGGAGTCGATCAGCGCCAGCAGCTCGGGGATGCCTTCGCCGGTACGGGCGGACACCGCGAGGGAGTGCTTCTCGATCCGCATCAGCCGCTGGAGGACGAGCGGGTCCGCCGCGTCGGCCTTGTTGATCACCACGATCTCTGGCACATGGGTGGCGCCCACGTCACGGATGACCTCCCGGACCGCGGCGAGCTGCTCCTCCGGCGCCGGGTGCGAGCCGTCCACGACGTGCAGGATGAGGTCGGAGTCCCCGACCTCCTCCATCGTGGAGCGGAACGCCTCGACGAGGTGGTGCGGCAGGTGTCGGACGAATCCGACGGTGTCGGCGAGGGTGTAGACCCGGCCGCCGGGGGTCTCGGCCCGGCGCACGGTCGGGTCGAGGGTGGCGAACAGGGAGTTCTCGACCAGGACGCCCGCCCCGGTCAGACGGTTGAGCAGCGAGGACTTCCCGGCGTTGGTGTAGCCCGCGATGGCGACCGAGGGGACCTTGTTGCGACGCCGTTCCTGGCGCTTGATGTCGCGGCCGGTCTTCATCTCCGCGATCTCGCGGCGCATCTTGGCCATCTTCTCGCGGATGCGCCGCCGGTCCGTCTCGATCTTGGTCTCACCGGGACCGCGGGTGGCGAGCCCGCCGCCCTTGCCGCCGCCCATCTGACGGGACAGGGACTGGCCCCAGCCGCGCAGCCTGGGCAGCATGTACTGCATCTGCGCCAGCGCCACCTGCGCCTTGCCCTCACGGGACTTGGCGTGCTGGGCGAAGATGTCGAGGATCAGCGCCGTCCGGTCGATGACCTTGACCTTGACGACGTCTTCGAGGTGGATGAGCTGGCCGGGGGAGAGCTCACCGTCGCAGATGACGGTGTCGGCACCGGACTCGACGACCAGGTCCAGCAGCTCGCGGGCCTTGCCGGAGCCGATGTACGTGGCGGCGTCGGGCTTGTCGCGGCGCTGGATCACGCCGTCGAGCACCTGGGCACCGGCCGTCTCGGCGAGGGCGGCCAGTTCGGCGAGGGAGTTCTCCGCGTCCTGCGCACTGCCCGAGGTCCAGACACCGACGAGGACGACCCGCTCCAGCCGGAGCTGTCGGTACTCGACCTCGGTGACGTCCTCCAGCTCGGTCGACAGGCCCGCGACGCGCCGCAGGGCCGCCCGCTCGGAGCGGTCGAGCTGCTCGCCGTCCCGGGCGCCGTCGATCTCGTGGCTCCAGGCGACGTCCTCTTCCATCAGGGCATCGGCCCGAAGACCTTCGGTGCTGTTCAGCGGGAGTGTCTGCGCGTCCTGGGAAGGGGAAGAAGAGGAGGTCATTTGATCCTTACGTCGATGGGGAGCGGTGCGGGGAAGGGCCTCGGGCCCCACCCCGTGAATGCGCTGACGGAGACGTACCCCGTCAATCGGTGAACGTGCGGGAGCGTCCGGAGATTCCCGGAACCCTCCCGGCCCGGACGGCTTCCCACCGGGCCGGCGCAGCGCCGCCGACCTGACGATGGTCGCACGGGACGGGACGTCTCGTCACTGGGGTTTTCCGTTCGGTCGAACGGAGCCCCGGTCCGCGGCGTCACGACCGGGCGGCCCCCGACTTCTTCTTCGCGGGCGCGGCGGCGCTCCACTCGGGGTGGCCGGGCATGGGCGGGGTGGTGGTGCCGTACAGCCAGTCGCCGAGGAAGCCCCGCAGGTCCCGGGCGGCGACCGCCGACGCGAGGTCGACGAAGTCCTGCGTGGTGGCCGTGGAGTCACGGTGGGTGGTCACCCAGGTGCGCTCCAGCCGTTCGAAGGCGCGGTGGCCGATCTCCTGGCGCAGGGCGTAGAGGACGAGGGCGGCCCCGTCGTAGACGACCGGACGGAAGATGCTGCCGCCCTGACCGGGGGCGGGCACCTTCGGCTTCGCGGGCGGGCCGCCGGCGGCCCGCCAGGCGTCGGAGGCGCGGTAGGCGGCGCGCATCCGCACGTCCAGCGCCTTGTGGCCGTGCTCGTCCGCGTGGAGGGCCTCGTACCAGGTGGCGTGGCCCTCGTTGAGCCACACGTCGGACCAGACGCGGGGGCTGACGCTGTTGCCGAACCACTGGTGGGCGAGCTCGTGCACCATGATCGACTCGATGTACCAGTCCGGGAACCGGCCGCCCAGGAAGAAGTCCCGTTCGAACAGGCTGAGCGTCTGCGTCTCCAGCGCGAACCCGGTGTCCGCCTCGGCGACCAGCACCCCGTACGTCTCGAAGGGGTAGCCGCCGAGCTTGCGTTCCAGCCAGTCGATCTGGTCGGGCGTGCGGCGCAGCCAGGGTTCCAGCGCGGCGCGGTCCTTGCGGGGCACGACGTCCCGCAGGGGCAGCCCGTGCGGGCCGGGGCGGTGCCGGACGGTGGACGCCCCGATGGAGACCTGGGCCAGTTCGGCGGCCATGGGGTGCACGGTGCGGAAGGTGCGGGTGGTGGTGTCGCCGTGTTCCTCGACGCCCGCGGGCAGCCCGTTCGCGACCGTGGTGAGCGCGCGGGGTGCGGTGACGCGGAAGGTGAAGTGGGCCTTGTCCGAGGGGTGGTCGTTGCACGGGAAGACCCGGTGTGCGGCGTCGGGCTGACCCGCCGTCACCAGTCCGTCGGCGGTGCGGATCCAGCCGCCCTCGCCGTCCTCGCCGGGTGACGGGTCGCTGGTGTGGCGCACGGTGACGCCCAGTCGGGTCCCGGGGAGGACGGGGCGGTCGGGGGTGACGACGAGGTCCTCCCCGGCCTTGGCGAAGCGGGCGGGCGCCCCTCCGACCTCGACCGCGTCGACCTCGCCGGCCGTGTGGTCCAGGTGGAACCACTCCAGCCGGGCGGTGGCCCGGGCGTCGATCCGGGTCACGCCCGTCACGGGGTCCTCGGGCGAGCCGGTGTAGGTGAGGGACACGTCGTAGGCGTGCACGTCGTACCCGGGATTGCCGAGGTAGGGGAAGAGCCGGTCGCCGACGCCCGCCGGGGCCAGGGGCGCGGGGGCGCTGGCGGCGATCAGACAGACGGAGGCGGCGACGGCGAGCAGCGCGCCCCTGGTGCGGGGCGCCTTGGGGCCCGGGGGGCGGGACGGTCGGGGGGCCCTGGTGCGGGCGGTGAGCTGCATGGGTCACCGCTACCAGCGGGCGGCCCGCGTGCGCCGGCGACTCGCGCCGCGCCCACCCGAACGGGTCGGTGGGCGCCTGCGCGGGTCGCCGGGCAGGGCGCTACGAGGGGGCGACGGCCGGGTGTTGGGCGCGGCTGACGTCGTAGACCCCGGCGACGTTGCGCATGGCCTTGATCAGGGCGGGCAGCCGTGCCGCATCGGGGAGTTGGAGGGTGTACGTGTGGCGGACCTGTTGGCGGGAGGGGGGTTCGACCGTGGCCGAGACGACGGCGACGCCTTCCTGGGCGATGGCCTCCGTGAGGTCGGCGAGGAGGTGCGGGCGTCCGAAGGACTCGGCGACCAGGGTGACGCGGTACTCGGCGGTGTCGCCCCAGCGCACTCCGACCTCGGGGCGTGAGACCTCCTTCATCCGGGTGACGGAGGAGCAGGCGACCCGGTGGACGGTGACGACTCCCCCGCGCACGGCGAAGGCGGTGATCTCGTCCGGTGGTACGGGGGTGCAACAGCCCGCCAGGCGTACGGAGGCGCCGGGGATGTCGACGAGGGCGCCCGCGCCCGCCGGGCGGGAGGAGGGGGCCGGCTGGGGCGCCCTGGGGGTGGCCTCGGGGGTTTCGGCGACCTCGGGGTGATCGGTGAGCCAGCGTTGGATGGCGATCCGTGCGCCCGGGGCCACGGCGTGGTCCAGCCACTCCCGGGACGGGCCGGACGCCGTGTCCTGGCTCATCAGCAGTTGCACCGTGTCGCCGTCGCGCAGCACGGTGCCGAGGGCCGCCAGGCGGCCGTTGACCCGGGCTCCGATGCAGGCGTGGGCGTCCTCGCCGTACTGCGCGTAGGCGGCGTCCACGCAACTGGCCCCGACCGGGAGGCCGAGGGTGCGGCCGTCGGTGCGGAACACGGTGATCTCGCGGTCCTGGGCGAGGTCCTCGCGCAGGGCGGACCAGAAGGTGTCGGGGTCGGGGGCGGACCGCTGCCACTCCAGGAGGCGGGAGAGCCAGCCCGGTCGGGTGGGGTCGGCCCGCTCGCCGTCGCTGACCCTGGCGCCCTCCGCACTTGCGGCGCCGGCCGGCCCCCCCGGCAGGGCCGTGCCCTCGTCGGCGGCGGTCGGGTAGGGGCTGCCGAGGGCGACGACGCCGGCCTGCGCCGTCCGGTGCATCTGCTGGGTGCGGACCAGGACCTCGACGACCTCGCCGTCCCGGCGGGCCACCGCGGTGTGCAGGGACTGGTAGAGGTTGAACTTCGGTACGGCGATGAAGTCCTTGAACTCCGAGACGACCGGGGTGAAACAGGTGTGCAGTTCGCCGAGGACGGCGTAACAGTCGGCGTCCTCGGCGACGAGGACCAGCAGCCGTCCGAAGTCGGCGCCGCGCAGTTCGCCGCGCTTGTGGCGCACCCGGTTGACGGAGAACAGGTGGCGCGGCCTGATCTGGACCTCGGCCGGGATGTCGGCGTCCCGCAGGACGGCGCGCACCGCTTCGGCGGTGTCGGCGAGGGGGTCATCGGCCCGTGCGGCGTTCTCGCTGACGAGGTGTCTGGTCTGCGTGCACTCCTCGGGGTGGAGGATCGCGAAGACGAGGTCCTCCAACTCGGTCTTGAGGGCCTGGACGCCGAGGCGTTCGGCGAGCGGGATGAGGACGTCCCGGGTGACCTTGGCGATGCGTTCCTGCTTCTCGCGACGCATCACGCTCAGGGTGCGCATGTTGTGGAGCCGGTCGGCGAGTTTGATCGACATCACCCGGACGTCGTTGCCGGTGGCGACGAGCATCTTGCGGAAGGTCTCGGGTTCGGCGGCGGCGCCGTAGTCGACCTTCTCCAGTTTGGTGACGCCGTCGACCAGGAAGCACACCTCGTCGCCGAACTCCCGGCGCACCTGGTCCAGGGTCACCTCGGTGTCCTCGACGGTGTCGTGGAGCAGGGACGCCGTCAAGGTGGTTGCCTCGGCCCCGAGTTCGGCGAGGATCAGGGTGACCGCGAGCGGGTGGGTGATGTACGGCTCGCCGCTCTTGCGCATCTGCCCCCGGTGCGAGGACTCGGCGAGCAGGTAGGCGCGGTGCAACGGTTCGCTGTCGGCGTCCGGGTGGTGGGCGCGGTGGGCCTCGACCACATGGCTGATGGCGTCCGGCAGCCGGTCCCGGGTGGCCGGCCCCAGCAGGGCGGCACGTCCCAGTCGGCGCAGGTCGATGCGGGGGCGACCGCGCTTGCGGTGTGCACCGGGCGTGAAGGACAGGGGGGTCGCAGGGTTTGTGGCCTCCGCGCTCATGGGCACCTCCGGCTGCATCGACCGGCGGTGCGGAACGGTCGCCTCCAGCGTTCAACTGCTGGAGGTGTGCGGGTGTTCTCCCGTCCGGGCCGGTGCTTGATGCTACCGAGCCCACCACGCCCCCAGGACCCGCTCCCGTCGAGCGTGAAACGGATCACCCATTCGAGGGAGGGATCACGGGTTGGCGGTTGTGGAAGCGCGGCAGTCCGTTTCGGCCACCGTACGGGGAATCAGCCGTTCGGAGCAGCCGGGATGGAGCGGCCCCGGGAGCGCCTCAGCGCAGACGCGCCACGCGCCACACCGCGAGCACGACCACCACGCTGACCACGACGACGTACAGGGCGATGATCCGCCAGTCGACCCGTCGGCCCGAGCCGCGCTGCGGGAGCCCGGGCCAGGTGTAGCCGACGCGGCGGGCGGCCATCATGCCCCACCCGGCGGCACAGGAGCAGATCAGCAGCCCGAGCATGGCGACGACCGCACCGCCGTCCCCGAACTCGAAGGCGAGGGGGAAGGCGAACATCAGCGAGCCGAGCGTGCCGAGTCCGACGATGGGGGCGAGCTGCCACAGCCGCAGCTTGCCTCGGGGGCGCAGCTCGACCTCGACCTCGACGCCGGAGTCGAGGTCGAGATCCTGGGGGGCCAGTCCGTCCACGGTGCCGGGCTCGGCCGTCGCGTCGGGGCCGTCGGAGGTGAGCCCGTCGACGGCGGGCGCGGGCACGTGCGGCAGCCGGGCCGCGTCGTCAGGTGCGTCCCGCTGTTCTTCTGGCGCGGTGTCTCGTCGAGGGCCGGCCTCCATCGCCACGCGCCCTCCCACTCCGGACTCCACTGGTCGATCGTCGCTCGATGATGGCACGGCACCGGGGGCCCCGATGACGGGCGGGGCGTCCCGATGCCATCACGTGATCAGGCTGTGACCGCTCGTTCGAGCAACGCCAGCGCCCGTTGCGGGAGTTCCCCGTGGTCCGGCGCGGCGCCACTGAGCCAATGCACCCGGGGGTCGCGCCGGAACCACGAATCCTGACGGCGCGCGAAGCGTTTGGTGGCGCGTACGGTCTCGTCGCGCGCTTCCTGTTCGCTGCACTCCCCCGCGAGCGCCGCGAGGACCTGCTGGTACCCCAGCGCACGCGAGGCGGTGCGGCCCTCGCGCAGACCGTGTTCCGCCAGGGCGCGCACCTCGTCCACGAGGCCGGCGTCCCACATCCGGTCCACGCGCGCGGAGATGCGCCCGTCGAGCTCGGCGCGGGGCACGTCGACCCCGATCTGCACGGTGTCGTAGACCGAGTCGTGACCGGGGAGGTTGGCGGTGAAGGGCTTCCCCGTGATCTCGATCACTTCGAGGGCCCGGACGATCCGGCGCCCGTTGCTCGGGAGGATCGCGCGACCCGCCGGCGGGTCGGCCGCGGCCAGCCGGGCGTGCAGGGCACCGGAGCCGCGCAGGGCGAGTTCCTCCTCCAGGCGGGCCCGTACGTCGGGGTCGGTACCGGGGAACTCCAGGTGGTCGATGGCGCCGCGGACGTACAGCCCGGAGCCGCCGACGAGGATCGGCCAGCGGCCGGCGGCGAGCAGCCGGTCGATCTCGGCACGGGCCAGCCGCTGGTACTCGGCGACGCTCGCGGTCACCGTGACGTCCCAGATGTCCAACAGTCGGTGCGGGACGCCCCCGCGTTCCTCGGGCGTCAGCTTGGCGGTACCGATGTCCATCCCGCGGTAGAGCTGCATCGAGTCGGCGTTGACGACCTCGCCGCCGAGTCTCTGGGCGAGGAAGACGCCCAGATCGGACTTTCCTGCTGCGGTCGGCCCGACGACGGCGATGACCCGCGGCGCGGGGGGTGCGGTACTCACCGCACCAGTCTCGCAAACCTCACGACGCTTCCCGAACGAGTTACGTGACGGTGCGCGTACGACGTCGTTGCCTGTTGCGAGGTCCTGGCGCCGTCGAGCGAGGAACGGGGAACTCTGGCGGCGCAATGGGCCGCACGGGAGCGGCGAGGGATTTCACCAGAACGAGCAGGTTATGGAGCACTTCATGAGCGTTTTCGCACGTTTCCTCCGTAAGTCGAAGAAGGCGGCCGATCCGGCGGCGGGCCGGGCGGACGGAACGGACGGGTCGGGTGCCGACCCGGCGGCCTCCGACGCGTCGGACACCGGGACCGCCGCCGTCACGGAGGTCGCCGGTGACGCTCCCGCCCCCGCGCGGTCCGAGCCGGCTCCCGCGGCGTCGGTGGCCGAGCGCGGCGCCCCGACCGAGTCGGTGGAGATCCCCCAGCAGCAGTCCGCGGAGCGGGCCGCCGACAACGAGGCGGGCGAGGGCGCCCGCAAGTAGGCACGCGTGACCGCCCGGGAGCGTTCCCGGGCGGCGGCACCCTGAGGCTCCCGGGGTCGGTCGGTCCCGGACGGGGAGGCCGTCAGCTCCAGGAGGCCACGAAGTAGCCCACCCCGTAGGGTGCCGCTTCGTACAGGAGCCGCCCGGTCAGCCGGGCGCCGTCCGCGGCGCCGTCGAGCACCTGCCAGGGGGACCGCCCCGAGATCATGAGGTCGCGCGCGAGAGCGGCGTCCAGTGAGGGCAGGAACGTCCCGTCGTCCGTCCGCCCGAGGGCGCGGGCGAGGTCCGCGTCGACCCGTTCGGCCCGCTCGTCCAGGTAGCCGGGTGCCTTGAGGTTCCGGCGGGCGCTGCCGTCCCCCAGTACCAGCAGGGCGACGCGGTCGGCCGACCCCGCCGTACGAGCGCCGTCCCCGTGGTTGGCCCGACGGTCGCGGTCGGACCCCGCCGACAGGCCCCGCACCGGTCCCGTCCAGCCCGCCCGGTCGAGCAGCCAGGCGCCGACGGCCAGCGACAGCGGCAGACAGGGCCCCGGGGCGTCAGCGTCGGGTTCCGCCCGCCCCAGGCTCACGTCCAGCGGAACGCCGAAGGTGCGGAAGGTGCCGCGCGCGCCCTGCGGGTACCCGATCTGATCGTGGCCGTCGGCGGGACCGACGGCCACGATCAGATCGGGGCGGGCCGCCAGGACGTCCCGCAGCGCTTCGTCGCACGCCGCGCGCAGACCGTCGAGTTCCGGCGCGGCTCCCGAGGCGACCTCGGGCACGAGCAGGGGCGGACAGGGGCAGACGGCTGCGGCGACAAGCATGATCGGCAGCGTAGCCCCGGCACGGGGGTGACTCCCAGTCCGCCCGGGGCCGGGCGGCTCAGCCGGCGTCGCAGGCGCTGCCGCAGGCACCGCCCGGTGCGGCGGGCAGGGGCTGGGGGACGCCGATGCCGGGCAGGCCGAGTAGGACCCCGGCCGGCTTCGCGGTCTCCTGCGCGTTCCGCTTCTCCCAGGCGTCGCCCGCACGGGTGCGGCGCACCTTCAGGGCCTCCCCCTCGGCGAGGAGGTGGTGGGGCGCGGCGTAGGTGATCTCCACGGTGACCACGTCACCGGGGCGGACCTCCTCGGCGGGCTTGGTGAAGTGGACGAGGCGGTTGTCGGGGGCGCGGCCGGACAGCCGGTGGGTGGCGCCGTCCTTGCGGCCCTCGCCCTCGGCCACCATGAGGTCGAGGGTGCGGCCGACCTGCGCCTTGTTCTCGTCCCAGGAGATCTCCTCCTGGAGGGCGACCAGGCGCTCGTAGCGGGCCTGCACGACCTCCTTGGGGATCTGGTCGGGCATGTCCGCCGCGGGGGTGCCGGGGCGCTTGGAGTACTGGAAGGTGTACGCCTGCGAGAAGCGGGCCTCGCGGACCGCGTGGAGGGTCTGCTCGAAGTCCTCCTCGGTCTCGCCGGGGAAGCCCACGATGATGTCCGTGGTGATCGACGCGTGCGGGATGGCCGCGCGGACCTTCTCGATGATGCCCAGGTAGCGCTCCTGGCGGTAGGAGCGGCGCATGGCCTTCAGCACGGTGTCCGAACCGGACTGGAGCGGCATGTGCAGCTGCGGCATGACGTTCGGGGTCTCGGCCATGGCGGCGATCACGTCGTCGGTGAAGTCCCGGGGGTGCGGCGAGGTGAACCGGACGCGTTCCAGTCCCTCGATCGCGCCGCACGCGCGCAGCAGCTTGCTGAACGCCTCGCGGTCGCCGATGTCCGAGCCGTACGCGTTGACGTTCTGCCCGAGCAGGGTGATCTCCGAGACGCCCTCGGCGACCAGGGCCTCGATCTCGGCGAGGATGTCGCCGGTGCGGCGGTCCTTCTCCTTGCCGCGCAGTGCGGGGACGATGCAGAAGGTGCAGGTGTTGTTGCAGCCGACGGAGATCGAGACCCAGGCCGCGTAGGCGCTCTCGCGGCGCGTCGGCAGCGTGGACGGGAACGCCTCCAGCGACTCGGCGATCTCGACCTGGGCCTCCTCCTGGATGCGGGCCCGTTCCAGCAGCACCGGCAGCTTGCCGATGTTGTGGGTGCCGAAGACGACGTCCACCCAGGGGGCGCGCCGGACGATGGTGTCGCGGTCCTTCTGGGCCAGACAGCCGCCCACCGCGATCTGCATGCCCGGGCGCTTCGTCTTCATGGGGGCGAGCCGGCCGAGGTTGCCGTAGAGGCGGTTGTCGGCGTTCTCCCGGACCGCGCAGGTGTTGAAGACGACGACGTCGGCGTCGCCGTCGGAGCCCTCGGGGGCCCGGACGTATCCGGCGCCCTCCAGCAGCCCCGACAGCCGTTCGGAGTCGTGGACGTTCATCTGGCACCCGTAGGTGCGCACTTCGTACGTTTTCAATCCGTCCACTGTTCCGCCAGCCACGTCGTTACCGCTCACCCGTCCAGGGTAAGCGCTCCGGTCGACCACCCCGCCGACCCGCCCCGCCCACCAGGGCGCCCCGATAGGGGCGCGAGGAACTGCGCGAGCACCCCCCACCCACCCGCAGGGAACAACGAACCCCCGGGAGGCCCCCCCACGGACCGGCCGCGCTCAGTCGCGGACGTAGTCGCGCAGCGCCGCCGGCTTCAGCCCCGCCGCATCGGCCGCAGCAAGCACCCGCGTCAGATCCTTCGCGAGGTTCGGGGTGAAGTGCAGCAGGACGATGTCACCACGGCGCAGGTCGGGCGCGGCGGGCGCGGTCCCCCAGTCGGTCTGGTCGTGCGTCCAGGTGACCACCGCCTTGGAGCCGCAGGCACGGGCGGCGACCGCGGTGTCCCCGTTGAGCGCGCCGAACGGCGGGCGGGTCAGTCGGGGCTCGGCCCCGAAGGCGGCCAGGTGGCGGTTGCGGGCCCCGCAGAGCTCGGCGCGCTGGCCCGCCGCATCGAGGGTGGTGAGGTCGGGGTGGGTGACGCTGTGGTTCTCCAGGCGGGACGGCCCGTGGTCGAGCAGCTTGCGGTAGTAGGCGGCGTCCCACGAGTACGCGTCCGGCAGCACGAACAGGGACGCGGGCACCTGGCGGTCCAGGAGGATCTTGGCGGCCTCCGGGTCGTGGTACCAGCCGTCGTCGATGGTGATGAAGACGACGGGGTCCCGGGTGTCGACCCGGTTGATGACCGGGGCGGGCGAGGGCCAGGCCGCGGCGGTTGCCCCGGCGGCGGGTGCGGCGACGGCCTGGGTCGGCGCGGTGGGGCCCGCCAGCGCCAGGGCGGCGAGGAGCGGGGCGAGGACGGCGAGTGCTGCTCGGGGTCTCGGCATGGCCCGCATCATTGGTCCAGTCCAACGGTGGTGTCAATGGTCCGTATCCCGGCGGGAGTTGCCGGGTCGCGCACGGGAACGCCCGGGACGGCCACCCGGCGGGGCACGCGGGACCATCTCGGACTTTGAGTAGGCGTACTCATCCCCCGGCCCGGCCGGCGCGCATAGCCTCGGCCCGGTGGAGCGGACGGCGCGGGAGGCGACATGAAGTGGCGGCGGGGATGGGGGGCACCGGTCGCGGTGGCCCTGGCGGTACTGGTGAGCGGCTGCGTGACGTCCACCCGTGAGGACCGCGGGCGGGCCCAGGAGTTGGCCGAGGAGGTCTACCCGGGAGAGCTGACCGTGATCGGCTCGCGTTCCCTCTTCCCCGCCGACAGCGGTTCCGAGGTGACCTTCGCGGTCAAGGACGACCCGGACGCGGTGGTCCGGCTGCGCATCGACGACGAGAAGGGCACCTGTGACCGACGTTCGGCGTGCGGGCCCGCGCTGCGGGCGGCCCGGGGGAAAGCAGAGGCCGAAGCGGGGGCGTGGCGGGCCCTCCAACGGGAGTTCGCGCGCTGCGACTTCGACGTGCTCGGCATCAAGCCCTTCGGCGGCACCCTCACCGAGCCGTGGATCGCGGCCGAGGTGAACGACGGGAACGTCGACGTGCTGCTGCTCAAGATCGGCACCTGTCTGGAGCAGTACGGGCAGCTCGTCCCCCGACAGCGCCCCCGGCCGGCCCCGACCCCCTCCCCCGGCGCGTCGCCGGGAGCCCCGCGGGCGGCGGTGCCCCCCGCGACGATCACGGTCAACATCGTCGACCCCTCGGTGGTCGGGGACCTCCCGCAGGGCAGGAAGGACCGGCCCACCCTGGTCGGCAAGACCTCGACCGAGCTGTACGCGGCCCTGGCCCGGCGCACCTACCACGCGGCGGCCTACCGGTGGGCCGACAGCGGCATCGAACCGCGGCCCGAGTACGCCCGCCCGGTCATGCCGTTCGAGGAGAAGCAGGAGTTCCTGAAGGCGGTGCACACCCACGTCACCGGCTGGCTCAGGCCCCACCAGCCGGACGCCGTGGTCTCCGAGTACGGCGGCGTCTGGCGTCTGGTCGAGGGGCGCACGGACCGGTTGGAGGGGTACGTCAAGTACTGCGACGAGCCCCACGGCGAGCGGCCGGCCTGTGTCGGCGACCACACGCTCCACGTCACCACCGACCTGTCGGGACGGCTGGTCGGAGAACCGGTGGGCACCCGCAAGCCCAGCGCCGGCGGCGGCCCGGGCGGCTCGTCGCCGGCCGCCCGAGCCTGGCCAGCACCGCGGTGACCTGGCAGGATCGCGCCATGCTCCCCGCTCTGCCCCGCATCGACCGTCGCCGTGCCCTCCGCGGCGGCGCGGTGTCGCTCGTCGTGCTCGGTCTGCTGCTGTGGTGGGTGCTCCCGCTGGACGAGGAGACGCCGAGCGGCCGGGTCACGGTGAGCACCGGAGTGCACTCCGGCGTCTACGAACGCTACGGCCGGCTGCTGAAGGCCGCGCTGAAGGAGGACGCGCCGAGCCTGGACGTCCAGCTGAAGCCGAGTGAGGGTTCCCAGCAGAACGTGCAGCGCCTCGCCACCGGGACCGCCGACTTCACGGTGGCCGCCGCCGACGCCGTGGAGGAGTACCGGCTCGCCGGACGCCCCGGCGCGAACCGGCTCCAGGGCTGCGCGCGGCTGTACGACGACTACGTGCAGCTGGTCGTCCCGCGCTCCTCCTCGGTGCTCACGGCCGAACAGCTGCGGGGCAAGCGGGTGGCCGTGGGGCAGGTGGGGTCGGGGGTGCGGCTGATAGCGGACCGGGTACTGACGGCCGCGGGGCTCGACCCCCGGCGCGACATCGAGCCGGTGTCCATCGGCATCGACACGATGACCAGCGCACTGAAGGCCGACGACATCGACGCCTTCTTCTGGTCCGGCGGTCTGCCCACCGCCTCGGTGCGGGAGCTCTCGGAGGAGTTCGACATCCGCTTCGTGGAACTGGGCGACCTGGTGGACGCCCTCCACGACCAGGGCGGGGCCTCGCGCTACTACCGGGCGTCCGTGATGCCCGCCGACGCCTACCCCTCGGCCCAGCAGGGGGCGACGGTGTCCACCCTGTCGGTGGCGAACCTGCTCGTCACCACGGATCGCAGCAGTCGCGAACTGACCGAGCTGCTCACCCGTACCGTGATAGACAGCCGAGACCACATCGGTAGCCGTGTCCACGCCGCCCAACTGGTCGACCTACGCACGGCCTTGTACACGGACCCCCTGCCGTTGCATGAGGGCGCCCGCAACTATTACCGCTCGGTGAAGCCGTGACCGCACCGGGTGCCCGGTCCTTGCGCACGGAGCGCGACCACCGTCGAAGGCAGCGGCCCCGGCCGGTCACTCCTCGCGGGCCCGGGGCACGCTGACCGTCACCCGCAGCCCGGCCGGCTCGCGCCTGGCGTAGGCGATCGTGCCGCCGCCCGGGGCCAGCAGGGCCCGCGAGATGGACAGTCCGAGCCCCGAACCCTTGACGTTCTGGTGCTGGGCGCTGCGCCAGAACCGGTCCCCCACCCGGCCCAGTTCCTCGTCGGTGAGTCCGGGCCCGGCGTCGCACACCTCGATCCGCGAGCGGGCCCCGGCGGCGGCGACCGTGACCGTGACCTCGGCGCCCGGGGGCGAGAACTTGAGCGCGTTGTCGATGACCGCGTCCAGCACGCTGGACAGGGCGATCGGGTCCGCCCACGCGGTGAGCGCGGGCGTCCGCTGCCGCAGCCGAACCCCCTTGTCCTCGGCGAGGGGCCGCCACGCCTCGGCCCGCTCGGCGGTCAGCGCACCCACGTCGACCAGCCTCAGATTCGCCTCGGCGTGCTCGGCCAGCGCCAGGTCCAGCAGATCGTCGAGCACCTGGGCGAGCCGCTTGCCCTCGGTGCGCACCGAGGCGACCTCGGCATTGCCCTCCGGTAGTTCCAGGGCGAGCAGTTCGATGCGCAGCAAGAGCGCGGCCAGCGGGTTGCGCAGCTGGTGGGAGGCGTCAGCGACGAACGCGCGCTGTTGCTCCAGCACGGTCTCGACGTGGTCGGCCATCTCGTTGAACGAGCCCGCCAGCCGCCGCAGTTCCGGCGGCCCGCCCAGGGAGGCGACCCGGGACTTGAGCCGGCCGGTGGCGATGTCGTGGGTGGTGGCGTCGAGGATGCGCACGGGGCGCAGCACCCAGCCGGTCAGCCGGAGCGCCGCCCCCACCGCGACGAGCATCGCGGCGGCCTCCCCCGCGGCGATGAACAGCCAGCCGCGCAGGGTCTTGGCGCGCATCTGCTCGGTCGGCGAGTCGGTGACGACGACCGCGAGGACGTCCCCGTCCCGGATGACCGGGGAGGCCACGACGAGACGGCCGTCCTGCCACGGCCACACCTGGTCGGGGTCGTGCCCCGGGCGCGACAGCAGGGCCTCCTGGAAGGCGTCGCGGATGTCCCCGTGGTCGGGGATGCGCCAACTGGCCGGTGCGTTCGCCATCGGCCCGTCGTCGCGGTAGAAGACGCCCGCTCGGATGCCGTACACCTGGTGGTAGCGGGAGAGTTCCTGGCGCAGGGTCTCCTTCCGTTCGTCGGTGGTCGACACCCGAGAACCGGAACTGCGGGCGGTCACGAACTGGGCCAGCGAGGCGAACCGGGCGGTGTCGTCGATCCGGTCGATGACGACCTTCTGCTGTTGCTGTGCCGCCACGCTCGCCCCCAGCGGGAAGCCGAGGGCGAGCAGGACCCCGGCCATGAGGACGATGAGCAGCGGAAGGAGGCGTGCGCGCACCCGCGGCCTCTACGGCGCCGGGGCGACGAGCCGGTAACCCACGCCCCGCACGGTCTCTATCAGGGCGGGCATGCGCAGCTTGGAGCGCAGGGAGGCCACGTGCACCTCCAGGGTGCGCCCCGTGCCCTCCCAGCTGGTGCGCCACACCTCGCTGATGATCTGCTCACGACGGAACACCACTCCGGGGCGCTGCGCGAGGAGGGCCAACAGGTCGAACTCCTTGCGGGTCAGCGGCACGGGGACCCCGTCGACGGTGACCCGCCGGTTGGGCAGTTCGATGCGTACCGGGCCGAGTGCGAGGTCGTCGGTCGCGGGCGCCGCCTCGTCGGGGACGATGCGCCGGCTGACGGCGTGGATGCGGGCGAGGAGTTCCCCGGTGTCGTACGGCTTCACCACGTAGTCGTCGGCACCGAGGTTGAGGCCGTGTATCCGGGAACGCACGTCGGACCGGGCGGTGACCATGATGACCGGGACGGCGCTGCGCTTGCGGATCTTGCCGCAGACCTCGTAGCCGTCCTGGTCGGGTAGTCCCAGGTCGAGCAGGACCACCGCGAATGGCGGCTTGCCGGGCGCCGCGTCGGGCAGCAGTGCGCGCAGCGCTTCCTCGCCGCTGCGGGCGTGCACGACGCTGATGCCGTGCCGGGCCAGGATCGCGGACAGCGCGGCAGCGACGTGGTCGTCGTCCTCCACGAGGAGGAGTCTCATGCCGGCTCCCTCCGGTTCGTGGCATGCGTGGCGCTCCGTGGGCGCGGAGCGCGCACAGGTGCTCCACAGCATCCATGCGGATCGGAAAGGACCACGTCAAGGGGCATGGGACGCCACACTCCGACCGTTACGTACCCGGTACGCGGCCCGGCACTCCCCCTCACGAAGAGTGAGTATCGGCTATCAGATCGTTATGCTCAAGTTCCGCTCAGATGTACTGACGATGGCATTGACGCATCACTACTGTCCTCACAACCGAGGAGGACGGAGGGATGGCCGATGACTGAAGTATCGGTGACCAAGGACGCCGTACCCGCGGCCGAGGACCTGGTCGTACTGAAGGACGTGAACAAGCACTTCGGCGCCCTGCACGTGCTCCAGGACATCGATCTGACCATCGCCCGCGGTGAGGTCGTCGTGGTGATCGGCCCCTCCGGCTCGGGCAAGTCGACGCTGTGCCGGACGATCAACCGGCTGGAGGCCGTCGACTCCGGCGACATCACCATCGACGGGCGCCCGTTGCCCCAGGAGGGCCGCGAACTCGCCCGGCTGCGCGCCGATGTGGGCATGGTCTTCCAGTCGTTCAACCTGTTCGCCCACAAGACCGTGTTGGAGAACGTGGTGCTGGGCCAGACGAAGGTCCGCAAGACCGACCGGAAGACGGCCGAGGACAAGGCGCGCACGCTCCTCGACCGCGTCGGCGTCGGCAGCCAGGCGGACAAGTACCCGGCGCAGCTGTCGGGCGGTCAACAGCAACGCGTCGCCATCGCACGGGCGTTGGCGATGGACCCCAAGGTGATGCTCTTCGACGAGCCCACCTCGGCCCTCGACCCGGAGATGATCAACGAGGTGCTGGAGGTCATGCAGCAGCTCGCCCGCGACGGCATGACCATGGTCGTCGTCACCCACGAGATGGGCTTCGCCCGCTCCGCGGCCAACCGGGTCGTCTTCATGGCCGACGGCCGCATCGTCGAACAGGCCGCCCCGGAACAGTTCTTCAACAACCCGCGCAGCGACCGCGCCAAGGACTTCCTGTCGAAGATCCTGCACCACTGAGAGCGCCGCGCCACCGCGGGCCGGCCCTTCGGGAGCGACGGCCCGCTCCGCGGTACCCGCCCGTCCGGGCGCCGCGCTCCGGCGCGGTGCCCGCCCCGCCGACGGCGCGGGTCCACCGACCCCGTCGATCCCGCCGACCCGAAGGATCTCTCATGAAGCTCCGCCAGTCCGCCGCCGTGGCGGCGATCGCCGTGCTCGCGCTCACCGCCACCGCCTGCGGCGGTGAGTCCGGAAACGCCGGCGACAAGCCCGGGGGCGGTGCCGAGGGCAAGGACGCCCCGAAGCTGCCGACGTACGTGGTGGCCAAGGACGTCTCCATCGACTCCCCCGTCCTCAAGAAGGCCCAGTCGGCCGGCAAGCTCGTCTTCGGCGCCAAGAGCGACCAGCCGTTCCTCGGCTTCGAGGACACCGACGGCAAGCGCTCCGGCTTCGACATCGAGATCGCCAAGATGGTCGCCGCCGACCTGGGGTTCGCGCCGGACAAGCTGGAGTTCAAGACCGTGGACTCCAACGTCCGCGAGACCGCCATCTCCAAGGGCGAGGTCGACCTGTACGTCGGGACGTACACCATCAACGACGAGCGCAAGAAGCAGGTCGGCTTCGCCGGACCGTACTTCCTCGCGGGCGCCGACCTGCTGGTCCGCAAGGACGAGTCGGCCATCACCGGTCCGGACACCCTCAAGGGCAAGACGGTGTGTTCCATCAAGGGCTCCACCCCGCTCCAGGAGATCAAGAAGCCCAAGTACGGCGCGAAGACGATCGAGCTGTCCAAGTACTCCGAGTGCGTGCAGCAGCTCCTCAACAACGAGGTCGACGCGGTCACCACGGACGACGCCATCCTCAAGGGTTACGCCGCCCAGCGGCCCACCAAGCTCAAGGTGATCGGCAAGCCGTTCACCAAGGAGCCCTACGGCATCGGCATGGACAAGGGCGACAAGGCCCTGCGGGACGCCGTGACCAACGCGCTGGAGGCGCACCAGAAGAGCGGCGACTACAAGAAGGCGTACGAGGCGACGCTCGGCCTGTCCGGCTCCGCCTACGTCGAGCCCCCGGCCCTCGAACGCTACTGACGCCGCTCGCTGACTCGTCGGGCGGCGGCGTCCCATCGCGCCGCCGCCTGACGGCACCGGTCCACCGGCAGCACTCCGGCCGCCCCGGGCCTCCCACGAGGAGCCGCCCGGCGGTGGCCCTCCCTGCCCGCCCGCCGCCCACGAGGACGTCCCCGTGAACGTACTGCTCGACCATCTCCCGGAGTTCCGCGAGGGGTTCATCGGCACCATCCTGCTGACGCTGGCCAGCGGACTGCTCGCCCTGGTGCTGGGGGTCATCGTCGCCGGATTCCGGGTCTCCCCGATCCCGCCGCTGCGACTCTTCGGCACGGTCTGGGTGACCCTGTTCCGCAACACCCCCCTGACCCTGCTCTTCCTGGTCGTCTGGTTCGTGGTCCCGGTCATCTTCATGCCCGGACTGAACCCCTGGACCAAGGCGCTGCTGGCGCTGGGCTGCTACACCTCGGCGTTCGTCTGCGAGGCGGTCCGCTCGGGCATCAACACGGTTCCCCTCGGCCAGGCGGAGGCGGCGCGCTCCCTGGGCATGACGTTCTCCCAGACCCTGCGGCTGATCGTGCTCCCGCAGGCCACCCGGACGGTGCTGCCGCCGCTCAGTTCGATCTTCATCGCGCTGACCAAGAACTCCGCCATCGCCGGTGCGTTCAGCGCCACCGAGTTGTTCGGCGTGCAGAAGCTCCTGAGCGACAAGGGCTTCGACATCGCCTGGATCTTCCTGTGGGTGGCCCTCGGCTACCTGATCGTCACCTTCACCATCAGCGGCTTGTTCCGGCTGCTGGAGCGACGCCTGGGGGTCGCCCGATGAGTTCCAGCGTCCTGTACGACACACCGGGCCCGAAGGCCCGGATCCGCAACCGGCTGTTCACCGTGATCGGTTCGGCGGCCGTGGTCGGTCTGGTCGCGTTCGCGATCTACCGACTGAACGTCAAGGGCCAGTTGGAGCCCGAGGTCTGGAACATCTTCAACAACGCGGGCGTCCGCGCCAGGATCCGCGACGGCCTGCTGAGCACCCTGACGGTGTTCGCCCTCGCGGGCGTGCTGTCGTTGCTCCTCGGGGTGCTCCTCGCGGTGGCGCGGCTCTCCGACCACAAGGCCGTCTCCACCGCGGCCACCTGGTTCATCGAGCTGTTCCGGGCGATCCCGCTGCTGATCACCATCTACGCCCTGTGGGTGCTGTTCCTCTCCTACCGGAGCGACCTCGGGGCCATCGGCGAGAACAGCGCCTTCTGGGGCCTGGTCATCGGACTCACCGTCTACAACGGCTCGGTCCAGGCGGAAGTGCTGCGCGCCGGCATCAACGCCGTACCCCGCGGACAGGTGGAGGCCGCCTACGCGCTGGGCCTGCGCAAGTCGCAGGTGATGGTGATGCTCCAACTGCCGCAGGCGATCCGCTCGATGCTGCCGTCGATCATCAGCCAGCTGGTGGTGACCCTGAAGGACACCTCCCTCGGTTACGTCATCCTCTTCCCGGAACTGCTCTACGAGGCCCGGAAGATGGCCACCACCATCATCGTGAACGACGAGAACCCGATCACCCCGATCGTGATCGTCGTGGGCACCATCTACGTCGCCCTCTGCCTGGCCCTTTCCTCGCTGGCCAGTTGGATCGAGAGGCGGGGCAGCCGGGCCAAGACCGGTCCGCAGATCACGCCCGCCGGCGGACAGCTGGCCGACGGGGCCGTCCCCGGGCCGACGACCGGCAGCGGCACGGGCGCCGCCGCGGCGAGCAAGGTCGATCTCCCCTGAGCGGACTGCGGGCGCCCCGGCCGCCCCGGTGACACCGTGCGTCCCCGGGCGGTCTGGGCGGGTGCCGGCCGGTCGCGTACCGTGGGCCCCTGACGTCGTGCGACCCGTGCGTTGGGCCATGGAGGCAGTGGGGTCATCGCCACTGTCTCCGTCACTTGACGCAAGCACCGGCAATGGGTTGCATACGTTCTGTGATCGTGCACCCCGTTCCTTCGTTCCGCCTCAGTACGTCCCGTACACCTGACCTGACGTCGCGGACTCCACTCCGGGCAGGGGGCGCCACTCCGTGGACCCGGTGATCGTTGTCGGAGCGGGCCCCGTGGGGCTCACGCTCGCCCTCGCCCTCGCCCGGTCCGGCGTCCCCAGCGTCCTCCTCGACGAAGGTCCCGGCAAGGAGGAACCGCGCCCGGCGCGCACGGCGGTGCTGCACGACGACACGGTGCGGTGGGTCGAGCAACTGATCGGCGCGTCCTTCACCGAGGCGGGCACCGGAACCCGCTGGACCGGCTGGCGGGCCCTGCGCCGCAAGCAGTCCGCCCAGCACCTCGCCTTCGATCACACGACCCCCTCTCCGCTCCACCTGGCCCAGCACTCCTTGACGGCCGCGCTGCGCGAGGCGATCGACGGGCAGAGCCTCGTCAAGGTCGCCGTGGACAGCCGGGTCGACGGCGTCGAGCAGGACGGATCGGGGCTGACCGTGCACACCCGCGGCCCCAAGGGCACCTGGTGGCGCGGGAGTTACCTGGTGGGCTGCGACGGCCCCCGGTCCACGGTCCGCAAGCTCCTCGACATCCGCTTCCCCGGCCGCACCGCCGTCGAACGCCACGCGGTGGCCACCCTGCGCACCGAACTCCCCCGCCCCGGCGAGGCATTGGTGCACCGGATGCCGCCGTGGCGACTGTCGGGCACCGAGGTGACCGGCCGCCCCCTGCCCGACGGGTCGTGGCGCCTGGACTGGCTGTTGCCTCCGAAGAACGAGCTGGTCACCCCGGACGCCCTGGTCGCCCGGGTGCACGAGACCCTGACCGGTTGGAACGACGGCAGCGCGCCCGCCTACGAACTCGTCGACACCGGGGTCCACACCGTCCACCACCGGCTCGCCCGCAGATGGCGGGTCGGCCGGGCGTTCCTCGCGGGGGACGCCGCCCATCTGCTCGGCGCCCTCGGCACCCAGGGGCTGGACGAGGGCCTGCGGGACGCGAACAACCTCGCCTGGAAGCTCGCCCACGCCTGGCACCACGGACCCGCCGACGGCCTGCTCGCCAGCTACCAGACCGAACGCCGCGCCGTGGTCGCCGCCCGGCTGCGCGCCGCCGACCAGGCACTGCCCCTGCTGCGCGGCGGAGGCGGGCTGCGGTCCTACGTGCCCGGGGCCGCCCGGGGGCACGACGCCCTGCTCACGGACGGCCACCTGGGGCGCGGTGCGCTGGGCGCGCCCGGCACGTACGCGGGCTCGCCCCTCACCCCCGCGCCGTCCCCGTCGGCGGCCTTGGTGGGCACGGCTCCGGGCGAACCGGTGGCGGATGTGGTGGTGACCGCCGAGGACGGCACCTTCGTGCAGCTCCGGGACCGGCTGGGGCTCGGCCACCTGGTGGTGCTGCTGGTCGCACCGGGCACCGGCGTCTGGGAACGACGGCACTGGGCGAGCGCGGGCCTCATGCCCCGGCTCACGGCCGCCGTGTCCGCGCTCCCCTGCCGGGCCGAACTCCTCGTGACGGAGTCCTACCTCGACGCGGCGGCCCACACCGTGCTCCTCGTCCGTCCGGACGGGCATCTGGCGGCGACCTTCAACGGGGTGCAGCCGGTCGAGCTGTACGCGGCGGCGGACGTCGTGCTGGGCGGGGCCGAGCAGCCGGCGGAGGCCGCCGACCCGGCGTGAGCGCCGGTCGTCGGGTGCGAGCACGGGCCGTCGCGGTGGGAGCACCGGCCGTCGCGGTGGGAGCACCGGCCGTCGGGGTGGGAGCACCGGCCGTCGGGGTGGGGGCGCACGCGGGGGCAGGCGTGCTCAGGACGGCTACCGGGCGTCCGCGCGGCTGCTCCCAGGGGGAACGTCCGCCCCGTGACACTCGGTTGACCGCCTCCCGGCACCGTGGTGTACTCCGGAACGTGACCGACACCGATGTGCGCCTGTGGCGGAGGGTCCACATGGACCTGGTCCGCTACGCGGGCTGCGTGTGTCGCTGGTCCTGACTTTCGCCCCCTCCTGCCACTCCGCCGCCGTTCGGTCCGGTTCCGTACGCGGGCACGTCCTCGTGCACTGCGTCCCGTCGACGGCGGGCGGGTGGTTCCTGCGAACCTTCAGGACGGCACCGTGCCCCCTTCCGCGCCCGTAGCCCCCTCCCCGTACTCCGCCCCGTCCCCGCGGACGCCGATGCAGGCGGAACTCCTCGACTTCGTCCGCCGTGTCGCCGCGGACGAGGACCTCGTCGCTTCCCTCCCCCTCGACCCCGAGGGCCGCACCTGGGTGCGGCTCGAAGGCCCCGGCGGCAGCGAAGCCTGGCTCATCGGCTGGCCGCCCGGCACCGGCACCGGCTGGCACGACCACGCCGAATCCGTCGGCGCCTTCCTCACCGCCCGCGGTGAACTGCGCGAACACTCCGTCAGTGCCCGACTGCCCACCGAGGGCTGGCTGACCCTCGAACTCGGCGAGGGCCTCGACCGCACGCGGCGGCTGACCGCGGGGAAGGGGCGCTCGTTCGGACGGCACCACGTGCACGAGGTGCTGAACGAGTCACCGACCGAACACGCCGTCTCCGTGCACGCCTACTACCCGCCGTTGCCCCGGATCCGGCGGTACAGCCGCTCGGGACGGGTGATGCGGCTGGAGCACGTCGAACTCCCGGAGGACTGGCAGTGAGCGACGCGAACAGCACGACCGGCGCGGTGTCCGTGGACGTGCACCTGGAGCGGGTCCGCTCCGGTCTCGACCGGCTCGCCCCCGAGGACGCGCACGCCGCCGCCGGGGCGGGTGACGCCCTGCTGGTCGACATCCGGTACGCCGCCCTCCGGGACCGGGACGGTCTGATCCCGGGGGCCCTGGTGGTGGAACGCAACGAGTTGGAGTGGCGCCTCGATCCGCTCGGCAGCCACCGTGCGGCCGAGGCGACCGGCCACGACCTGCGGGTGGTGGTGGTCTGCAACGAGGGGTACGCATCGAGTCTGGCCGCCGAGTCGCTGCACCGGCTCGGGCTGCGGCGGGCGACCGACCTGGTGGGCGGCTTCCAGGCGTGGCGCGCCGCGGGGCTGCCCGTCACCGGCCCGGCGGAGCACCTGACGGCCGCACCGGACGGCGGCTGACGCACCCGACGGCCATCGGCCCGGGGCGGCGACCTCCCGCCCCGGGCCGATGGCGTACCCCGGAGCTTCGGCCGGTCAGTCGTTCTCCTCGGGGCCCTGGGGCAGGGCGGCCGTGGCTCCCCGGGGGAGCAGCAGCGCCGAATCCGCGTGGAGCGTGAGGTGCGCCGGGACGAGGTGGGCGGCGTCCAAGGGCGGGTCCCCGGTGCCGGAACCGCGGGCGTACCGGGGGTGGGCGCCCCCGCTGATCTGCCAGCGCAGGCGGTGCCCGACGGCGAAGCGGTGAGCCGTGGCGCTCATCGGCACGGTGATCCGTGTGAGCTCCCCACCCGTCGTGCGCAGGCGCCCCAGCCCGTCGCAGACGTTGACGTCCTCCAGTCGGCCGTTGTCCCGGGCGCCCGCGGTACGGGAGAGCAGTGGGCCGCCCAGGGACGGAGTGGGGTCGGCGGGGTCGTAGCGGAAGGAGGTCAGCGGGAGGGGGTCGGTGGGGGGCTGGCGCGTGAGGTGCCCGTCCCGGGTGGGGAACCACGCGGTGGTGGACGGGTCCGCGGGCCATGCGTCGAGGTCGCGCCAGTCGTCCGCACCGCCGAGGTGCACGCGCACCCCGGTGGGACGCAGACCGGAGCGGTCGGCGTGCAGATGGGTGCGCAGCCAAGCCAGGGTTTCGGTGAACACTTCGGGCCAGCCCTGTTGCAGGACGGAGGTGTGGGTCCAGGGGCCGACGAGCAGGGCCGTCTCGCAGCCGGCCCGACGCAGTCGTGCGTACTGCTCGAAGGTCTGGTCGACCCATACGTCGTGCCATCCGGTGATCAGGCTGGTCGGCACGGTTTGCCGCTCTGCCGCTCTGCTGCCCGTGCCAGCGACGCACCGTCCCAGTACGGGTCCACGGCGTCCGGATGTGTCAACGCCGCGTCCTGTCAGGGCGTTCCACCCCCGAGGGCGGGTGCGTACGATCCGCGCAGCGGCCGGGCGCCGGTGACCTCGCGCAGCCGGCGCGCCAGACGCAGGGTGGCCTTGAGGAACGCCCCCGCCCCCCGGTGCTGGTAGGTCATCCCCACCCCGATGGCGAGGGCGTTCTCCAGGCGGAGCGCGCCGTCGCGGGTGTGGAACAGGGCGTGGGGGTCGTGCAGTCCCACCTGGATCGCCATCGCCTTCAGCTCCGGCGGCGGGGGCCCACTGCACGTAGCCGAGGTAGCTGGGGCCGACCGTACCCAACCGACCGGTGAACCAAGGCTGTTCGCGTTGCCAGGCCGCCGCGGCCCGCCCGTCGGCCGCCTCGTTGCGCCACAGGTCGAACTCGCCGCCCGAGCCGCCGAGCCGCCGGTGCCGCGGCAGCTCTGGATGACCACGTGGAAGCCCTGTTCGGCGAAGAGCAGGCCGTACTGGGCGGACCAGGGCACGCCCCGACCGTAGGGCGAGCGCACCAGGAGGGTGGGCCGGGAGCCGGCGCCAGGTCGACCGCATCGCCCGGGCGGCCAGCGGAGGCTTGCCCGAGGGCAGCGACCAGGTCGGTGCGGACCGGGGGTTGCGCGTGCGCGACGCCATCGCCGCGCGGCGATCACCGCCGCCGCCGTCGCCGTCGCGGACGCCGAGGGGCTGGAGGCGGTCACCATGCGACGGGTGGCGGCAGAGGTCGGAGCGGGCGTGATGTCGCTCTACAGCTACGCCCCCGACAAGGAGACGCTGCTGGAGCTGATGGTCGACCGGGTCAGCGGGGAACTGCCGACCGGGGGCACGCCCTGCGGGCACTGGCGCGCCGAGGCGAAGGCCATCGCGCACCTCCAGCGTGCCCTGATGCTGCGGCACCCCTGGCTGCCGGTCGCCCTGTCCAGCCGTCGGACCCCCGGGCCGAACACCCTGGCCTTCCTGGAGTACGCACTCGCCGCCCTGCGGCCCTCCGGCCTGGACGGTGCGACGCGGGTGGAGGTCTTCGCCCAGTTCACCGCGTTCGTGACCGGGCACGTGACGTACGAGATCGCGCAGGCCGCGGCCTCTCGGTCCTTCGACCGGACCGCGGCCGAAGCCCGCTACCTCGCCGTCGTCGCCGCGGACGGCCACCACCCGGAACTCTCCGAAGCGCTCGCCGCTCCCCAGCGGCCCGTCACCCCCGAAGCCACCTTCGACCGGTTCCTCAACCGGCTGATCGAGGGGCTCGGTGCCCCCGACTCCGGCGCCCGGGGCTCCGACCCCCTCGAAGCCGGCGCCGGTGCTCCTGAATCGGGTGTCCCCCGCGCCGGGACCCGCTGACCCGGAGCGCGGCTCGCCCGCCGGAGCTCGCCCGGGGTCACTCCCCGTAGCCCGGGTCCCACGCCTGCGGGTCCTCGCCCTCTTCCTCCAGGGCCGCCCGGACCACCCGTAGCGCCAGGCCCTCGGAGTAGCCCTTGCGGGCGAGCATGCCCGCGAGGCGGCGCAGCCGTTTGTCGCGGTCCAGCCCGCGGGTGGTGCGCAGTTTGCGGGCCACCAGCTCGCGGGCGGTGGCTTCCTCCTGCTCGGGGTCGAGTTGCGCCACGGCCTCGTCGATCACGGCGGAGTCGACGCCCTTGGTCCGCAGCTCACGGGCGAGCGCGCGGCGGGCGAGGCCCCGGCCGTGGTGCCGGGACTCCACCCAGGCGTCCGCATAGGCACCGTCGTTGATCAGGCCCACTTCTTCGAAGCGGGTCAGCACCTCTTCGGCGACCTCGTCGGGGATCTCCCGCTTGCGCAGGGCGTCCGCGAGTTGCTTGCGGGTGCGGGGGGTCCCGGTGAGCAGACGCAGACAGATCGCGCGCGCCTGCTCGGCCGGGTCCCGGGGCGGCTCCCCCTGCTCGGCCCTCGACGAGGAGGGGGAGCCGCTGTCGTGGTGGCCGCGACGGCCTCGCCGCCGGGGGGCAGGGCCGTCTTCCCCCTCGGCCGGGTCCCCCGGCGGGGCGGCGCGTCCGGGGCGGCCCGCCCCGGACCTCCCGTCCCCCGCCGCGCCCCACCGGCCTTCCCGCTCCGCGGGGCGGAGGGGGGAGTCCTCGGGGTCCGACCATTCGGTTCGCCGTGTCACGGGCTAGCTCTTGGCCGCCGTGGCCTTGGCCTTGGTGGTCTTGGCCGTCGGGGCGGGGACCGTCTTGGTCTCCTCCGCGGGTGCGGTGACGGCCGCGTCCGCCCCCGGCTCACCGGCCGGGACCTCGAGCTTCACTCCGACGCCGAGCTTCTCCTTGATCTTCCGCTCGATCTCATTGGCCAGATCGGGGTTGTCCTTGAGGAAGTTGCGCGCGTTCTCCTTGCCCTGGCCGAGCTGGTCGCCCTCGTACGTGTACCAGGCACCGGCCTTGCGGACGAAGCCGTGCTCCACGCCCATGTCGATCAGCCCGCCCTCACGGCTGATGCCCTGGCCGTAGAGGATGTCGAACTCGGCCTGCTTGAACGGCGGCGCGACCTTGTTCTTGACGACCTTGCAGCGGGTGCGGTTGCCCACCGCATCGGTGCCGTCCTTGAGGGTCTCGATGCGACGGATGTCGATGCGGACCGAGGCGTAGAACTTCAGGGCGCGGCCACCGGTCGTCGTCTCCGGGGAGCCGAACATCACGCCGATCTTCTCGCGGAGCTGGTTGATGAAGATCGCCGTGGTCTTGGACTGGTTGAGCGCGCTGGTGATCTTGCGCAGGGCCTGGCTCATCAGTCGGGCCTGGAGGCCCACGTGCGAGTCGCCCATCTCACCCTCGATCTCCGCGCGCGGTACGAGCGCCGCGACGGAGTCGATGACGATGAGGTCGAGGGCACCGGAACGGATGAGCATGTCCGTGATTTCCAGGGCCTGCTCACCGTTGTCCGGCTGGGACAGGATGAGGTTGTCGATGTCGACGCCGAGCTTCTTGGCGTACTCGGGGTCGAGGGCGTGCTCCGCGTCGATGAAGGCGACCTGACCGCCGGCCTTCTGCGCGTTGGCCACGGCGTGGAGGGTGAGGGTGGTCTTGCCGGAGGACTCCGGCCCGTAGACCTCCACCACGCGTCCGCGCGGCAGTCCGCCGACCCCGAGGGCGACGTCGAGGGCGGTCGACCCGGTGGGGATGACCTCGATGGGCTCGTTCGGCCGCTCGCCCAGGCGCATCACCGCGCCCTTGCCGAATTGTCGTTCGATCTGTGCGAGCGCGGCGTCCAACGCCTTCTCGCGGTCGGTTCCTGCCATGGGTTCCACCCGATTTGCTTGAGTCGATCGCTTCACGTCAAAGACGCTAACGCCTGCCACTGACAACGCGCCCCGACGCCGGTCCGACCTGTGGATAACTCCGGCGACCACGGCCTCCGAGGACACCGCCGAAACCTCTCGGCGGCCCTGGAGACCGCCCCGAAACCGCCCGAGAACCCCGGCGATCGGGGCGGGGAACCGGTCGGCCACGCGCTTCGGACCACCCCCATCAGAATGGATGTTCGATTTTGGTGTCAAGCGCACCACGCGGCACCACCGAGCCTACGTCGCACCCCCGGAACACCCCTGACACGCCCCGACAAGCGCCTGACAAGCCCTGACGTGCCCCGACACGCACGGGGGGCGGTGGTCGGAGCCCGTCCGACCACCGCCCCCCGTGCGGTACCCCCGCGTGCCTCGGGTGCCCCGGCGTCAGCCGCCGGGCACCCCGTCGGCGTCCGCGGAGCGGGTCCGCGCGGTACGGGCCGCCGAACCGCCCAGCAACCCGCGGACCCGGCTGAACGCGCCTCCGGTCGTC
This sequence comes from Streptomyces sp. NPDC059816, assembly GCF_042732055.1. Classification (NCBI taxonomy): domain Bacteria; kingdom Bacillati; phylum Actinomycetota; class Actinomycetes; order Kitasatosporales; family Streptomycetaceae; genus Streptomyces; species Streptomyces sp. NPDC059816. Next base: position 296,445 of record NZ_JBHWIQ010000006.1, read on the forward strand.
TTGCGCGGGTGGCCCTGGACCCGGGGGTCGTCCGTGACGTCGTACCGCCGGACGTACGTGCTGAGGAACGCCTGGAGGGTGGCGACCGCCGGAATGGCGATCAGCGCGCCCACCGCGCCGAGCAGCGCCGTGCCGACGATGACCGAACCGAAGGCGACGGCCGGGTGGATGTCCACGGTCCGGGCGGTCAGCTTCGGCTGGAGCAGGTAGTTCTCGAACTGCTGGTACACCAGGACGAAGATCAGCACCCACAGCGAGTACCAGGGGTCGACCGTGAAGGCGATCAGCATGGGCAGGGCGCCCGCCAGGTACGTGCCGATGGTCGGGATGAACTGGGAGACGAGGCCCACCCACACCGCCAAGGCCGGCGCGTAGGGCACCGTCAGGGCCTCGAACAGGATGTAGTGCGCGACGCCGGACACCAGGGCCATCAGCCCGCGCGAGTACAGGTACCCGCCCGTCTTGTTGACGGCGATCTCCCAGGCCCGCAGCACCTCGGCCTGCCGGGCGGGCGGCAGCACCGAACACAGCGCCCGTCGCAGCCGCGGGCCGTCCGCCGCGAAGTAGAACGCGAACAGCAGCACGGTCAGCAGGTGGAACAGCCCGCCCAGCACCTGCGCGGAGACGTCCAGGACACCGGTGGCGCTGTCCTGGATGTACTTCTGGAGCCAGTCGGAGTGGACGAGGCTGTCCTGGACCTTGACCCGGTTCAGTTCGGTGCCGAACGTCGTGTTGGTCCAGTTGATGACCGAGTCGAGGTACTTGGGGAAGTCCTCGGAGATGCTCGCGATCTGGCCGGCGAGCATCGATCCCATCATCGTGACGAAGCCCGCCGTCACGACCACCAGCCCCAGGAACACGGTCGCCGTGGCGAGACCCCGGCGCATCCCCCGCGCCGCCATCCAACTCACGGCGGGCTCGATGGCCAGCGCCAGGAAGAACGAGATCAGGATGTTGATCAGCAGGCCGGTGAGCTGGTGGAACGCCCAGCTGCCGAGCTGGAAGCAGGCGTACAGGGCGAGGGCCAGCACGATGGCGCGCGGCAGCCAGCGGGGCATCTTGACGCTCCGGTCGTCCACCGGGGCCGCTCCGTCGGACCGGGCCGCGGGCGGCGGTGCCGCCCCGGTGGACGGGGTGGGGTCCCGGGATATCCGTGCCGCCCGGGAGGTGTCCGCGCCGTCGGCCGGACCTGCCGTGCGCGTGCTGTCGTCCGTGTCATCGATGGGTGCCACCGTGCAAGTTTCGCCTACGCCAAGCGGTTTCCGCCCCACCCTTGCGAACCGGACACCCCGACCCGTGCGCGGCGGCGGCCGGTCAGCGCAGGTGCGCCGGCACGCCGACCGCCTCGCACACCGCCCGCCACACGTCCTTCGCCTCCCACCCTGCCGCGAGCGCCTGGTGCACCGTGCGCCCGTCCAACTCCGCCATCACGTGGTCACGGGCGAAGGACTCGGCGTACCCCGCACCGAAGTGGTCCGCCATCCGCTGCCAGAAAACCGTCAACCGCATGCCTCCAGTATCCCGCCCCTGAGGGTGCAGCCGGACCGGTACGGCTCCCCGCACGGCGCTCGGCCTCTACGGTCGTGACATGGCCGAATCCGGAGCTTTCCCCCTGCCCTCGCAGCCCGCCACACGTTCCACCGCCCCGGCTCCCTCAGCCGCGCAGCCCACCCCGGCGCACACCCCGCTCGCCCGCGCGGCGGACTTCCTGTGGCTCACCGCGCGGGTGCTGGAGCAGCGCAGGTTCGCGTACGAGTTCCTGGGCGCGGCCGACGCCGACGCGGTGGAGACCGCCCTCGACGCGTACCGCACCGAGGACGGCGGCTACGGGCACGCCCTCGAACCCGACCTCAGGGGGCCGGTGAGCCAGCCCCTGCACGCCGCGCACGCGCTGCGGGTGCTCGACTCGATCGGGCGGTGCGGCGGACAGCGCGTGGAGCGGCTCGGCCGCCACCTGACGTCCGTGTCCACCCCGGAGGGGGCCCTGCCCTCGGTGCTGCCGACCCAGCGGGCGTACCCGTCGGCGCCGTTCGTGCCGGTCGTGGACCATCCGCCGGGGGACCTGCTGGCGACGGGCCCGGTGGTGGGCCTGCTGCACCGCAACGACGTCTGGCACGCCTGGCTGTTCCGGGCGACGGACTTCTGCTGGCACGCCGTGGAGTCGCTGGAGAAGTCGCACCCCTACGAGATCGAGGCCGCGATCGTGTTCCTGGACTCCGTTCCGGACCGCTCGCGCGCGGAGGCCGCCGCCGACCGGCTGGGACGGCTGGTGCGGGAACAGCGGCTCGCGGTCCTGGACCCGGAGCGGCTCGACGACTTCCCGGTGGCCCCCGGGTACGCCCCCAAGGAGCACCACTACCCGCATCACTTCGCGCGCTCCCCCCGCTCGCTGGCGCGCGCCTGGTTCACGGAGGCGGAGATGGCCCGGTCACTGGACGTGCTGGCGGCGCAGCAGCAGAGCGACGGGGGCTGGCCGATCCAGTGGCGGTTGTGGGCGCCCGGCACGGCGCTGGAGTGGCGCCCCATCGTCACCCTGGAGGCGTTGCGCACCCTGCGGGCCCACGGCCGGTCCATCGGCTGAACGGCCCGGTCCGGGGCGGGCCGGGCGGCTGCCGGTCACCCGGTCAGCGCCCGTACGCCGGCCGTGACGGCCACGGCCGCCCCGACGACGACCAGGAAGGGTGCCCGCAGGACCAGGGCGAGGGCCGCCGCGCCGAGTCCGGCGGCCTTGGCGTCGAGGAGGAGTTCGGCGCCGTCGGAGAAGGTCTGCTGGGCGGTGAGCGCGGCGAGCAGCGCCACCGGCACGAGGGCGGCCAGGCGACGCACCAGAGGGCGTTCCAGGGCGCCCGCGGGCACCAGGAGGCCGAGCAGTTTGACGGCGTAACAACCGACGGCGGTGACGCCGATCGCGATCCACACGGTCGTCTCGTTCATCGGTCCCCGGACCTCCCCCCGGCGTCACGGCCGGCATCGGTGTCGGTGTCGGTGCCACTGGGGTGGTGGGGGCCCTTCCGCGGGTCCGCGGCGGGTCCGTGCGCGGGGCTCCGGCGCCCGCTGACGTACAGGACCACGGGTGCGGCGAGGGCCGAGAGCAGGACCGGCACCCCGGCCGGCAGCAGCGGCAGCAGCCCCAGGCCGAGGAGGACCGCCAGAGCGGCGACGGCGCGTTCGGCGGGGGTGCGGAGCATGGGCGCCAGCAGGGCGAGGAAGACCGCGGGTCCCGCCGCGTCCAGGCCCCAGGCGTCGGTGTCGCCGATGGCCTCCGCGCCCAGCGCGCCGAGCAGCGTGGTGAGGTTCCAGAGCACGTAGAGGGTGACCCCGGTGACCGTGAAGCCGATCCGGGCCGCCCGGCGCGTGGGCTGGGCGAGCGAGACGGCGGTGGTCTCGTCGATGACCCACTGCGCGGCGAACGGCCGCACCGCCCGGGGCAGGGCGAGCAACTGGGACAGGCGCAGTCCGTAGAAGGCGTTGCGCACGCCGAGGAAGAACGCCCCGGCCGCCGCCGTCAGCGGGTTGCCGCCCGCGGCGAGCGCCCCCACCAGGGCGAACTGGGAGGCCCCGGTGAACACCAGGAGGCTCAGGGCGCAGGTCTGGAGGAGGGTGAGGCCGCTGCCCGCCGCGGTCACGCCGAAGGCGAAGCCGGAGAGGCCGACGGCCACGCCGACGCCCAGGGCGTCCCGGACGACGGCGGCGTCGCGCTTGGCGGGCGCACCGGGTCTGACCGGGGAGTCCGTCGGGCCCGCGGAGGCGGGTGCTATCTGTTCTGCCACGCCTTCGACGGTACGACGAGGCCGCCGGACGGTTCTTGTACGTTCTTGCGCTCGCGCTGGTAGGCGCCCGGGGGCACGCCCACGATGCGGGTGAAGTGACGGTTGAGGTGGGGTTGGTCACTGAAGCCGACGGCGATCGCCACGTCCGCGGGGCGCACGCCGGCGTCCAGCAGCCGACGGGCGCGGCGCACCCGCGCATCGGTGAGCCAGCTGTGCGGGGGCATCCCGTAGACGTCGCGGAAGGCCCGGAGCAGGGCGAACGGGGTGGTGCCCAGGTCGGTGGCGAGGCGGTGCAGGGTCGGCGGCCGGTCCAACCGCTCCTCCAGCACGGCACGGGCGCGGGCCGCGGTGCGGGCCCCGGCCGAGCGGACGGGGCGCTGGGGCAGCGGTCCGCCGTTGCGCCGCAGCAGCCGGGTGACCGCGGCCCGCAGGAAGGTGTCGGCGGCCAGCGGGTCGCCCTCGTCGGCGGCGCGCAGCACCCGGTGGACGAGGCCGGCGGCGTACGGGTCGTCCAGGACCGGGCTGGCGAACCCGGGGGCGCCGCGGATGTCGGTGGTCTCGGCGGCGATCTCGGCGACCAGCTCGGGCCCGGGGTAGACGGCACCGTACCGCCAGCCCTCGGGGACGCCCGCCCGACCGGTGTGCGGGGTGTCGGGGTTGACCAGGGCGAGCGTGCCGGGGCCCGCGTACTGGTCGAAGCCGCCGTGGTGGAAGATCTCCACGCCCTCGCTGATCGCGGCGATCACGAAGCCCTCGTGGGTGTGCCGGACGAAGTTCTTGTGGACGTACCGGGCCCGCAGCAGGTCGACCCCGGGCAGCTCCGGGTACTGCCAGTGCCGTGCGCGTTCCGCGTTGCCGCCCATGGGTCCCATTCTGCGCCAGCCGCCCGCTCCGCCGTCCGGGACCGCCTCGCGGGGTGTTCGCGCAGGTCGGGGCGGTTGTCAGTGGCGGGGTGCAGGATGGGGACATGGTGCGGTCTGCTCTCGACGCGTTCTCCCCCGCGACCCGCGGTTGGTTCTCGGGGGCGTTCTCCGCGCCCACGAGCGCCCAGAGCGGCGCGTGGCGGGCGATCGGCGAGGGCTCCGACGTGCTGGTCGTCGCGCCGACCGGCTCCGGCAAGACGCTGGCCGCGTTCCTCGCCGCGCTCGACCAGCTGACCTCGGCGCCCGTCCCCGCCGATCCGAAGAAGCGGTGCCGGGTGCTGTACGTGTCGCCGCTGAAGGCGCTCGCGGTGGACGTGGAGCGCAATCTCCGCAGCCCGCTCACCGGCATCCGGCAGGAGGCGGTCCGGCTCGGGCTCCCGGAGCCGGAGGTCCGGGTCGGCATCCGCTCGGGCGACACCCCGGCCGCCGAGCGCCGGGCCCTGGCGAACCGCCCGCCGGACATCCTGATCACCACGCCGGAGTCCCTGTTCCTGATGCTGACCTCGGCCACCCGGGAGGCGCTGACGGGGGTGGAGACCGTCATCCTGGACGAGGTGCACGCGGTGGCCGGCACCAAGCGCGGCGCGCACCTGGCCCTCTCCCTGGAGCGGCTGGACGAGCTGTTGGAGCGGCCCGCCCGCCGCATCGGCCTGTCCGCGACGGTCCGCCCGGTGGACGAGGTGGCGCGCTACCTCTCGCCGGGGCGCCGGGTCGAGGTGGTGCAGCCCCCTTCGGGCAAGGAGTTCGACCTGTCGGTGGTCGTCCCGGTGGAGGACCTGGGGGAGCTGGGGGGCTCGCCCGCCTCCCAGGCCGGCGCGGACGGCGAGCGCCCCTCGATCTGGCCGCACGTCGAGGAGCGGATCACCGATCTGGTGCTGGCCCACCGGTCCACGATCGTGTTCGCGAACTCCCGGCGCCTCGCCGAGCGCCTGTGCAACCGGCTGAACGAGATCGCGTACGAACGGGCCACCGGCGTCCCCTTGGGGGAGGACCACGCACCGGCCGAGCTGATGGGCGGTTCCGGGGCCGCGCGGGGAGCGCCGGCGGTCATCGCGCGGGCCCACCACGGTTCGGTGTCCAAGGAGCAACGGGCCCTGGTGGAGGAGGACCTGAAGGCGGGTCGGCTGCCCGCCGTGGTCGCCACGTCCAGTCTGGAGCTGGGCATCGACATGGGCGCCGTCGACCTCGTGGTCCAGGTGGAGTCGCCGCCGTCGGTGGCGTCCGGGCTCCAGCGGGTGGGCCGGGCCGGGCACCAGGTGGGTGCCGTGTCGACGGGGGTCGTGTTCCCCAAGTACCGGGGCGATCTGGTGCAGTCCGCGGTGGTCACCGAGCGGATGCGCGCGGGCGCCATCGAGTCGCTGCGGGTGCCCGCCAATCCGCTGGACGTCCTCGCGCAGCAACTCGTCGCGGTGACCGCGATGGACACCTGGCAGGTGGACGACCTGTTGGCACTGGCGCGCCGGGCGGCGCCCTTCGCCTCGCTCCCCGAGTCGGCGTTCACCGCGGTCCTGGACATGCTCGCGGGCCGCTACCCCTCCGACGCCTTCGCCGAACTGCGTCCGCGCGTGGTGTGGGACCGGATCGCCGGTACGGTCACCGGCCGCCCCGGCGCGCAGCGGCTCGCCGTCACCTCCGGCGGGACCATCCCCGACCGGGGCCTGTTCGGGGTGTTCCTCGCCGGGGCCGACCCGAAGAAGGGCGGCGGCCGGGTCGGCGAGCTGGACGAGGAGATGGTCTACGAGTCACGGGTCGGGGACGTGTTCACCCTCGGCACCAGTTCCTGGCGGATCGAGGACATCACCCGGGACCGCGTGCTGGTCTCCCCCGCGCCGGGCGTGCCGGGCCGGCTCCCGTTCTGGAAGGGCGACCAGCTCGGCCGCCCCTTGGAGCTGGGCCGCGCGCTCGGCGCGTTCCTGCGCGAGGTGGGCGCCCTGCCCAAGGACGACGCCCGGGCACGGCTGACGGCCGCCGGACTCGACGCCTGGGCCGCCGACAACGTCCTCGCCTATCTGGAGGAACAGCGCGCGGCGTGCGGACACGTGCCCGACGACCGCACGATCGTGGTGGAGCGGTTCCGCGACGAGCTGGGCGACTGGCGGGTGGTCGTCCACTCCCCCTTCGGCGCCCAGGTGCACGCCCCCTGGGCGCTCGCGCTGGGAGCCCGGCTCGCCGAGCGGTACGGCATGGACGCCCAGGTCATGCACGCCGACGACGGGCTGGTGCTCCGCCTCCCGGACGCCGATCTGATGGGCCTCGACCTCCTCGACGCCGAACCCGGCCGCACGGGCGACGCGTTCGACGCGGAGCAGGCCCCCGTCGGCGCCGCCGACGTGCTGTTCGACCAGGGCGACGTCAACCAGGTCGTCACGGACCAGGTCGGCGGCTCGGCACTGTTCGCGTCCCGGTTCCGGGAGTGCGCCGCGCGGGCGCTGCTCCTGCCCCGCCGCAGCCCCGGCAAGCGCACCCCGCTGTGGCAGCAGCGCCAGCGGGCCGCGCAACTCCTCGAAGTGGCGAGCGACTTCGGCTCCTTCCCCATCGTGCTCGAAGCGGTCCGCGAATGCCTCCAGGACGTGTTCGACGTGCCGGGGCTCACCGAGCTGATGGGCGACATCGAGTCCCGCCGGGTCCGACTGGTGGAGGTCACCACTCAGGAGCCGTCCCCCTTCGCCCGCTCGCTGCTCTTCGGGTACGTCGCCCAGTTCCTGTACGAAGGCGACTCACCGCTGGCCGAGCGCCGGGCGGCAGCCCTGTCCCTCGACTCACGGCTGCTCGCGGAACTGCTCGGCCAGGCGGAACTGCGGGAACTGCTCGACGCGCAGGTGCTGACCGAACTGGAGGGCGAACTCCAGTGGCGCACCGAGGACCGCCGGGTCAAGGACGCGGAGGGCGTCGCGGACCTGCTGCGCCTCCTGGGCCCGCTGACACCCGGGGAGCTGGCCGAGCGGGGCGCCGACGAGCGGTGGGCGACGGACCTCGCCGCCGCCCGGCGGGCGATCCGGGTGCGGATCGCCGGGGCGGACCACTGGGCGGCCGTCGAGGACGCGGGTCGGCTACGGGACGCGCTGGGCACCGCCCTGCCGGTCGGAGTGCCGGAGGCGTTCACGGAACCCGTGGGGGACCCCCTCGGTGACCTCCTGGCCCGCTACGCCCGCACCCACGGCCCGTTCACCTCCGCGGCGGCGGCGGCCCGGTTCGGGCTCGGCAGCGCGGTCACCGACGGGGCGCTGCACCGGCTCGCGGCGGCCGGACGGGTCGTCCAGGGCGAGTTCCATCCGGCGGGCATCGGCCAGGAGTGGTGCGACACGACGGTCCTGCGCCGGCTGCGCCGCCGCTCGCTGGCCGCCCTGCGCCAGGAGCTGGAGCCGGTTCCCCCGGCGGCCCTCGCCCAGTTCCTCCCCCGGTGGCAGCACGTCGGTGAGCGCGGCGGGCTCCGCGGGACGGACGGGCTGGTACGGGCCGTCGAGCAGTTGCAGGGAGCTGCCGTGCCCGCATCCGCGCTGGAGAAGCTGGTCCTGCCCTCCCGGGTCGGCGGGTACGCCCCGGCGGTGTTGGACGAGTTGACCGCATCGGGCGAGGTGGTGTGGGCGGGCGCCGGCGCGCTCCCGGGCAAGGACGGCTGGATCAGCCTCTACCTGGCCGACGCGGCGCCCCTGTTGCTGCCTCCGCCCCAGCCGCTGGAACTGACGGAACTGCACCGGTCCGTGCTGGACGTCCTCGCCGACGGGTACGGCCTGTTCTTCCGTCAGATCGCCGACCGGGTGCGGGCCGGCACCCACCCGGAGGCCACCGATCCGCAGCTCGCCGACACCGTCTGGGACCTCGCCTGGTCGGGCCGGCTGACCAACGACACGCTCGCCCCGCTGCGCGCGCTGCTGGGTTCGGGCCGCACCGCCGGTTCAACGGCCCACCGCGCCCGCCGGACGATCCCCCGCGGCCGGTACGGATCGCTGACGGGCGCCGCCCGCCCGGCCTCCCGGGGCGGGCCGCCCACGGTCGGCGGACGGTGGTCGCTGCTCCCCGCAGCCGAGCCCGACCCGACCCTGCGCGCCCACGCACTGGCCCGCACCCTGCTGGACCGGCACGGGGTGGTGACCCGCGGGGCGGTCGCGGCGGAGGGCGTCGAGGGCGGGTTCTCCGCGGCGTACCGGGTGCTGTCGGTGTTCGAGGAGAGCGGTCAGGCGCGACGGGGTTACGTGGTGGAGGGGCTGGGCGCGGCGCAGTTCGCGATGGACGGGGCGGTGGACCGGCTGCGGGCGATGGCCGCGGCGCGGGAACGCGGCGCTGCCGCCGACGCCGGTGACCTCCACGGGGGCCGCGCCCCGGACGACGTCCCGGACTTCCTCGACGCGGTCTCCCCCGCCGTGGGTACGGGCGCCGCGCACGCCTTCCCGACGCCGTACGGGGGCGGGCCCGGCCGGTCGTCCGTGCCCGGTGCCGGCAAGCCGACGGCGGGTGGCCCACGGGCGGTGGTCCTGGCGGCGGCGGACCCGGCCAATGCGTACGGTGCGGCCCTTGCGTGGCCCGAGCCGCCGACCGGCGCCGGCCACAAGCCCGGGCGCAAGGCCGGTTCGCTGGTCGTCCTGGTCGACGGCGAGTTGGCGCTGTACATGGAGCGGGGCGGCAAGACCCTGTTGGCCTGGCCGACGCATCCGCCGACGGAGGCCGAGGTGCAGGACCCGACCGGGCGGGCCCGGGCCGCCGGGCAGGACGCACGGCTGGTGGCGGCGGCCGAGGCGGTGGCCGGCGCGGCCCGGGAGGGGGCCCTGGGCACCATCACCGTGGAGCGGGTCAACGGGGCCCCCGCGCTGACCTCGGCACTCGGCGAGGTCCTGGAAGCGGCGGGATTCCACGCCACGCCCCGGGGGCTGCGGCTGCGCGGGTGAGGCGAACGCTTCGGCCCGGGTCGGCGGCGGGGGCGTGCGACCCTTGACGCATGCCCGAGGGTGACACGGTCTGGCAGGCCGCACAGCGGCTGCACCACGCGTTGACGGGACAGCTGCTCACCCGCTCCGACCTACGGGTGCCGAGGCTGGCGACGGTGGACCTGACGGGACGCACGGTCCTGGAGGTCGCGCCGCGCGGCAAGCACCTCCTCACCCGGGTCGAGGGCGGCCTGACCCTCCACTCGCATCTGCGCATGGACGGTTCATGGCGGCTCTACCGACCCCGGGAACGCTGGAGCGGGGGACCCGCGCACCAGATCCGCGCGGTGCTGGGCACCCGTGTCTGGACGGCCGTCGGGTACCGGCTGCCGGTGCTCGATCTGTTGCGCACCGCTGACGAGCACCGGGTCGTCGGACACCTCGGCCCCGATCCGCTGGGCCCCGACTGGGACGCGGACCGCGCCCTGGGGAACCTGCTGGCGGCGCCGGACCGGCCCCTCGGCGAGGCCCTGCTCGACCAGCGCAACCTGGCCGGCGTGGGGAACGTCTACAAGTCGGAGCTGTGCTTCCTGCTCGGTGCCACCCCGTGGCTCCCGGTCGGTGCCCTGCCCGCGGAGCGGCTGGCCGCCGTACCCGTCCTGGCCCGGCGGCTGCTGGAGGTCAACCGCGACCGTCCGCACCGGGTCACCACGGGCCGCCGGGACCAGCCGCTGTACGTGTACGGCCGGGCGCCCCGCCCGTGTCTGCGCTGTGGCACCCCGGTCCGCCGGGGAGAGCAGGGCGACGGTTCCCGTTCCCGTCCCACGTACTGGTGCCCGTCCTGCCAGCAGGGCCCGGCCCCTCCACCGCCCGGCCGGTGAGCACCCGGATCAGGGGCGTGGGAGCGCGGTCAGCGTCCGGTACGGCGGGGGCCGTCCCGAGGTGAGGTGCCCCGTACCCGGGAGGAGGCGGGCGCGGGCGCGCAGTGCACCGGCAGCAGGCTCAGACCCCAGCCACCCGCCGCGACGGCGCCCTCCAGCAGCCCGGCCGAGGGGACGAGGGCGAGCCTCAGCACGGCCCAGCACCACAGGGCCCCGCACACCGCGGCGGCGACCCGGGCGAGCGTGCGCCCCGACACCGGCCGTCGTCCTTCCACCCGCCCGCCACCCGCCCGACCGAGCGGGCTCAGCCGTTCTCGGCTTGGAACATCCAATGGTGCTTTTCGAGGTCAGCGGTGATCTGGATGAGGATGTCCTGGCTGACGGGGTCGGCCTCGGCGGTCGCGTCGACCCGTGCCCGCATCCGGGTGATCACCGCGGCGAGCGCGGTCACCAGGGTGCCGACGGCCTCCACGTCCTTGATCCAGCCCTCGGGCACCGTGCCGATGCCGCTGGTACCGGCCACGGTCCCGGCGCGACCGTCCGGGGACACCCCCAGCGTGGACGCGCGCTCCGCGACCGTGTCCGAGTGCAGCCGGGCGGTGTCGACCACCTCGTCCAACTGGAGGTGGACCGAGCGGAACCGTGGACCGACGACGTTCCAGTGGATCTGCTTGGAGATCAACGACAGGTCGACCAGGTCCACCAGGGCGCCCTGGAGCGCTTCGGCCACGGTCTTCATGTCGGCGTCGGACAGCGGACTCTTCACGACGTACATCCCGGTCCTCCGGTTCCACGGTGGGGATCATGCCTCTTCAACCATGGCACACCTACCCGAAAGGGGGCATCCACACCTGTTCCCCCGATACCCCTCCCGGAGGGCTCGCAGACAGCCGCGTACCGCCGCCCGCCCCCGTCGCCGTGGCTCCCCCGGACACACCACAGCCCCGGCCCGGACGCCCCCGCACCTGAAGCGGGGACGTTCGAACCGGGGCTCGGAGACGTCAGCGGACGCCGTGGGACAGCGGGTGGCGGCAGCGGTCAGGCCGCGACCACGTCCACTGCCTCCGCGGGCGCCTTGATCGTGACCCGTTCCGGTGGCACGCCGGTCACCGAGACGGAATTGAGCATCGGGCGCACCGGTGCGGGCACCGGCTCGTTGGCCGCAGACTCGGCCAGCTCAGCGAGGGCGAGCTCATCGCTCACCTCACGCATCAGCTCGGACATCCGTACGTCAAGCGCGTCGCAGATGGCGGAGAGCAGCTCGGAGGAAGCCTCCTTCTGCCCCCGCTCCACCTCGGAGAGATAGCCGAGTGACACTCGGGCGGACGAGGAGACTTCGCGCAGAGTACGGCCCTGGCGCTGGCGCTGCCGACGCAGCACGTCACCCAACAGGCGACGGAGCAGAATCATCGGTTGCTCCCTCCTCGGACCGTGTAGCCGCATCCTTCACGCCCCACCGTACCGCCTAGTGCCGCGGCCGTGCGGGGAGCGATGTCGTGTTCACTCAGGGCTGCAAACATCAAGTCCCCCCGTTCTGTTCCGTATCCTGTGCGCGGTCGTGTCCGGGCCCGTCGGACAGCCGCTCCAGCAGCAGACCGAGCACGCTCCGTACGCTTTCCCTACGGATTTCCGCCCGGCCGCCGTTCAACCGCAATGCGACCACTTTGCCGCCGTCCCGTGGCCCGCGCACCGCGAGGTACACCGTTCCGACGGGCTGACCGTCCTGGGGCGCCGGGCCCGCGACACCGGTGGTGGCGATTCCCCAGTCGGCCCCGAGGGCGGTGCGCACCCCGTCCGCCATCTGGAGGGCGACCTCTGCGGTCACGGCACCCGCCGAGGCGAGGAGGTCGCCGTCGACCCCGAGGAGCCGTTCCTTGAGTCCGGTCGCGTAGGCGGTCACCGAGCCCCGGAAGGCGTCGGAGGCGCCAGGCGTGTCCGTGATCGCTGCCGCGACCAGGCCGCCGGTCAGCGACTCCGCGACCGCGAGGGTCTCGCCCCGCTCCCGCAGCAGCCGCAGTGCCGTGGCGGCCGGCTCGCTCACCGCTCGGTGTCCCGTTCGCCGGCGAAGCGGGTGGCGCTGCCCGCGGCCTCGGGGGGCGCGTCCGCCCGCTCGTGCGTTCCCGGGTCCGACGAGGCGGTGTCCCCTGTGGGTACCGCGCTGTCCTCGGTGGCCCGCGTGCGGCCCGTGGTGTCCCCGGCCGGGCCGGGTTCCGGGGCGACCGGTGTCCGCTCCTCGGCGGCGCGGGCGCGCTCGACCCGGGCCGCCTCGCGGTCCACGGCGTGCAGGGTGTCGGCCGCCTGCGCCCGGCGCTCGGCGATGCCCTGCCGGCGGAGCACCACGGCCTGGCGCACGTAGTCGAGCCCGGTGACGACGGTGAGGACCACCGCGACCGCCATCACCCAGAACCGCAGGGTGGCGAGCGGGCCGGTCAGCGCCAGCACGTACATCCCGACGGCGGTGCCCTGGGCGAGCGTCTTCAGCTTGCCGCCGCGGCTGGCCGGGATCACTCCGTAGCGGATGACGATGAAGCGCAGCAGCGTGACGCCCAGCTCACGGCCGAGGATCACCCCGGTCACCCACCAGGGCAGGTCACCGAGCGAGGAGAGACAGAGCAGCGCCGCGCCCATGATCGCCTTGTCGGCGATCGGGTCGGCGATCTTCCCGAAGTCGGTGACCAGGTTGTACGTCCGGGCGAGGTGCCCGTCGAACAGGTCGGTGATCATGGCGACGGCGAACGCCGCCCAGGCGAGGGAACGCCAGGCGGGGTCGTATCCGCCGCCGGCCAGCATCAACGCCACGAAGCCGGGCACCAGCAGCAGCCGGACCATGGTGAGGATGTTGGCGATGTTCCAGAGACTGGCCTGGTTGACGGCCGCAGCGCCCAGCTTGCCGCCGGGCGCCGGCCTACCGGAACCGCCCGCCGTGGATGCCGGGACTCCGGTCATCTGGCCGCCTCCTCAGTACACACGCCGCTCGTGGTCAGTTCCGCGACCTCTGCCAACAGGTCAACGCCTTCGGTGCCCACCACCTTCGCCCTGACCATACGGCCGACGGTGAGTCCGGCGGCGCTGGTGAAGCGCACCTGGCCGTCCGTCTCCGGCGCCTGGTGGGCCGCGCGCCCCACGGCACCCTCGTCCTCGTCGAGGTCGTCGGCGGAGCCGAGGGACTCGACCAGTACCTCAAGTGTCTCGCCGAGACGCTCGTCGGCGCGCTGGGCGGTGAGCTCGTCGGCGAGCTGGGACACCCGCGCGAGACGGTCCGCGACGGTGTCCACGTCGTGCTTGTCCTGGTAGGTCGCCGCCTCGGTGCCCTCCTCGTCGGAGTACCCGAACACACCGATCGCGTCGAGCCGCGCATGGGTGAGGAAGCGCTCCAACTCGGCGAGGTCGTCCTCGGACTCGCCGGGGAACCCGACGATGAAGTTGGACCGCACGCCCGCCTCGGGTGCCTTGGCGCGGATCTGGTCGAGCAGCTCCAGGAACCGGTCGGTGTCCCCGAAGCGGCGCATCGACCGCAGCACCGCGGGTGCGGAGTGCTGGAACGACAGGTCGAAGTAGGGCACGACCTTCTCGGTGCAGGTGAGCACGTCGATCAGGCCGGGCCGCATCTCGGCGGGCTGGAGGTAGCTGACCCGCACCCGTTCGATGCCGTCGACGGCCGCGAGCTCGGGCAGCAGCGTCTCCAGCAGGCGGATGTCGCCCAGGTCCTTGCCGTAGGAGGTGTTGTTCTCGGAGACCAGCATGACCTCCTTGACGCCCTGCTCGGCCAGCCAGCGGGTCTCGCCGAGCACGTCGGAGGGGCGGCGGGAGATGAAGGAGCCGCGGAACGAGGGGATCGCGCAGAAGGTGCAGCGGCGGTCGCAGCCGGAGGCGAGCTTCACCGACGCGACGGGCGAGGAGCCCAGCCGGCGGCGCAGCGGGGCGCGCGGCCCGGACGCCGGGGCGAGCCCGTCGGGGAGGTCGCGCGGCGCCGGGGCGGCTTCCACCGGGGCGTGGCCGGGCAGGGCCACGGCGGCTCCGGCGGCCTGCCGCTCGGCCGGGCTGATGGGCAGCAGCTTGCGGCGGTCGCGGGGGGTGTGGGAGGCGTGGACGCCTCCGCTGAGGATGGTCTGGAGGCGGTCGGAGATGTCCGCGTAGTCGTCGAAGCCGAGGATGCCGTCGGCTTCGGGCAGGGCCTCGGCGAGGTCCTTGCCGTAGCGCTCCGCCATGCAGCCCACGGCCACGACGGCCTGCGTTCTCCCGTGTCCCTTGAGGTCGTTGGCCTCCAGGAGGGCGTCGACGGAGTCCTTCTTGGCGGCGTCGACGAATCCGCAGGTGTTGACGACGGCGACGTCCGCTTCCTCGGCGTCCTCGACGAGCTGCCAGCCGTCCGCCTCCAAGCGGCCTGCCAGCTCCTCCGAGTCCACCTCGTTACGGGCGCAGCCGAGAGTGACGAGAGCGACGGTGCGGCGTTCGGGCATGGGCTCAAGACTACTTCGTCCAAGTGACCGCACTCGCGCCTCGGGGCACCGTTGGGGACCGCCGGGCGGCGCGCGGCCCCGTACCGCTCCTCGGGCGGGGTGCCGCAGCCCCCCGCCCGCCCGGGTCAGCCCGCCTGGGGGTCGCCCTTGGTATAGGTCAGGCGTTCGATCTGGCCCGGCTGGAAATCGTCCTCGATGGCCTTCCCGTTGACGAACAGGTCGATCGCGCCCGCGTTGCCGAGGACGAGGTCGATCTGCTGCTTGTCCTGGAAGGTCTTCGAGTCGCCCTGTTCGAGGGTGCCGTCGAAGAGGGTGCGGCCGTTGACGTCCTTGGCCGAGATCCAACTCCGTCCGTCGGGGGCGCTGACCTTGACGGTGACCTTGTCCTGGGGCACCGCGGCGATCGCGCTGCCGGACGGGTCGGGCTTGGGGTCGGCGGGCTTCGGCTTGGACTTGGTGGTGTCGCCGGCGGGGGTGGAGCCGCTGCCCGCGACGGGCGTGCGGCTGTTGTCCCCGCCGCCGTCGCCCTTGAACGCCGTGAAACCGACGAAACCGATCACCGCGACGATCGCGGCGACCATGGCCGCGGTCCAGTTGGGGCGGCGCGGCTCGGGCCGGATGCGCTCGGCCTCGAACAGCGGCGCGGCGGGGGTCGGCGCGGGCCGCCCGCCGTGGTCGGCGTCGAAGCGCTCCAGCAACTCGGCGGGGTCGAGGCCCACGGCGCGGGCGAGCGTCCTGAGGTGCCCGCGGGCGTAGACGTCGCCCCCGCAACGACTGAAGTCGTCCTGCTCGATGCCGTGGATGATCGGGATGCGCACCCGCGTGGCGGTGCTGACCTCGTCCACGGTCAGCCCGGACTCGATGCGCGCCTGCTTCAGGACGCGACCGATCGAGGGACGGTCTTCTGCCGGGAGATCGACGGGACCGAGTGCGTCGGCCGGCCGGTCGTCTTCAGGGGAGTTGCCGATGGACACGGGGGCGCCTTTCGAGCGTGAGCCACCTGCTGGAGGTTCAGTCTAGGGGGGGTACGAAAGAGTGGGGCAACCGGTCGTGACGACTTTGTACGCCATTTGCACGGTGCGGCGATGGCCACCCACCCGCAGGAGCCGAGGTGCTGGTTGTCCCTCCCCTCAACTTGACGAACAGCGTGGGGAAACGGTTGCCCTGCACCCCCGAACGGGTGAGAACCGACGGGAGCCGCCCCCCGAACGGGAGAGGGCCCGGCGCGGAGCCGTCCCGGAGCACCCCCTCCGTTCGGGGGGAGTTGGGCGTGTCGTGTTTCAGCGGGCCCCGAGCGTCGGAATCCGGGACCGGCTAGTCGCCAGCTTCCCCCCGGATCACCGCCAGCACCCCGTCCAGCTCGTCGGACTTCACGAGAACGTCACGTGCCTTGGACCCTTCGCTCGGGCCCACGATGTTCCGCGACTCCATCAGGTCCATCAGACGACCCGCCTTGGCGAAGCCGACGCGCAGCTTGCGCTGGAGCATCGACGTGGAGCCGAACTGGGTGGACACGACCAGTTCGGCGGCCTGGCAGAGCAGGTCGAGGTCGTCCCCGATGTCCTCGTCGATCTCCTTCTTCTGTTTGCCCCCGACCACCACGTCCTCGCGGAACACGGGGGTCATCTGCTCCTTGCAGTGCCGGACCACCTCGGCGACCTCGTCCTCGGTGACGAAGGCGCCCTGCATACGGGTCGGCTTGTTGGCGCCCATCGGGAGGAAGAGGCCGTCGCCCTTGCCGATGAGCTTCTCCGCGCCCGGCTGGTCCAGGATGACCCGGCTGTCCGCGAGCGAGGAGGTGGCGAACGCCAGCCGCGAGGGCACGTTCGCCTTGATCAGCCCGGTGACCACGTCCACCGAGGGCCGCTGGGTCGCGAGCACCAGGTGGATGCCGGCCGCCCGGGCGAGCTGGGTGATGCGGACGATGGCGTCCTCGACGTCCCGGGGGGCGACCATCATCAGGTCGGCCAGCTCGTCCACGATCACCAGCAGGTACGGGTACGGCTGGAGCTCGCGCTCGCTGCCCTCAGGCGCCGTGACCTTGCCGCTCCGTATGGCGGCGTTGAAGTCGTCGATGTGCCGGAACCCGAAGGCGGCCAGGTCGTCGTACCTCAGGTCCATCTCCCGGACGACCCACTGGAGGGCCTCGGCGGCGCGCTTGGGATTGGTGATGATCGGCGTGATCAGGTGCGGGATGCCCTCGTAGGCGGTCAGCTCCACGCGCTTGGGGTCGACGAGCACCATGCGGACGTCCTCGGGGGTCGCCCGCACCATGACCGAGGTGATCAGACAGTTGATGCACGACGACTTGCCGGAACCGGTGGCGCCGGCCACCAGGATGTGCGGCATCTTCGCCAGGTTGGCCATCACGTAGCCGCCCTCGACGTCCTTGCCCAGCGCGACGAGCATCGGGTGGTCGTCCTCCGCCGCATCGGCCAGCCGCAGCACGTCACCGAGGTTGACCATCTCCCGGTCGGTGTTCGGGATCTCGATGCCGACCGCGGACTTGCCGGGGATCGGGCTGATGATCCGCACGTCGGGGCTGGCGACGGCGTAGGCGATGTTCTTGGTGAGCGCGGTGATCCGCTCGACCTTGACGGCGGGTCCCAGCTCGACCTCGTAGCGGGTGACCGTCGGCCCCCGGGTGAAACCGGTGACGGCCGCGTCGACCTTGAACTCCGTGAACACGGTGGTGAGCGAGGCCACCACGGCGTCGTTCGCGGCGCTGCGCGCCTTGCCGGGGCCGCCGCGCTCCAACAGGTCGAGGGAGGGCAGGGCGTACGTGATGTCGCCGTGCAGTTGCAACTGCTCCGCGCGCGGGGGCAGCTCCCGGTGCGCCTCGGGGGCGGACTTGGTCAGATCGGGCACCGGGGCGCCGGGCTTGCCCGCGCGGGCACCGGGCGGCGCCGTCCCGCGCCCCCGCGCGGGGGGCACGGACGGGGTCGGCTCGGGGTCGCGGTCCACGGTGACGCCCTGGGTGAGGTCGGCGACCAGGGGCGAGGCCGGCACCCCGTTCAGCACGGCGCCGTCCAGCGCCGCGGCAGCGGCGGCGGCCACGTCCACCGGGTCCGCGCGGCCGTCCAGGTCGACGGGGAGCGCGGGCTGCCTACGGGGCCTGCGACGGCGGGTGAGGGCCGCGTCCTGCGCCCCCTCGGGGTCGTACTCCCCCGGCGCACCCGTCCGCCGCCCGGAGCGCCCCGGCAGCGCCTCGCGCCACTGCTCCTCGTACCGCTCGTCGTCGTCCGCTCCCCGGTCCGCGTAGTCCTCGACGGGCTCCACGAGGCCCAGCCGCACCCCGAGTTGCCGCAGCCGCCGCGGGATCGCATTGACCGGCGTGGCGGTGACGACGAGCACGCCGAACACGGTGAGCAGCACCAGCAGCGGTACGGCGAGCACCTCGCTCATCGTGTACGTCAACGGGGTCGCCGCGCCCCAGCCGACGAGTCCACCGGCGTCCCTTATCGCCTGCATGCCCTCGCTGCGGGCGGGCGAGCCGCACGCGACGTGCACCTGACCGAGGACGCCGACGACGAGGGCGGACAGTCCGATGACGATGCGGCCGTTGGCGTCGGGCTGCTCCGGATGGCGGATGAGGCGCACCGCGACGACCGCGAGCAGTATCGGCACCAGCAGGTCGAGGCGCCCGAACGCGCCGGTGACCAGCATTTCCACCAGGTCGCCGACGGGGCCGCGGAGGTTCGACCAGGTGCCCGCGGCGACGATCAGCGCGAGGCCCAGCAGCAGCAGGGCGAGGCCGTCCTTGCGGTGGGCCGGGTCGAGGCCCTTGGCCCCGCGCCCCACGCCCCGGAACATCGCTCCCACGGTTCGGGCGGTGCCCAGCCACAGGGCCCGGACGAGGCGGTAGAGGCCGCCGGTCGGGTTCGGTGCCGGCTTGGGGGCGGGCTTGGGCGCGGGCCTGCGGCCGGCCGGCTTCCTGGCGGGCGCCTTGGCGGCCGGCTTCTTCGCCGGGGCCTTCTTCGGTGGCGGCTTGCGGGGGGCCGCGGCCTTCTTCGCCGAGGCCTTCGCCGGTGCTGCCGCCTTCTTGGCGGGCGACTTCTTGGCTGAGGGCTGACGTGAGGCCATGGGTGTGAGGTTACCGGTGTGGGACACGGGGGACACGCGCCGTGCAGCTTCACCCGTTCGTGTCGTGGCTGCGTCGGACGGGCCTTGACGCCTCGGCGGGAAGCCGCTGATGTCCCTCAAGGCCCTGGTGACGCCCCTTCAAAACCCCGCGAGCCGCCCCGGGGGTCCCACGAACGCACAACAGGGACCAGTTCTCCCCACCCCCGGCCCGCGGGACCTCCCCTCACGACCCCACAGGTCCGCGCAGTCCCGCACGCCACCGGTCACACATCACCACCACGGGTGCAGCGCGCCCCGGCGCACCCATCCGTCGCACCGTGCGCTCCCACGACATCGGCGAAGGCCAGCCGTGCGCCAACACCCCCGCGCACATGAAGCGCGCGGTAGCGGGAACACGCCCCGCGTACGCGCCTGCGCCGCACCACCCGGTCGGCAGCGCACCAGCGGACACACGGCGCACGGGCCGGGGCGAACGGGGGACGGCACGCGGGCCCGCCACAGCCACACGGACTTCACCACACGGCGCGAAGTCGCCGGGCGACCGCGGACCTGCAAGAACCCCGCTCGGGGCGGCGGTCATCCCGGGAAGTCGCTGGTGGAACGGGAACTCAGCTCTGGGAGGGCAGCGAGGCCGCCCCGGCGCCCGTTCCGGGCTCCAGCGCGTCGAGCGCCCTGCGCAAGCCGGTCAGCTTGCGTTCGAGGTGAGCGGCGGTCGCCACGGCGGCGGCGTCGCCCGCGTCGTCGTCGAGCTGCTTGGACAGGGCCTCGGCCTGCTCCTCCACGGCCGCGAGCCGCGCCGACAGTTCGGCGAGCAGCCCCGCGGGTTCCTTGCCGTTGCCCGAGCCGCCGCCTTCGAGCTGGAGCCGCAACAAAGCGGCCTGCTCACGCAGTTGACAGTTCTTCATGTACAGCTCGACGAAGACCGACACCTTCGCACGGAGCACCCACGGGTCGAACGGCTTGGAGATGTAGTCCACGGCGCCGGCCGCGTAACCGCGGAAGGTGTGGTGCGGACCGTGGTTGATCGCGGTGAGGAAGATGATCGGGATGTCCCTCGTCCGCTCCCGCCGCTTGATGTGCGCCGCGGTCTCGAAGCCGTCCATGCCCGGCATCTGGACGTCCAACAGGATGACCGCGAAGTCGTCCGTGAGCAGTGCTTTGAGCGCTTCCTCCCCGGACGATGCCCGCACCAGCGTCTGATCGAGCGCGGAGAGGATGGCCTCCAGCGCCAGCAGATTCTCCGGCCGGTCATCGACCAGGAGGATCTTGGCCTTCTGGACCATCGCCCGTCCTCCTCGTCCCGGCAGTGCACCGGGCGCCGCCCCAGGGGACGACTCTGTTGCGCCGTCCGTTCTTGTGCCGGTCATGGTAGCCGCACCCCGCCTATCGCCACACCCTGTCACCGCGATGTCACTGTGCACGTAGCAGAAACGTCGCGGGGGACCAGAAGGTTCCCCGAATCCCGCACTTCTACACGGGATCGGCCACAGTCCGTCAGCGTAACTTGGCGGTGGGACAAGCTTTTCGGCCCCTCCCGCATCCGTTCACTCGTCGCGCATCCACTGCTCCATCACGGTCAGCAAGTAGTCAGGGTCGACCGGTTTCGTTACGTAGTCGGACGCGCCGGAGTCGATCGCCTTCTCCCGGTCGCCCTTCATGGCCTTCGCCGTCAGCGCGATGATGGGCAGTCCGGCGAACTGCGGCATCCGACGGATCGCCGTGGTCGTGGCGTAGCCGTCCATCTCCGGCATCATGATGTCCATCAGCACCAGGGTCACGTCGTCGTGCTGTTCGAGGACCTCGATGCCCTCCCGACCGTTCTCCGCGTACAGCACCGACAGACCGTGCTGCTCCAGGACGCTGGTCAACGCGAACACGTTGCGGATGTCGTCGTCGACGATGAGGACCTTCTCCCCGTCGAACCCGAAGTTCCGCCGCTCCGTGCCGTCCTGCGCGCCCAGGTCGTAGTCCGTCTCCGCGCCCCGTCCGCTCCCCGCGCCGCCGCCGGCACGGGCCGAACGGTCCACGGGGGGCACCGGCTGCGCGGGCGCGGGCAGTACGGGACGCGGCGCCGCGCCCTGGACGGGCGTCGCCGGCCGGCGACGCCGGCGGAAGTTGGCGGCGGGGCCGTTCTGCGCGTCCCGGTACGAGCGCACCTCCGGCGGCGTATCGGTGACGGCCGGCTGCTTCGCCCCGGACTCCAGGGCCGCGCCCGGCTCGCCCGCGGACGGCAGTTGGCCGTACCCGTGCGGCGGCAGACCGCTCGGGTGCAACGGCAGGTAGAGCGTGAACGTCGAGCCGCGCCCCGGTTCGCTGGCCGCGTGGATCTCACCGCCGAGGAGCCGTGCGATCTCCCGACTGATCGACAGACCGAGCCCCGTGCCGCCGTACTTGCGACTGGTCGTCCCGTCGGCCTGCTTGAACGCCTCGAAGATCACCCGCATCTTGCCGGAGGCGATCCCGATGCCCGTGTCGGCGACCGAGAACGCGATCAGGTCGGCGTCCGCGTCGGTGAGGGAACCCGACTCCAGGAGCTGTTCCCGGATGGCGACCGGCACGTCCGCCCCCGCGGTCCGGATCACCAGTTCGACCGCACCCGAATCGGTGAACTTCACCGCGTTCGACAGCAGGTTGCGCAGCACCTGGAGCAGCCGCTGCTCGTCGGTGTGCAGGGTCGCGGGCAGCTCCGGCGAGACCCGGACCGAGAAGTCCAACCCCTTCTCCGCGGTGAGCGGACGGAAGGTGGCCTCCACGTAGTCGACGAGCTGCACCAGCGCGATCCGGGTCGGCGAGACGTCCATCTTGCCCGCCTCGACCTTCGACAGGTCGAGGATGTCGTTGATGAGCTGGAGCAGGTCCGAACCGGCGCCGTGGATCGTTTCGGCGAACTCCACCTGCTTCGGCGTGAGGTTGGTGTCGGCGTTGTCCGCGAGCAACTTGGCCAGGATCAGCAGCGAGTTGAGCGGGGTCCGCAGCTCGTGCGACATGTTGGCCAGGAACTCGGACTTGTACCGCATCGACACCGCGAGCTGTTCGGCGCGCTCCTCCAGCACCTGGCGGGCCTCTTCGATCTCGGTGTTCTTCACCTCGATGTCACGGTTCTGCCGGGCCAGCAGTTCGGCCTTCTCCTCCAGCTCCTCGTTGGACTCCTGGAGCGCCTTCTGCCGGTTCTCCAACTCCGCTGACCGCTCACGCAGTTGCTCGGTCAGCTCCTGCGACTGTTCGAGCAGGACCTCCGTCTTGGTGTTGACGCTGATCGTGTTGACGCTCGTCGCGATCATCTCGGCGATCTGGTTGAGGAAGTCCTTCTGGATGTGCGTGAACTGCTGGAACGCCGCCAGCTCGATCACCCCCAGCACGGTCCCCTCGAACAGCACCGGCAACACGATGACGTGCGCGGGCGGCGCCTCGCCCAGCCCGGAGGAGATCTTCAGATAGCCGGGCGGAACGTTCTCCACCAGGATCGTCCGCCGCTCCTTCGCCGCCGTCCCGATCAGCGTCTCACCGGGCCGGAACGAGGTCGGCATCGTCCCCATCGAATAGCCGTACGAGCCGAGCATCCGCAGCTCGTAGCCGTCCTGCCCGTCCTCCTGCGCGGCCACCAGGTCCTGGCCGTCGTCCGCCACCGCCAGGAAGAATGCGCCGTGCTGCGCGGACACCACCGGGGTCAACTCGCTCATGATCAGCCCGGCCACGTCGTCCAGGTCACGGCGGCCCTGCATCAGACCCGAGATACGGGCCAGGTTGCCCTTGAGCCAGTCCTGCTCCTTGTTGGCGATGGTCGTGTCCCGGAGGTTCGCGATCATCGTGTTGATGTTGTCCTGGAGGTCCTGGATCTCCCCCGCCGCGTCCACGTCGATCTTCAGATTGAGGTCACCGCGGGTCACCGCCGTGGCGACCGCGGCGATGGCGCGCACCTGACGAGTCAGGTTGCCGGCCATCTCGTTGACCGACTCGGTCAGGTCCCGCCAGGTGCCGTCGACGTCACGCACCCGCGCCTGACCGCCGAGCTGGCCCTCCGTCCCCACCTCACGGGCGACCCGGGTGACCTCCTCGGCGAACGAGGACAGCTGGTCCACCATCGTGTTGATGGTCGTCTTGAGTTCGAGGATCTCGCCGCGCGCGTCGATGTCGATCTTCTTGGTGAGATCGCCCTTCGCGATCGCCGTGGTGACCATGGCGATGTTGCGGACCTGGCCGGTCAGATTGGACGCCATCGAGTTCACGGACTCGGTGAGGTCCTTCCAGGTGCCCGAGACGCCCGGCACCCGGGCCTGACCGCCGAGGATGCCGTCCGTGCCCACCTCACGGGCCACCCGGGTCACCTCGTCCGCGAACGACGACAGCGTGGTCACCATGGTGTTGACGGTGTCGGCCAGCTGCGCCACCTCGCCGCGCGCCTCCACCGTGACCTTCTTGGTCAGGTCGCCATTGGCGACGGCCGCGGAGACCTGCGAGATGTTCCGCACCTGACTGGTCAGGTTGTTGGCCATCAGATTGACGTTGTCGCTGAGGTCCTTCCAGATGCCGGTGACCCCGGGCACCCGGGCCTGACCGCCGAGGTTGCCCTCGGTGCCCACCTCACGGGCCACCCGGGTCACCTGCTCGGCGAAGTTCGACAGCTGGTCCACCATCGTGTTGACGGTGGTGACCAGCTCCAGGATCTCGCCCTTGGCGTCCACCGTGATCTTCTTCGAGAGGTCACCCCGGGCGACCGCCGTCGTCACCTCGGCGATGCTGCGCACCTGGATCGTGAGGTTGTTCGCCATGAAGTTGACGGACTGGGTGAGGTCCTTCCAGGTCCCCGACACCCCCTGCACCTCGGCCTGACCGCCGAGGATGCCCTCGGTGCCCACCTCGCGCGCGACCATGGTCACCTGCTCCGCGAAGTTCGAGAGCTGGTCCACCATCGTGTTGAGGGTGTTCTTGAGCTCCAGGATCTCGCCGCGCGCATCCACGTCGATCTTCTGCGACAGATCGCCCCGCGCCACCGCCGTGGCGACCTGCGCGATGTTGCGGACCTGGGTGGTCAGATTGCCCGCCATGCTGTTCACCGAGTCGGTGAGGTCCCGCCAGACCCCCGCGACGCCCGGCACCTGGGCCTGCCCGCCGAGCCGGCCCTCGGTACCCACGTCCCGGGACACCCGGGTCACCTGGTCGGCGAACGCGGACAGTTGGTCCACCATCGTGTTGATGGTGTTCTTGAGCTCCAGGATCTCGCCGCGCGCATCCACGTCGATCTTCTGCGACAGGTCACCCCGCGCCACCGCCGTCGTCACCTGGGCGATCTGCCTCACCTGGGAGGTGAGGTTCCCGGCCATGAAGTTGACGGAGTCCGTGAGCTCCTTCCAGGTGCCGCTCACCCCGTCGACGCGCGCCTGCCCCCCGAGGCGCCCCTCCGTACCGACGTCCCGCGCCATCCGCGTGACCTGGTCGGCGAAGCTCGACAGCTGGTCCACCATCGTGTTCACGGTGTTCTTCAACTGGAGCATCTCGCCGGAGACGTCCACGGTGACCTTCTGCGACAGGTCACCGTTGGCGACCGCCGTCGTCACCTGCGCGATGTTGCGCACCTGACCGGTGAGGTTGCGGAACGCCGTGTTAACGGAGTCCGTCAGGTCCTTCCAGGTACCGGCGGCACCCTGCACATGCGCCTGACCACCGAGTTCACCCTCGACGCCGACCTCGCGCGCGACCCGCGTCACCTCCGCTCCGAACCCGGAGAGCTGGTCCACCATGGTGTTCACGGTGTTCTTCAGCTCCAGCATCTCCCCCGCCACGTCAACGGTGACCTTCTGCGACAGGTCACCGTTGGCGACCGCCGTCGTCACCGCGGCGATGTCCCGCACCTGCGTCGTCAGGTTGCGGAACACCGTGTTGACGGAGTCCGTCAGGTCCTTCCAGGTGCCCGCGGCGCCCGGCACCTGGGCCTGACCACCGAGCCGGCCCTCCGCACCGACCTCGTTGGCGACCCGCGTGACCTCGTCGGCGAACGTCCGCAGCGTCTCGGTCATCTGGTTGATCGTCTCGGCGAGCTGCGCCACCTCGCCGCGGGCGCTCACCGTCACCTTCTGCGACAGGTCACCGCTCGCCACCGCCGTCGTCACCTGGGCGATGCCACGGACCTGCGCGGTGAGGTTGCCGGCCATCAGGTTGACCGAGTCCGTCAGGTCCTTCCAGACGCCCGCCACACCCGGCACCCTGGCCTGACCGCCCAACTCGCCCTCGGTCCCGACCTCACGCGCGACGCGGGTCACCTCGGACGAGAACGAGGACAACTGGTCCACCATCGTGTTGACGGTGTTCTTCAACTCCAACATCTCACCGTCGACGTGCACGGTGACCTTGCGGGACAGGTCCCCCTTGGCCACCGCCGTCGTCACCAGCGCGATGTCCCGCACCTGGGCCGTCAACCGGTCCGCCATCGTGTTGACGGAGTCCGTGAGGTCCTTCCACGACCCGGACATCCCCCGGACCCTGGCCTGCCCACCGAGCTTGCCCTCGGTCCCCACCTCGCTGGCCACCCGGGTGACCTCGTCGGTGAACGTCGACAACTGGTCGACCAGGTTGTTGACCGTGCGCCCGACCTTCAGGAACTCACCGCGCAACTGCGGCCCCGCCCCGTTCGCACCGGGGGGACGCAGCTCCATCCGCTGGTCCAGGTCCCCCTCGGCGACCGCGGACAACACCCGGCCCACCTCGGACACCGGCCGCACCAGATCGTCGACCAGGGCGTTCGACGCATTGATCGCGGTCGCCCAGGAACCCTCGCACGGACCCGGATCCAGCCGCTCTGTGATCTTTCCCTCACGTCCGACCATCCGACGGACCCGAGCCAGTTCACCCGTGAGGTGGAGATTGCGCTCGGCGACCTCGTTGAAGGCGGCCGCGATCTCCGCGAGGACGTCGTCGCCGGTGACCGGGAGCCGCTTGCGGAAGTTCCCTTCCCGCATCGACTCCAACGCCGCCAGCAGACGGTGCAGCTCCGCCGTCTGGACGGCGGTCGTCCCCCGGTGCGCTGAACGCGCCTTCCTCACGGGCTGTCCGCCCTTCGCGCGCGTGCTGGTGCCACGCGCCGACGCGCCAGACTCCACCGTGATCCCTCCCGCAGGGGTCGACCTCTGTGCATTGGACCGTCCTCATGAAGCCTGCCCAGTGTTTCACCCCGACGGAACCAGGCCATAACAGTTCGGCAGCTTCGCACAACCTCCGCCCGTACCCCCCTGGGGGCGGAAACTCCCTCGGGCGGCATCCGCATGGACCGCGAAGGTAAGTAACCTGGCATGCGGCTGTCCACCCACCCGGTCCGCCCGGCCAGGACGGTGGCAAGAG
This sequence comes from Streptomyces sp. NPDC059816, assembly GCF_042732055.1. Lineage (NCBI taxonomy): Bacteria > Bacillati > Actinomycetota > Actinomycetes > Kitasatosporales > Streptomycetaceae > Streptomyces > Streptomyces sp. NPDC059816. Next base: position 322,756 of record NZ_JBHWIQ010000006.1, read on the forward strand.
TACGAGCGGGCATCGGAGGGCGGCCCCAGCATGACCACCGGACTGCAACCGCCCGGGGGGCAATCCCCGGACCCCCGGCCGCACCAGGCCGACGACGGGGAAGCACAGTACGTCGAAAACCGGACGAGGAGTTCTGTGATCACCGCGCGCGCGGCAGCCGCATTCCCACCCGCGAGCCGGTCCGTGGCCACGGCCCGTTCCTTCGTCCGGGACACGCTCCAGGGTTGGGGATTCACCGACGTCATCGACGACGCGGTCGTCCTGACCAGCGAACTCGTCACCAATGCGGTGATCCACGCAGGCACCTCGGCGGAAGTGCAGTGTCTGCGTTCCGGCGACACGGTCCGCATCGAGGTGTCCGACCGCTATCCCGAACGGGAGATCCCGCTCCAGCAGGCCCACGCCGCCCTGCGCAGCCCCGACCGCGAAGGCGGCCGGGGCCTCCAGCTCTGCGCCGCGCTCGCCGGCCGCTGGGGCGTCGAGTACACGCCCACCCACAAACGGGTGTGGTTCCAGATGGAGTTGCCCGACCGCCCCGTCGGCACCCGCACCGCGGGCCCCCACCTCCCCACCGGCCTGCTCCCGGTCACCGACGGGCGGGTCAGGGTCGCGGTGCTCCAGGTCGACGGCGCGGGCGCCGTCAACGCCTGGAACGAGGACGCCGGGGAACTCTTCGGCCACAGCGCCGAACACGTCATCGGCAAACCGCTCACCGACCTCGCCGCCTGGCCCCACACCCCCGGCACCAGCACCGGCATCGTCGAAGCCCTCCAGCTCTCCCGCTGGGAGGGCAGCTACGGCATCCGCAGCGCCACCGGCCGGGTCGTCCCCGTCTACGCCTCGCACCTGCGCGTCCGCGACACCGAGGGCGAACCGTCCACGGTCTGCCTCCTCGTCCGGGACCACGAACGCGCCGTGATCCAGACACCCGTACGCGTCCCGGCGCCCGACACGGGCTCCGCGGCCGAATCCGGCCCCGCCGACCCGTTCGAGGTGTTCATCGGCTCCCCCGCCCCCGACGACCTCGACGGCCTCCTCCAACGCACCGTCGAACGCGCCCGCGACATGTTGGACGCCGACGCCGCGTTCCTGCTGCTCGCCACGGACGACGAGACGGAGCTGGAGGTGCGTGCCTCCACCGGGCTGCCCTCCGCCCGCCAGCGCTTCGCCCGCGTCCCCGTCGAGGCCGGCCCGGGGCGTTACGGCTCCGCCCGGATGCCGGCGGTCCACGAGGACCTGTCGGTCGTCCCGGGCGCCGTCCCCCTGCTCCACGGCACGGGCATGCGCTCGGTCGTCACGGTCCCGCTGAAGGTCGAGGGCCGTCTCACCGGCTCCCTCGGCGTGGCCGCGGAATCGCCCGACCGCTACTCCAACGAGGAGGCCCTGCGGCTCCAGTTCGCCGCCGACCGCATCGCCCTCGCCGTGGAGTCCGCCCGCCTCGGCGAACTCGAACGACTGCGCCGCGGGTCCCTGAGCTTCCTCGTCGAAGCGTCCGACCTGCTGGCGGGCACGCTGGACCGCGACCAGACGCTCGCCCTGATGGCGCAGATGACGGTCCCCACGCTGGCCACCTGGTGCGCGGTCTACACGATCGCCGACCAGGCCTCGGACCCCTATCTGTCGTTCGTGCTCCACGAGGACGAGGACCGCATCGACGGCCTCAAGGAGCTCCTGGCCAAGATCGCCCCGCCGGATCCCGTGCCCACCCCGGGCGCCCGGGTCTGGCACGCCCCGGGTCGCGCCGCCCAGGAGGCCGCCGACGCCGACCGCGGTGCGCTCTCCGGGCACGGCGCGGCCGGCGGCGAGACCGTGGTCCTCCCGCTGGTCGCCCGCAACCGTGTGATCGGCATGCTCACCCTCGGCCGACCCGCCGACGACCACTTCCGCCAGGAGATCCTGGAGCTCGCCGAGGACCTGTCCCGTCGCGCGGCCCTCGCCCTCGACAACGCCCGCCTGTACTCGGAGCGCACGGCCATCAGCCAGTCGCTCCAGCGCAGCCTGCTGCCCCCGCAGACGCCCGAGATCCCCGGCGTCGAGGTGGAGGTCATCTACCGCGCGGCCGGTGAGGGCAACGAGGTCGGCGGCGACTTCTACGACCTCTTCCCGATCCGGGACGGCGCCTACGGCTTCGCGATCGGGGACGTCTGCGGCACGGGCCCGGAGGCCGCCGCGGTGACCGGTCTCGCCCGGCACGCCCTACGGCTGTTGGCCCGGGAGGGCTTCGGCGGCCCGGCGGTCCTGGAGCGGCTGAACGCGGCGATCCTCGACGAGGGCGCCCGTAGCCGCTTCCTCACCCTGCTGTACGGGGAGCTGTGGCCCCAGGAGGACGGCAGCGCGGTCCTGAAGGTCGTCTGCGCGGGCCACCCCCTCCCGCTGCGGCTACGCCAGGACGGCACCGTGGAGGCCGCCGCCGAACCCCAGCCGCTGCTCGGCGTGATGGAGGACCTGGAGCTGTACGAGCAGACCGTCACCCTCGATCCCGGCGACGTCCTGCTGTGCGTCACGGACGGGGTCACCGAGCGCCGCGAGGGGACCCGCATGCTGGGTGACGACGGTCTCACGGAGGTCCTGGCCTCCTCCACCGGGCTCACCGCGGGTGCGGTGGCGGCTCGGGTGATGCGCGCAGTGGACCGCTTCGCGAGCGCCGCGCCCTCCGACGACATGGCGATCCTCGTGATGCGCGTCCCGGGCCTGGACGTGTAGGGCTCCGGACACGGGGAAGGCCCCGGCCGTCACGGCCGGGGCCTTCCCCTTTCTCGCTGAGCCCCCAAACGGAATCGAACCGTTGACCTTCTCCTTACCATGGAGACGCTCTACCGACTGAGCTATAGGGGCCTGTCGCTCTGCGGTTTCCCGCGTTGCAACGGAATAGATCATACCCCGAACACAGGGGTGCTCCGCACCGCTTCCGCCGCCTTCCGACCACCGTTGCCTTCCGACCACCGTTCAGAAGGCAGCGGCCAGCCAGGCGGCGGGAGCGGGCCGCACGACGTCCCCGAGCGAGTTGCACACGGAGACGATCCGTCGCGCCTCACGGCGGGTGAGCCCGGCGCCCACCGGCAGGGCGAGCGTCTCGTCCGCGGCCCGTTCGGTGTCCGGCAGGACCACGCTCCGCCGGTACTCGGGCAGCCGGTGGACTGGGGTCGGCACCGGTATGCGGCAGTCCACGCCCCGGGCCCGCAACACCCGTGCGTACGCGTCCCGGTCGGGCCGTCCGTTGCCGGGCACCCGGACCACGTACTGCCGGTAGGTGTGCCCCGCGCCGCCCTCGGGAACGCGAACGCCCCTCAGTCGCCCGTCGAAGTACTGTGCGTGCAACCTGCGTCGGGCCACCTCGTGATCCTCGTCGGCGCCCTCGTCGCCATCCTCCTGCTGCTGGAGCAGGAGGAGCCCGCGGCGTCGGCCGAGTTCGGTGAGCGGCCCGGTGGCCGCCGGCCGCCCGAACCGGTGCACCAGGACGACGGCCGCGGTCCGTGAACCCACCACGGCGTCCACCCGGTCCGCATCGAGGCAGTACGTCGTCGGGTCGATGTCGGCGAAGACGGGCACCGCCCCGACCGCCACCACCGCCCGGGCCGCCCCGCCGTCGTCGAAGGCCGGTACGACGACCTCGTCTCCCGCTCCGACACCGGCGGCACGCAACATCGCAGCTGTCCCCATGCGGTGATGCTCGCGCCACGACATGAACGGCCGGTGACGACAACACGGCCCAAAACAAAAAAGGAGTGGTTCCCGGACCCTAAGGTCTGGGAACCACTCCTTCTCTTCAAAATTTGTTCGGCGGCGTCCTACTCTCCCACAGGGTCCCCCCTGCAGTACCATCGGCGCTGTGAGGCTTAGCTTCCGGGTTCGGAATGTAA
>NZ_JBHWIQ010000007.1:0-26090 GCF_042732055.1 Streptomyces sp. NPDC059816
TCTCAAGGAACGGACGCTTCCTTTGTACTCACTCCAGCCATTCGGCTGAGGCTTTCCTCCGGGCGCTTCCCTTCGGTGTTTCCGACTCTATCAGACCTTTCCGATCCGATTCCCGGCCGGCGGGATTTCCTGCTCTGTCTTCCCGGCCTCGCGGCCGTTCCGACGTTTCAAACTCTAGCGGGTTTTCCCGGAGACTCATAATCGAGTGCTTCGGGCCCATGGAAATGAAATTCGGGCATGCCGAAAAAACTATCCCGTGGGAGGCCGTGCAAAGAGTTTGGTTGCCGCTGGTGCGGCGGGAGGTGCTGTCGCAGAACCGTTAAGGCTCGGTGACAACCCGGAGAACCTTACGGACCGGCGGAGCGACTGTCAACCGGCGCAGGTCAAGATCTTCAGTCGAGGTCGGTGAGGCGTCCGCCCGCGTCCGGCTGGGCGTGCTCCACCCGGCGCAGGAGGCGGGTGAGGACCTCCCCGAGGACGGTGCGCTCCTCGGTCGACAGGTCCTGGAGCAGGTCCTCCTCGAAGACCGCCGCCAGCTGCATGGCCTCCAGCCACTTCTCGCGGCCGTGGCCCGTCAGCTCGATGATCACGCGGACCCGGTTGGTCTCGTCGCGCTCGCGGGTGACCAGACCTTCGCCGACCATGCGGTCGATGCGGTGGGTCATTGCGGCGGGAGTGAGTCCGAGGCGCTTGGCGAGGTCGCCGGGGCCCAGTTGATAGGGGGCGCCGGAAAGGACGAGGGCCTTGAGGACCTCCCATTCGGCGTTGCTCATGCCGAGGGTCGCGGTCTGGCGGCCGTAGGCGACGTTCATGCGACGGTTCAGGCGGCCCAGGGCCGAGACGATCTTCTCGACCTGGGGGTCGAGGTCCTGGAACTCGCGCTGGTAGGCGGCGATCTGTTCGTCGAGGCTCGGCTCGCCCTCGGCCGGGGTGTGAGGCATGGCCGCAGTATGGCACGAACCCACTTGGCGTTGAAGTCCTTCTGTGTGTATTGTTAAGCCTCTAACTTTAGCTTCTAAGTCTTCATGTCTAAGTCTAAGGCAGGTGAAAGTGAGCAGGGCGATGGGCGCGGCGATGCGCCGGATCCAGACGGGGAGCGCGCTGAGTGCGTTCGGCATCGGGTTCACGGTTCCGTTCCTCTATGTCTATGTAGCGCGGGTGCGGGAGCTGGGGCCGACGACGGCGGGACTCGTGCTCGCCGCGTTCGCGGTGGCCGCGTTGATCGCCCTGCCCTTCGTCGGTCGGGTCATCGACCGACGGGGGCCGCTGCCCGTGCTGGTCGCCGCTTCGGTGACGGCCTCGGTGGGTGCGCTCGCCCTCGGCATGTCGAGCACTGCGGCGACCGCGGTGCTCTCCGCCGCCGTGCTCGGTGCGGGAACCGCGGTGATGCAGCCGGCGCTGGCGACGATGATCGTGTGGTGCTCGGAGCCGCAGCAGCGGACCCGGGCGTTCGCCACGCAGTTCTTCCTCCAGAACCTGGGTCTGGGTGTCGGTGGGCTCATCGGCGGCCAGATCGTCGACGAGCACCGGCCGTCCAGCTTCACCACGCTGTTCCTGATCGAAGCCGTGATGTTCCTGGTGCTCGGAGCGATCGCCGCCGGGGTGCGGATGCCCAAGGGCGAGGGGCTGTCGGGCGGTGCCGTGCAGGGTGGTCAGCGCGGGGGCGGGCTGCGGGCGCTGCTCAAGCACCGGGCGATGGTGCAGCTGATGGTGCTGGGGTTCGTCCTGTTCTTCGCCTGCTACGGACAGTTCGAGTCGGGTCTGTCGGCGTACGGCGTGGAGGCGGCGGGCATCTCGCCGTCGACGCTGGGCATCGCCCTGGCCGCGAACACCGCGGTGATCGTGATCGCGCAGTTCGCGGTGCTGCGGTTCGTCGAGTACCGCAAGCGTTCCCGGGTGATCGCGTCCGTCGGCCTGATCTGGGCGGTGGCGTGGGCCGCAGCGGCGTACGCGGGGCTGGGGAACGGGAGCCAGGCGATGGCGACCGCCGCGTTCATCTCCACCTACGCGCTGTTCGGGCTCGGTGAGGCGCTGCTGTCGCCGACCGTGGCGCCGCTGGTGGCGGACCTCGCGCCGGGCGGGATGGTGGGCCAGTACAACTCGGTCTTCGCCCTGGTGAAGCAGTTGGCCCTGGCGGTGGGTCCGGCGGTGGGCGGCCCGATGGGCGCCTCGCTGCACGGTCCGTACGTGGTGACGTTCTTCCTGTTCTCGTTGGGCATCACCTATCTGGCGGTGCGGCTGGGGCGGGAGCTGACCCCGGAGCAGAACCAGCCGTCGTTGGTGGCGCCCCGGGTGGTGGCCCTCGGCAAGCCCGAGCAGGCCGGCAAGCCGGAGCAGGTCGGCAAGCCGGAGCAGGTCGGCAAGCCGGAGCAGGCGCCCGCGACGGTGTAGTGGATCAGGTCGGTTCGCAGCGGCGGTGTCCCCGGGTGAGTGCCCGGGGACACCGCCGTTTCGCGTGGCCGGTGGGGTGCTGGGTCAGGTGGTCGGGAGGGTGAACTCGCACCAGACGGCCTTGCCGCCGCCGGGGGTGCGGCGGGCGCCCCAGGCGGTGGCGATGGTGGCGACGATCGCGATGCCGCGGCCCGCTTCGTCGGCCGGTTCGGCGCGCCGGCGCCGGGGCAGGTGGTCGTCGCCGTCGGTGACTTCGATGATCAGGCGGCGGTCGGTGCGGCGCAGCCGCAGCCGCATGGGTGGGGTGCCGTGTTGGAGGGAGTTGGCGACGAGTTCGCTGGCGGCGAGGACGCCCAGGTCGTGCAGGTCGGGCGGGAAGCGCCAGCTGGCGAGGACGCCGGAGGCGAAGGCGCGGGCCCGGGGGGCCGCCTCGACGCCGCCGAGGAGTTCCAGGGCGGCGTTGCGGAACAGTTCGCCGTCGGGTCCGGTGCGGGCCGGGTGCTGGAGGACCAGGACGGCGACGTCGTCGTCGTGGTCGGCGGTGACTCCCGCGGTGCGGATGAGTCGGTCGCAGACCACCTGGGGAGTGCCGGTGGCGCCCGCGAGGGCGCGTTCGAGGGCGGAGACGCCTTCGTCGATGTCCTCTCCGCGGCGCTCGACGAGGCCGTCGGTGTAGAAGACGGCGGTGGAGCCGGGGGCCAGGGGGACGGTGCCCGAGGTGTGGAGCCAGCCTCCGGTGCCCAGCGGCGGTCCGGTCGGTTCGGCGGCCCGGTGGACGGTGCCGTCCTCGTCGCGGACGAGGATCGGCAGGTGGCCGGCGGAGGCGTGGACGAGGGTGCCCTCGTTGGGGTCGTGGACGGCGTAGGCGCAGGTGGCGATCTGGTTGGCGTCGATCTCGGTGGCGAGTCCGTCGAGGAGTTGCAGGATCTCGTGGGGCGGGAGGTCGAGGCGGGCGTAGGCGCGTACGGCGGTGCGCAGTTGTCCCATGACGGCCGCGGCGCGCACGCCCCGGCCCATGACGTCGCCGATGACGAGGGCGGTGCGGCCGCCGCCGAGGGTGATGACGTCGTACCAGTCGCCGCCGACGGCGGCTTCGGTGCCGCCGGGGTGGTAGGTGGCGGCCACCCGTAGGTCGTCGGGTTCTTCCAGTTCCTGGGGGAGCAGGGAGCGCTGGAGGGTGACGGCGGTTTCGCGTTGGCTGCGTTCGCCCGCGCGGAGGCGTTCGGCTGCTTCGGCGTGGTCGGTGACGTCGGTCGCGAAGATCATCACGCCTTTGTCGTGGTCGCCGTCGTGGCCGGTGCCGGGGATGGCGAGGGGGGTGCAGGTGAAGGTGTAGGAGCGGCCGTCGGGGGCCTTGCGGGACTTGACGGTGCGGGGTTTGGCGCTGCGCAGGACCTGGTCGAGGAGGGGGAGCAGGCTGAGTTCGTCGAGTTCGGGCATGGTCGCGCGGGCGGGGCCGCCGGTGGTGCGGTCGCCGAAGGCGGTGGTCCAGGCCTCGTTGACGTACAGCAGGTGGTGGTCCGGGCCGTGGAGGAGGGCGACGAGGGCGGGGACGCGGTCCAGGGTCTCGTTGACGGCGAGGGCCGCGAGGGCGGTGGCGGCGGGGCCGGTCGGGTGCTCGGCGCGGGCCGCGGGCAGGGGGCTGTCGCCCCGTGGTGCCGGGGAGGCGCTGTGTTCGGTCCGGGCGGCGGCGCGGCGCTGCGTTCCGGGGAGCCGGGCGCTCCAGCGCGTGAAGTTCACTGGGTAGAAGCCTCGTGGGGTCGAGGGGCGGGCGGGCCGCCCGTGGGTCGCGGGAGCCAGTCTGACCGAGGGAGCCGACATTCGTCAGACGTCGGGCGGTCGGGGTGAGTTCCGCGCCGGGGTCAGGACGACCCCTTCGGGTCATCGGGCGGGGTGCGTCCCGCTGCGCGTTCGAATTCGGCTCGGGGGTGTTCGAGGGAGCCGAGGGAGACGATCTCGCGGGTGAAGAGGCCGCCGAGGGTCCATTCGGCGAGGACGCGGGCCTTGCGGTTGAAGGTGGGCACCCGGCTGAGGTGGTAGGCGCGGTGCAGGAACCAGGCGGGGTAGCCCTTGAACCGGCGGCCGTAGAGGTGGGCGACGCCCTTGTGGAGGCCGAGGGAGGCCACGGAGCCGGTGGTGCGGTGTGCGTACGTCTTCAGGGGGCGTCCGTCGAGGGCGGCGGTGATGTTGTCGCCGAGTACCCGGGCCTGGCGCAGGGCGTGCTGGGCGTTGGGGGCGGTGTACGTGCCGGGGGCGGTGACGTCGGGCACCGCTGCGGCGTCACCGGCGCCCCAGGCGTGGGGGACGCCGGCGACGGTCAGTTGTGCCGTGCATGCGAGCCGTCCCGAACCGGTCAGCGGGAGGTCGGTCGCGGCGAGCAGGGGGTGCGGTGCGACGCCGGTGGTCCAGACGAGGGTGCGGGTGGGCAGTCGGGAGCCGTCGCTGAGGGCGGCGACGCGGCCGGTGCAGCTGTCGAGGCGGGTGCCCAGACGGACGTCGACCCCGCGTCGTCGCAGTTCGCTGACGGTGTAGCGGCCGAGGTCGGGGGCGACTTCGGGGAGGATGCGGTCGGTCGCCTCGACGAGGACCCATTTCATGTCGTCGGCCGTGACGTTGTGGTAGTGGCGCGCGGCGTAGCGGGCCATGTCCTCCAGTTCCGCGAGGGCTTCGACGCCGGCGTAGCCGCCGCCCACGAACACGAAGGTGAGGGCGGCGTGGCGGACGGCGGGGTCGCGGGTGGAGGAGGCGATGTCGAGTTGTTCGATGACGTGGTTGCGCAGGCCGATGGCCTCTTCGACGGTGCGGAAGCCGATGCCGTTCTCGGCGAGTCCGGGCACGGGGAGGGTGCGGGAGACCGATCCGGGGGCGAGGACCAGTTCGTCGTAGGTGACGGTGGTGGTTCCGGTGCCCTCGTCGGCGGTGGCGAGGGTGCTGATCGTCGCGGTGCGCCGGGTGTGGTCGACGGCGTGCGCCTCGCCGATGACGACGCGGCACCGGTCGAGTACCCGGCGGAGGGGGACGACGACGTGGCGGGGGGAGATCGAACCGGCGGCCGCCTCGGGGAGGAAGGGCTGGTAGGTCATGTACGGGTCGGGGGTGACCACCACGATCTCGATCTCGCCGCGCCTGATCCGCGCCGCGAGGTTCCGCTGGAGGCGCAGGGCTGTGTACATCCCGACGTACCCGCCGCCGATCACGAGGACGCGGGTGGCGGGCGTCGGTCCGGGGGGTGTGCCCGGCGGGTTGGCGGCCTTCACCCACCCATGACGCAACGGGCTCGGGAGTTTGTCCACAGGCTGAGCAATTTGTGTGACCGGAAGTCGGCGGGAAGACGTCAGGAACGGGCCATGCGGGGTGCTCGGCGTGTCGGCCGTGTTCTCCGTGGATGCGCAGGTCAGGGCAGGGGGGTGCGGTCGGGGTCACCCCCCAATAGGGGCGTAAGCGGGGCGTACTCCGATCGGGCGGAACGTGTGGCGGAACGTGCCCCTTCTGAATCGCCCCCTGCTCAACTATGTTCGTGTGATGTCGGGGTGTCGGGGGACACACTCGACGGGCCCACCCACGGGGGCCCGTCCCACGCGCTCGGTCCCTCCTGCCCCGGCTGCCGACGGCGGGGAGAGTCTCCGGGGGGAGACGTCTGAATCCGGGGGAACACATGCATACGCAGGATCAACAGTGGACGAACGCGCCCACCATGACGGCGAGTACGCCCGGGGGGACGTCCGGTGCGCCGGCGGGCGGCCTGGTCCGGGGGGCGTCGGACGGGGGGCGCACGGCGCCGTTGCGGGTGGACGCCCAGCGCAATCTGGAGCACGTGCTGCGCGCGGCGCGCGAGGTGTTCGGTGAGTTGGGGTACGGGGCGCCGATGGAGGACGTGGCCCGTCGGGCCCGGGTCGGCGTCGGCACGGTGTACCGGCGGTTTCCCAGCAAGGACGTGTTGGTGCGGCGGATCGCCGCGGAGGAGACGTCCCGGCTGACCGATCAGGCGCGGGCGGCCCTGGGGCAGGAGGAGGAGCCCTGGTCGGCGCTGTCGCGCTTCCTGCGGACGTCCGTCGCCTCGGGCGCGGGGCGGTTGTTGCCGCCGCACGTGCTGCGGGTGGGCGCTGGCGAAGAGGGCACCGCGGGCACGGAAGGCACGGCGGGCGCGCCCGTCGAGGGTGCGGGGGCGGCTCGTGAGGAGTGGGACGAGGCCCGGGTGCCGCAGCAGCGCAGTGCGGGAGGCGGGGAGTCGGTCCTCGGGACGGCGGGGTCTTCCGGTGTGCCGGGGACGGTCGGTGTCACGGGGACGGCCGGGGTGGCCGGGGTGGCTGAGGCTTCCGGCGGCGCTGCCGAGCCGTTGGGCGGGGACACCGGGGTCGGTGCGCTGCTCGACGTGGTGGGGCGCTTGGTGGAGCGGGCCCGTTCGGCGGGTGAGTTGCGGGGCGACGTGACGGTGTCGGACGTGCTGCTGGTCATCGCCACGGCGGCCCCGTCGTTGCCCGATCCGGATCAGCAGTCCGCGGCTTCGGCTCGGTTGCTGGACATCCTGTTGGAGGGGCTGCGGTCGCGGCCCTCCTGACGGTGGGCGGGGGTCCGGGCGTGGCCCTCGCGTTCGGCGGGTGAGCGGGGTGGGCTCGGTGACTCATGGGCTGGCCCCGCTTCCGTCCGGGTGGGGGGTGCGGGCGCCCGGCGGGGATCCGTGGGAGTAAACCGGCCAAAAGCCGGATCGGGCACGAGCGGCGATTTTCGGGCACGCGCGACCAAATCCCTGCGCTCCTCGGGCACTTGACATTCATGGCCGAAAGTCGTTGGCCGGAATGCGATGCCTCGGATGAGTGGCTGACGGGGTGATCCCCCGAGGCCGTGACAGCGGTGTGGCACCCTTGCCCGGTGGTCGTAGAGTGTGCGGGCGGGTGCTTTCCGTGATGGACGTGGACGGGCCGGAAGAGCCGAGAGGCGGCGGGACCAACGGTTCCGCGGCGCGTCAAGTGCCCAGCCAGGGCGGCCCGAACGGACCGGGCGGGCCCGGTGGAGCGGACCGGAGCGCAACGGGTGACGGCTCTGGTGCCGACGCCACGGGCGCGGACGGCGCGGACGAGGGCATAGCGAGTCAGGCCGACGCGCTCCCTCGTGCCGGCACGACGCCCTCCGGCGCCACACCGTCCCCGGTTGCCACGCCGCCCCCGGTGGCCCCACCTCCCGTCGACGCACCTTCCGTCGACACGGCTCACGTAGCCACGACTCCCGTGGACACGTCCGCGCCCATCGCACCGCCGGCCACCGCACCGCCGGCCCCCGAGCCCGCGACCGTCCCGCTGTCGGCCGTACCGTCGCAAGCCGCACCGCCAAGGGACGCTCCGCCCCGGGGCGCCGCAGCACCGGTTGCCCCGCCGCAGGCCGCTTCGCCCCGGGCCGTCACGGCGCCCACTTCGCCGAAGCCGGGCGTCCCGTCACCGGGCGCCCCGTCGCCGACCCTGTCGGTCGTCCCCGACAGCAAGGCGGGGGTGCCGCAGCAGCGGGAGCCGCGCGGGTCCCGTCGCGGGGAGCACGCGGCGGACGAGCCGGACGGGCCGCCCGCCTCCGGCGACCTACCGGCCGCGGACGCCGATCTGATCGGGCGGATGCGCGCCGGCGACGACTCGGCGTACGAGGAGCTGTACCGCCGTCACGCCCAGGCCGTGCGCCGGTACGCACGCACCTGCTGCCGGGACGGGCACACCGCGGACGACCTGACGGCCGAGGTGTTCGCGCGGATGCTCCAGGCGGTGCGCGGCGGCTCCGGCCCCGAGCACGCCGTGCGGGCCTACCTCCTCACCACGGTCCGACGGGTCGCGGCCGCCTGGATGAAGTCGGCCAAACGTGAACAATTGGTCGATGACTTCGCGGTGTTCGCGGCACAGGCCGCGCGCGGCTCGGAGGTCGCCGACGACACGGCCGTGGACGAGGGCGCCGACGTCCGGGCCATGCACGAGGCCGAACGGTCCATGGCGATGCGGGCGTTCCGCAGCCTGCCCGAGCGGTGGCAGGCCGTGCTGTGGCACACCGAGGTCGAGGACGAGTCGCCGAGCGAAGTCGCCACGCTGTTCGGGCTCGACGCCAACGGCACCCGGGTACTGGCCAGCCGGGCCCGGGAAGGGCTCAAGCAGGCGTACCTCCAGGCCCATGTCAGCGAGGCGCTGACCACCAACGAGGAGTGCGCCCGGTACGCGGACCGGCTCGGTGCGTACGCCCGGGGCGGGCTGCGGTCGCGGGCCGAGCGCGGGCTGCGCAAGCACCTGGAGGAGTGCGTCAGGTGCCGGCTGGCGGCCGGACAGATCAAGGAAGTCGCGGGCGGTATCCCGGCGGTGGTGCCCATCGCGGTCATCGGCTGGTTCGGTGCCGCCGGGTACGCGAAGGCCGCGGCGTTCGTCGGGGGCGGCGCGGCCGCCTCCGCGGCGAGCGGCGCCGCCGCCGCCACCGGCTCCGGTGCAGGTGGCGGCGGGGGGTCGGCCGGGGGCGGCGGTGCGCTCTCCGAGGCGGTCGGCGGGCCCGTCAAGGCGGGCATCGGGGCGGCGGTCGCCGTCGCGGCGGCCGTGGCCGTGGCGTTCGCGCTGGTCGGTGGTGAGGCGTCGCAGCCGGACCGGCCGCGGGCCAAGCCGCCGGTCTCGCAGCCCGGTGAGGCGCCGCCCGTCGCCGCGCCCGCACCGGCGCCCCGGCCGCCCCGGCCCGCGCCCGTGGTGCCCGTCGAGGAACCGGAGCCGGCGGCCGAGCCGGAGCCGACCCCGGAGGAGCCCGCCCCCGCGTCCTCGGCCCCCGAGGAACCGTCGCCGGAGGAACCGGCGCCGACGCCCTCGCCGAGTCCGTCCCCGTCGCCCGAGCCGAGCGCACCCGCGCCCGAGCCGACCCCGTCCACCGAACCGACGCCGCCACCGGAGCCGACGCCCACCCCGTCAGCCGAACCGCCGAGCCCCTCGGCCGAGCCGCCGGCCCCGGTGGTCTACGAGTTGAGCGACCTCGCCTATGCGGGCACCGGCGACGGGACGGGGCCCGAGTTGCGTCCCGGGGAGAGCAGTTGGGTGTGGCAGCGGCACGGGCTGGCGATCGGCGGACAGTCCTACGCCCGCGGGGTGACCGTGCACGGGCAGTCGTCGGTGACCGTCGACCTCAACCGCGCGTGCCGGGCCTATGACGCCGTCGTCGGGGTGGACGACCTCGCGCTGGGGGTCGGCAAGGTCCGGTTCTCCGTCTACGCGGACGGGGCGCAGGTGTGGACGTCCCCGTTGTTGGAGGGCGGTGCGCCGGGCGTTCCCGTGCACGTCGACCTGAGCGGGCGGTCCACGATCCGGCTGGTCGTCGAACCGCACTCGGTGTTCGACGTGTTGGTGCTGTCCGACTGGGCGCAGTCCCGGTTCAGCTGCTGACGGGCGCGCGCCCGGTGTGCGGGGGCGCGCGTCAGGGGCGGGCGGCCGTGCCGAGGGCGCCGCGGGCGGCGACGACCGTGCCGGTGGGCACCGCGCGCTGCCGGGCGGGCGTCCCGGTCCAGCAGGTGCCGCGGCGGGCGAGCAGCCGGCGGAGCCAGAGTTCGACGGAGACCAGGTCGGCGAGGCCGTCCAGCGGGAGGGGTTCGCCCTCGGCGGCGGCCCGCAGCGCCTTGCGGACGACCCGGGCCTCCACGAGTCCGGCGTCCGCGAGCAGCGGGGTGTCGAAGAGCGCCATCAGATCGGGGAGGGCGACGTTCAGTCCGGTGCGGGCGGCGGTCGCCTGGGGGGCGTGCGAGGGGGTGCCCCAGCCGGGCGGGAGGTCGGTGACGCCGGCGCCCTCCAGGACGCTGCGCAGGATCTCGGCGCGGGCCCCGGGTCGCACCCGGAGGGCTTCGGGCAGGGCGCGGCAGGCGCGTACCACCTGGTTGTCGAGGAAGGGGGCGTGCAGGCGTTGGAACCGGATCTCGGCGGCCTGTTCCAGGACGCGCAGGTCGGCGGCGTGGCGGGCGAGTGCGGCGCGGGCCCGGAAGTCGCCGGGGCGTTGGCCGGGTCCGGGGCCGGGGCGGCCGGCGGCGCTGTGGATGCGGCCGGAGACCTCGGCGAGCGCTTCCCCGGTGAGCCAGCGGGCGGCGGGTCCGGGTCTGGCCCAGGTGAGGGCGGCGAGGGAGGCGCCGACGGGGCCGGGGGGTTCGTCGAGGCGGCGGCGCAGCAGTTGTTCGGCGAGGCCGTCGACGCCGGTGCGGTAGGAGGTGCGGGCGAGGCGGCGGGCCGCGCCGTACACCCGGGCGGGGACGAGGACGGAGACGGAGCCGTCGGCCTTGCTGAGGGCGGCGACGGGCCGGACCAGGTGGCGCCGTTTGCGGTCGAGGAGGAGGTCGGCGAGGCGGGCGGGGTGGGCGTCGAGGACTTGGCGGGCGCCGTGGCCGGTGAAGTGGTCGGCGCTGCCGGAGGCCAGGCGGGCGCGGTGGCGGGCGGCGGTGGTGAGGGAGGGGCCGGGTTCGTCGGTGAGGGGGCCGTCGAGGTCGACGTAGGGGAGGGCTTCCTCGCCGCCGGCGACGACGACGTGGTGCAGTCGGGGGTCGGCGGCGAGGGCGCCGGCGCGGGCGAGTTCGTCGCCGGGCCGTTCGCCGGGTCGGGCGCTGGGGGCGGCTTCGTCGCGGGCGGCGAGGTCGTTGAAGGTGACGGCGAGGAGGCGTTCGCCGGCGCCGGTGCCGTGGCCGAGGACGGTGCCGGGGACGCCGGGGAGTCCGGCGGCGAGCAGGGCGAGGGTGGCGGAGGCGGGGCCGCCGGAGAGGTCGGCGCCGATGCCGGGGGCGGGGGTGCCGCGGGCGGCTCGGCGCTCGGCGGGGCCCATGCCGGGTACGGGGCCGGGGTCGGTCATCGCGGCGGGGACGTGTCGGGGGGCCGAGAGGCGGGCGCGCACGGCTTCGACGAGGGCGTCGCGGACTCCGTCGACGGCGCTGGTGGCGTCGGTGGGCGGGGCGGCGACGGCGAGGGAGGTGACGGGGTCGTAGCCGGCGATCTCGCGGGCGCCCTGGCGCAGGATCAGGGCGTGGCCGGGCGGGATGCGGCGCACTCCGAGGTAGGGGGTGGAGTCGTGGAGGGCTTCGGGGACGTCGGGGGCGGCGAGCAGGGCGGCGAGGTGGCCGATGTCGAGGTGGGCTTCGACGAGGTCGGCGAGGGGGAGGGCGGCGGTCGCGTAGGCGGTGCCGTCGGACCAGGGGGTGTGGAAGACGGGGCGGGCGCCGGCGAGGTCGCCGGCGACGGTGATCCGGCGGCCGGCCTGGACGACGGCGGTGTAGCTGCCGGACCAGGCGGTGAGGTGGCGCAGGGCGCCGCCGCGGGCGGCGATGAGTCCGAGGCGGAGTTCCTCGTCGGTGGCGCCGCAGGTGCCGAGGACGGCGAGTCGGGTGCGGGGGTCGGCGGTGACGGTGCGGATCTCGTCGGGGCGCCAGTCGCCGACGGCCCAGAGGGGGTCGGGGTCGCCCCACAGGAGTTGGGAGCCGACGGGTTGGACGGTCTCGCCGTCGGGTCCGGTGGTGCCGGCGCCTTCGGGTCCGGACGTGCCCGCGGTGGCCGTGCTCCACCCCACCAACCACCGCATCGTCGCCTCCACAGGCTGTGGACAACCAGTGCACCGTACGAACCGGGACCATGCTGCCACGAAGCGGGTGCACGGGATTGCCGTCGCAGCAGCTTGCGCTGCCGCACCACGCGCCCCCGGTGAGCGTCGTGCGAGCCCTTCGCGCCCCTCGCGCGATCTCCGGCCGCCCGGTCGTGGGCGTCCGTTCCCGGCGGCACGCACGGGTCACCTGGTGTTCCCGGTCTTTCCGCTGACGGTACGTCACGTCGTTTACTACAGCGGCCTGGTGGGCCGGATGGGTCCGTAGCTCGGCGGTGCGGGTCGGCCCGTGGGGGGAGACGCATCCGGACCCACTCGGGATGCTCGCGGGGGCCGGGCGGGTGTATGCGGGCTACCGGGGGGTACGGTTACCGGCCCCGGTCGCGCGCGGGCCCCGAGCGGGTGGTCACGCGCCCGCTGGAGCCGGAACCGCGCCGGAACCGCGGTGCGGAAGGGGCTGTTGGTCGTGGTGCGGACGGCCGCGACCGCTTCGGTGAGCGGATGAACAGCGGGCCGATAGGGGCGATTTTCGGCCAACTTGGCACGCTCAGCCTGCCGAAGGGCCCCAATGCGGACCGTTACGGGCACAACGCACAGTCCGGGAGGTGGTGTTCACCTCCCGGACCGGTCCGCCACCCGCGGGGATGAAGGCGGCGGTGTCCCCCAGCCCACTGGAACCTGTTCAGCGGGCCGACCCACGCACCATCCATGGAACCCATCCGTGTCTCGTGGGAGAAGAGCGCACGGACGGGCGCACGGCCACACGGATGGAGCACGCGGTGACCGGGGGGCGGACGCGGCACGCGCCACAATCTCGCCATCCGGAACTATGCCTCTTAACGCATGGGATGCGCCGAACTACGCTGTGTGTGTCTGTGTTTCACAGGGGCATATACCTCTGGGTACGGCCATCCGCTCATGCGGGGAGCCACCCGGGGCGTGCCCCCGGGGGGCACGGCGCGAATGCCGCGCGGTCACCACCGCCGCGGCAGCCGTCTGTGTCGAGGGGTGGCGCAATGTCCAGGGAGCAACGCGGGCCGAACGAGAAACTCGGCGCCGTTCTCGCCCTCGCGGGAATCAGCAACGCCGGACTCGCCCGGCGGGTCAACGACCTGGGCGCCCAGCGCGGGCTGACGCTCCGCTACGACAAGACCTCCGTGGCCCGTTGGGTGTCGAAGGGCATGGTGCCGCAGGGCGCCGCCCCGCACCTGATCGCGGCGGCCATCGGACAGAAGCTGGGCCGACCGGTGCCCCTGCACGAGATCGGCCTGGCCGACGCCGATCCGGCGCCCGAAGTGGGCCTCGCGTTCCCCCGGGACGTCGCCGCGGCCGTGAAGTCGGCGACCGAGCTGTACCGGCTCGACCTCGCCGGCCGCCGAGCCGGCAGCGGCGGCATCTGGCAGTCGCTCGCCGGCTCCTTCGCCGTGAGCGCCTACGCCACGCCCGCGTCCCGCTGGTTGATAACCCCGGCCGACTGCTCCGTGGCACGGGACGCGAGCCCGGCCGAGGACAGCGCCTCGGCCCTGAAGGTCGGCCACAGCGACGTGACCAAGCTCCGCGAGGCCGCGGAGGACGCGCGCCGCTGGGACTCCAAGTACGGCGGCGGCGACTGGCGTTCCTCCATGGTCCCCGAGTGCTTAAGGGTGGAAGCGGCGCCCCTGCTGCTGGGCTCCTACTCCGACGAGGTGGGCCGCGCCCTGTTCGGCGCCGCCGCCGAACTGACCCGGCTCGCGGGCTGGATGGCCTTCGACACCGGGCAGCAGGAGGCCGCCCAGCGCTACTACATCCAGGCGCTGCGCCTCGCCCGCGCGGCGGCCGACGTGCCGCTGGGCGGATACGTGCTGGCGTCCATGTCGCTCCAGGCCACGTACCGGGGCTTCGGCGACGAGGGCGTGGACCTGGCGCAGGCCGCCCTGGAACGGAACCGGGGCCTGGCCACCGCCCGCACGATGAGCTTCTTCCGGCTCGTCGAGGCGCGGGCGCACGCCCGCGCCTCGGACGCGCAGGCCGCGGGGGCGGCGCTCAAGGCCGCCGAGGGCTGGTTGGAGCGTTCCCGGGACGGCGACCACGACCCGTCCTGGCTCGGCTTCTACTCGTACGACCGGTTCGCCGCCGACGCCGCCGAGTGCTACCGGGACCTCAAGGCCCCGCGCCAGGTGCGGCGCTTCACCGAGCAGGCCCTGTCGAGGCCCACCGAGGAGTTCGTCCGCTCGCACGGGCTGCGGCTCGTGGTGTCGGCCGTCGCCGAACTGGAGTCGGGCAACCTCGACGCGGCGTGCGCCCAGGGCGTGCGCGCGGTCGAGGTCGCCGGGCGGATCTCCTCCGCCCGCACCACCGAGTACGTACGGGACCTCCTGCACCGGCTGGAGCCCTACGGGGACGAGCCCCGGGTGGTGGAGCTGCGGGAACGGGCCCGTCCGCTGCTGATGGCGCCGGCGTAGCGCCCGCTCGCCCACGGGCCGGTGCGCCCCCGCTGCCGCCCCCGTTCCCGCCCCGTCCCGACGTGACCTGTGTCAAAGCCGGCCCCGTCGGGTTTGACGCCCCTGTCAGTGGCGCAGTGCATTATCGGGAGCGGGAGGTGAGGCGCGTGGTGGCGTACGACTGCGAGGTGCTGGTGATCGGCGGCGGGATCGTCGGGCTGTCGACGGCCCATGCGATCACCCGGGCCGCGCCCGGGACCAGGGTCACCGTGCTGGAGAAGGAGCCGGGCCCCGCCCTCCACCAGACCGGCCGCAACAGCGGGGTGATCCACAGCGGGGTCTACTACCGCCCCGGTTCGCTCAAGGCGCGGTACGCGGTGGCGGGCGCCGCCGAGATGGTGAAGTTCTGCGCCGAGCACGACGTCCCCCACGAGGTCACCGGCAAACTGATCGTCGCCACCGCCCGGCAGGAGCTGCCCCGGCTGCACGGCCTCGTCCAACGCGGCCGGGAGAACGGCATCCCCGTGCGGGAGCTGGGCCCCGCGCAGATCACCGAGGCCGAACCGGAGGTGCGGGGGATCGCCGCGATCCACGTCGGCACCACCGGGATCTGCGACTACGGGGCGGTCGCCCGCCGGCTCGCCGAGCTGTCCGGTGCCGAGATCCGCTACGGGGCCGAGGTCGTCCGCATCGACCGCCGCGCCGACCGCGGGGTCGCCGTGCGCACCGCGGCCGGCGAGGTGGTGCGCGCCCGGGTCCTGGTGAACTGTGCGGGACTGCACTGCGACCGGATCGCCCTGCTCGCCGGCGACGACCCGCAGATGCGGATCGTGCCGTTCCGCGGCGAGTACTACGAGCTGGCCCGGCCCGAGCTGGTGCGGGGCCTGGTCTACCCGGTGCCCGATCCGGCGTTCCCGTTCCTCGGGGTGCACCTGACGCGCGGCGTCGACGGCGGGGTGCACGTCGGACCCAATGCGGTGCCGGCGCTCGCCCGCGAGGGCTACGACTGGGGCACGCTGCACCCCGGGGAACTCGCCGGGACGCTCCTGTGGCCCGGGTCCTGGCGGATAGCCAGCCGGCACTGGCGCTACGGCGGCGGCGAGCTGCGCCGCTCGCTGTCCAAGAAGGCGTTCACCCGGGCGGTGCGGCGCCTACTGCCCGCCGTCACCGAGGACGACCTGATACCGACCGCGGCCGGCGTCCGGGCCCAGGCCGTGCTGCGGGACGGCACCCTCGTCGACGACTTCCTGCTGCGCGAGGGCCCCCGTACCGTCCATGTGCTGAACGCGCCCTCGCCCGCCGCGACGGCCTCGCTGCCGATCGGTCGGGAGGTCGCGGGGCGCGCGCTGCGGATGCTCGAAGCGGCGGGCGCCCGTCGCTGACCGGGACGGTGCCCGCCCGGCCCGGACCCGGTGCACGCCGGTGGACGGTGGGGGTGGGACGCACGGGACGCGGGGGCCGGCGGGGGCTCCGTAGAATCGCTGTCACTGTGTCCGAGCATGACGAATCACCCCAGACGCCCCGGCCGGCCCCGCCCGCCGGATCCGACGCGCCCGACGCGCCCGCGACTGCCGATGCCGGGTCCACCGACGCCGGGGCCGCCGGGGCCGCTGACACCACGGCCACCGGCACCGGCACCGGGGACGCCTCGCCCGGCCGGCCCGCCCGCTCGCGGATGTTCCCGCCCGGCGAGGGCCCCGCGCCCGACCCCGCCGGAGCCCACTTCGACCGCCGCATCCGCAGCTTCCAGCCGCGCCGCAGCCGGGTCACCCGGGGTCAGGAAGACGCGATCCGGCGCCTGTGGCCCGCCTGGGGCCTGGACGTCGACGGCAGCCGTGTCCTCGACCTGGACGAACTGTTCGACGGACTGCCCGTCGTGCTGGAGATCGGCTTCGGCATGGGCGAGGCGACCGTACGGATGGCCGCCGCCGACCCCGGCACCGGAATCCTCGCCGTCGACGTGCACACCCCCGGCCAGGGCCATCTGCTGGGCCTCGCCGAACAGGCCGGACTCACCAACGTACGGGTCGCCAACGGCGATGCGATCATCCTGCTGACCACCATGATCCCGCCCGCCGCGCTGGCCGGGCTCCGGGTGTACTTCCCCGACCCCTGGCCCAAGAAGCGGCACCACAAGCGACGCATCATCCAGCCGGAGTTCCTCACGCTCGCCGCGAGCCGGCTGAAGCCGGGCGCCCTGCTGCACTGCGCCACGGACTGGGAACCGTACGCCGAGCAGATGCTCGACGTGCTGACCGCGCACCCCGACTTCGAGAACACCCGGGCCGACGGCGGCTTCGCGCCACGGCCCGCGTTCCGTCCCCGCACCCGGTTCGAGGGGCAGGGGCTGGACAAGGGGCACCTCGTGCGCGACGTCCTGTTCCGCAGGTCCGCCTAGGCACGTCCGGCCGGGCCCGCGGGGTCCTCCGGGCACCACGCGGCATCGCGCGAGCGCCGGGTGGAGCCTTAGGGTCGGGGCAATGGCCCTCACCCCTGTGCACCGCCCGACCGGGGACGACGACCCGTCCGGTCCCGCGCGTGCGCCCGCCGTCGTGCCGGACCACCCCGTCGGAGCCCCGGCCCCCGCCGCCGCCCCGACCCCCGTCGGCCCTGCGGCCCCGCCCCGCACGCCCTGGTGGCGACGGCGCGGCGTACGGATCGGTGCGCTCACCGGGGTCCTCGCCCTGTGCGGGGTGGTGCTGTTGGCGCTGGTGCGCGAGCAGACCGGGAACGAGGGGTTCCTGGTGGGGCTCGGGCTGGCGGTCCTGCCGGTGCCGCTGCTGGTGGCCGCCTTCCGCTGGCTCGACCGGGTGGCCCCGAGGTCCTGGCGGGACCTGGGCTTCTGCTTCGCGTGGGGTTCCTGCGCCGCCGCGCTGATCTCGATCGTCGCCAACAGCTTCGCCACCCACTGGATCGCCGACCGGACCGCGGACCCGGACGGCGCGGACACCCTCGGCGCCACGGTGATAGCGCCCGTGGTCGAGGAGTCCGCGAAGGCCGCCGCGATCCTGTTGATCTTCCTCTTCCGGCGACGGGGCCTCACCCGGCTCGTCGACGGGCTGGTGGTCGCCGGGGTCACCGCGATCGGGTTCGCGTTCACCGAGAACATCCTCTACCTCGGCACCGCCTTCGACACGGACCGCAGCAACGGGGACGCCGGACTGGCCTCGATGACCGCGCTGACCTTCTTCGTCCGGGTGGTGATGTCACCCTTCGCCCACCCGCTGTTCACGGTGCTGACCGGCATCGGCTTCGGGCTGGCCGCGCAACTCGCGCCCCGGCTGCGGGTCCGCCGGGCGCTCGCCCCCGCCGCGGGCCTCCTCCTGGCGATGGGGCTGCACGCGCTGTGGAACGGGTCCACCACCTTCGGGGACTTCGGGTTCTTCGTGGTGTACGGGGCGGTCATGATGCCGGTGTTCGGGCTGCTGACCTGGCTCGCCGTCTGGGCCCGGCAGCGCGAGCTGCGCATCCTCCGTGCGGAGTTGCCCGCGTACGTGGCGGCGGGCTGGCTCGGTCCGCCGGAGCCGGTGGCCCTCGGTTCGATGCGGGCCCGACGGCTCGCCCTGGACCACGCCCGGCGCCACGGCGGCCCCACGACGCGGCAGACGGTGCGCGCGTACCAGGAGTACGCGACGGCCCTGGCGTTCCTGCGGCACCGGGGCGACCGGGGCGGGGCGGGCGCCGACTTCGTCGTCCGTGAACGGGCGCTGCTGGACGCGCTGTGGGAACTGCGGCGGTGGGCCCGCCCCTCGCTGGCCCACGCTGCCTTCATGACGGCGCCCCGGGCCCTGGCGCACCCGCCCTACGCGTACCCGACGCCGTACGGAGCCCCCGCGGCACCCGGGTACGCGTACCCCACCGCGTACGGCGTTCCGGCAGGGTACGGGTACCCCGCGCCGTACGGTGTCCCGCCGGGCCAGGGCACCCCGTACGGTCACGGACACCCCACCCCGTACCGTCCGTACGGCGGTCCCGGCGGTCCCGGACCCTACGGGGCGTAGGGGGCGCCGGTCCCGGGTCGGCTGCGGGGCGTCCGCGACCGTGCGCTGTGGCCGAGTTCGGGCCCGAGCCCGAAGTAGTGGCGGAAGTTGTAGACGAGCGGGGTCCAGGCGGCCGGGTCGACGTGCTGGGTACCGGGCACGGTGATCCCCTCGACCGCGTGCACCCGCAGCACCCCGCACTCCACGATCAGGAACTCCCCGTCGGCGTCGTGCCGCACGGCCGTCGCACGGGCCTCCAGGTGCAACGGGCACTCCCCCACGCGGGGCGGCGCGACCAGGTCGGAGGGGACGGGGGTGAGTCCCGAGGCGGTGAACTTGTCGGGTTCGTGGACGACGGCACCGCGCGGGTCCCCGGGCACCCGCCCCCGCCCGCTCAATCCGCCCAACAGCTCCACCTGGGGCCACAGCTGCGGCCCCGGCAGACTGAGGACGAGGTCGTGCCGGCCGGCGATCAGGTTGTGGCCGGTCCGGCCGTCCGGGCCGATCCCGAGCACCACCGTCTGTCCCAGCGCCCAGGCCGACGAGAGGGGCGCCAGGTTCGCGGAACCGTCCTCGTTGCAGGTGCTGAGCAGGACGACGGGCGTGCCGAAGTAGAGGATGCTGGGGGTGATGGTCACCGTGTCGGTCGTGTTCACGGTACGGACCGTAGGCCGCGGACGTTTCGGCCGACGCCGAAGCGACGGGGCGGGAGGATCGGTCGATGGACCCACGTGAAGCCGGGCGGGACCTCGCCGCCGTCGCCGCCCAGCTGGCCGACACCACCCGTGCGGCGTTCTGTCTGGCCCTGCTGGACGGACGTCGCTGGACCGCCGGCGAACTGGCCCGGCACACGGGCGTGGCCCCCTCGACCGCCACCGGACACCTGCATCAGCTGGTGGCCTCGGGACTGCTGGTCGAGGAGCGCCACGGGCGCCACCGGTACGTCGCCCTGGCGGGGCCGGAGGTCGCGGAGCTGGTCGAGTCGCTGGCCGCGCTGAGCCCGTACCGCCCGGTGGCGCCGCGTTCCCTCGGCACGGCCCGCCGGAGCCGGGCGCTGGCCCGCGGCCGGACCTGTTACGACCACCTCGCGGGTGCCCTCGGCGTCGCCGTCACCGAGGCGTTGACCGAGCGCGGGCTGCTCGACGACCGCGGCGGACTGGCCCTGACCGCGGACGGCCGACGGTGGTGCGACGCGTTGGGCCTCGACGTGCCGGCCGGTCGCCGGCCCGCGGTGCGGTCCTGTCTGGACCTCACCGAGCGCCGTCCCCATCTGGCGGGTGCGGTCGGCGCCGCGTTCTGCCGGCACGCCTTCGACCGGGGCTGGATCACCCGGGTCGACACGAGCCGCGCCGTCGCCGTCACCGCCGAGGGCCGGGACGCACTGCGCCGACACCTCGGGCTGGACACCGCGGCCGGTCCCGTCACCCCCGCCCCGGGCTGAGCGGGCTCAGGCGGACGCCTCCGTCAACAGGGAGAGTTCCGCGTCCGTCAGCTCCAGGTCCGCCATCGCGAGGAGAGCGGTGAGCTGTTCGGGGGTGCGGGCGCTCGCCAGCGGAGCGGCGATGGTCGGGCGGGAGGCCAGCCAGGCGAGGGCGATGGTGGCGACCTCGGCGCCGCGGTCGCGGGCGACCGTGTCGAGGGCGGCGAGCACCCGCTGACCGCGCACGGTCGTCAGATGGGCGGCCGCCGAACCGGACCGCGCGCTGTCGACGCTCGCTCCGGGCCGGTACTTGCCGGTGAGGAAGCCGGAGGCGAGGGCGAAGTAGGGCACGGACGCGAGCCCGTTGCGGGAGGCCACCTGCTGGAGGCCGCCCTCGTAGGTGTCCCGGGAGACCAGGTTGTACTCGGGCTGGAGGACGGCGTACCGGGCCAGGCCCTCGCGGTCGGAGAAGTCGAGGGACTCCTGGAGCCGTTCGGGGGTCAGGTTGGACGCAGCGACGGCGCGCACCTTGCCCGCGGTGACCAACTCGTCGAGGGCGGTGACGATGTCCTCGACGGGGACGGAGAGGTCGTCGAAGTGCGTGTAGTAGACGTCGATGTAGTCGGTGCCCAGCCGGGTGAGGGACGCCTCCGCGGCGGCCTTGATGGTGGTGGGCGACAGGCCCTTGTAGGCGGGGTGGGCGCCGACCTTGGTGGCGACGACGACCTCGTCGCGGTTGCCGCGCGCGGCCATCCACCGGCCGATCAGGGACTCGGACTCGCCGCCCTGGTTGCCGTCCGCCCAGACGGAGTAGGAGTCGGCGGTGTCGACGAAGTTGCCGCCGGCGCCCGCGTAGGCGTCGAGGACGGCGAAGGTCTGGGAGGTGTCCGCGGTCCAACCGAAGACGTTGCCGCCGAGGGCGAGCGGGAAGACATCGATACCGGACGGGCCCAGCGGGCGCAAAGTGCTCATGGCCCCAGTCAACACCGTGACCCCCGCGGCCCCTTCCCGGGGACCGGCGGCCCTGACATCGGAGGGTGAACGCCAGGACCGTCGGCACCCGGACGTGGGGGATGACCCGCCTCGCGGCCGTGCGTCGCACCGGACGTGGGCGGTGCCCGGCCTCGGTGGGGGACGGGGGTACGGGGTGTGCGGGCGGGGTGCGCCGGAGCGCCGGACTTTCGTCCGGCGCCGCCCGGCCCGCGCCACCGCGGCCCGCCCGTCGACCGGTTGACTAGAGGCTGAGGCCCTTGCCGCGCAGGTAGGCGGCCGGGTCGATGCCCGCGCTGCCGCCGCCGGGGTGGACCTCCAGGTGGAGGTGGGCACCGGTGACGTTGCCGGTGCCGCCGACGCGGCCGATGACCTCGCCGGTGGTGACCTTCTGACCGACGCTCACACCGATCGACGACTGGTGGGCGTACCAGAGTTCGGTGCCGTCGTTGAGGGTGAGGACGGTGCGGTAGCCGTACGAACCGGACCAGCCGGCCTCGGTGATGGTGCCGCTGCCGATGGCCTTCAGGGGGGTGCCGGTCGGGGCGGCGAAGTCAAGACCCGTGTGGGAACCGGAGGACCACATCGCGCCGGACTGCCCGTAGGTCGAGGTCAGCGTGTACGAGGAGAGGGGGAGGGAGAAGCTCTTGGCGAGCTTGGCGATGCGTTCCCGCTCGGCCTTGGCCTTCGCCTCGGCCGCCGCCTTCGCGCGCTCGGCCTCCTTCTTCTTCCGCTCGGCTTCCTTCTTGGCCTTCGCCTCGGCTTCCTTCTTGGCCTCGACCTTCGCCTCGGCGGCGGCGGCGTCCTTGGCGGCCTTCTCCACGGCGGCCTTCTCGGCGGCGGCGCGGGTGGCGCTGTCGGCCTGGTCCTGCTGCTGCTCGGCCTGCTGCATGATGCGGGCGCGCAGGGCCTCGCCGGCGTCGGTGGTGCCCTGGGCGGTGTCGGCGCTGGTGACGCCGGCGCCGGTGAGCGGGGCGACGGCGGGTGCGGCGGCCTGGGTGGCGGTGTCCGCGGAGGAGTCGCCGGGCATGATCGAGCCGATGTCGGGCATCGATATCTTCACGGCCGGCTTGCCGCCCTGCGCGGTGGCGATGCCGCCCGCGCCGACCGCGGCGATGACGCCGACGCCGAGGACGGTGGAGCTGCGGGCGAGTCCGCCGCGCTGCTTGGCGACGCGGTGCCGACCACGAACGGGTCGGACGGTGTCGGCGGTCGGGTTCCAGACCTCGTGGGTCTCGCCCTCGGTCACATCGGGTCCGAAGACCCGGCCGTAGGGGGAGGAGGAGGCCCCGTCCTCGGCCGATTTCGGCACGTAGGGAGCTTCGGGGGCAGGCCGATTGGACGCCACTGAGGCGTACTCCTTTCCTTCCTTCTCGCCTACCGGGTTAGCTGACGGGTTCGGAGCAGGAAGGTCTCCTACGGGCGTCCTTGGGGAAAGGCTGCCCGATTCACCCCATGGTGGTGGTTCCCCGGTTCCCTTGCGGAATTCGGCGCGTGCGCACGGCGCCGACTCTGGTGACGGCTGGGACGACCGCGCTGCGTTATCGAACGTTAATAGACCCGGGGGCCGGATTCCAAGCGTTTCCGGTTGATCGTTCCGGCCGACGGCCGGGACTTATCGGGACACGGGCGGGCGGAACCGGGCGAGTTGACAGTTGGACAATATTCCCCGACGCAGAGAACTTTCTCTGACGGTGGCTCAGTTGTTATCGCCGGAGAGGGGTCCGTCACGGGGTGTGAGTGAGCGGCCCGGGCGGGGTGACGATGTGACAGGAGTGGCAGGAGTGGCGTGCCGGGTGTTCAGGGCCGGCGGACCGCGAGCAGCGCCAGGTCGTCCTCCGAGCCGCCCCCCGTGTGCTGGACGACGTCGTTGATGACGACGGCGAGCAGGGCGTTCGGACCGGGGAAGGTCCGGCCGCGCAACCGCGCCACCGGGTCGTAGAACTCTCCGTGCGCGTCCCGCGCTTCGGAGAGTCCGTCGGTGTAGCCGAGCAGGGTCGTACCGGAGGGGAAGGGCGCCTCTTCGCAGCGGTCGGGCCACACCCCGAGGTCGGCCATGCCCAGGGGCAGCGCCGGGCGGCGCGGGTCCAGGACGGTCAGGGAGCCGTCCGGGGCGAGCAGCAGGGGCGGCGGGTGCCCCCGGTTGAGGACCCGTACGACGTCCTGCCCGTGCGGGAGTTCGGCGAGGACGGCGGTGGTGAACCCCTCGAAGTCGTCGACCCCGCGCCGACGGGTGCCCTCCCGGGCCAGGGCGCGTTCCAGCCGTCGGGCCACGGCCTCCAGGGTCGCTTCCTGCTCGGCGGCCTCCCGGAACGCGCCGATGAGCACCGCGACCGCGGAGACCGCGGTGATCCCCTTGCCCCGCACGTCACCGACCACCAGCCGGACCCCGTGCGGGGTGTCCTGCACGGCGTACAGGTCGCCCCCGATGGACGCGTCGGCCTGCGCGGCCTCGTAGCGGGCGGCGACGTCGAGGCCGCCGATCCGGTCGGCGGGCTCCGGCAGCACGGCCCGCTGGGCGGCCTCCGCGATCTCCCGTGCGGAGGCGAGCCGGGCGTTGCTGCGCCGGGCGAGGCCGTTGATGACGACGGCGAGCACGGACACCGTCACGATGGTCGCCAGGTCGGTGATGGCGTCGGCCCGCGCCAGACCGCCGTCCGCGGACCGCTCGCCCACCGAGGCGGCGCAGGCCATCAGCCCGACGGCCACGGTCCCGCGGCGTCCGTAGAAGGGCGCGGCGGCCAGCGGTGCGGCGGCGAAGAGGGGGGAAGCGGTGAGGTGCAGCGGGGTGAGCTCGTCGTAGAACAGTCCGATGACGATCAGCAGGACGGGCAGCACCCGCACGAACCAGCGGCCCCGGCGAGCGGTCCGACGGTGCCGGCCCGTACCGGGCACCGGGTCCGGTACGGGGTCGGGCGCCGCCTCCGGTACGGGTTCGGGCACCGGGTCGGGGGACCCGGCACCGTCGGTCGGCTCGCCTCCGTGGCCCACGTACCGTCTCCCGCCGCCTCCGTGCCCGTCACCGCCCGCCCCCCAGGTTCGCCCCGCCGGGGGCCCGGAGCGAGCCGTACGGGCCGTACGGGTGAGCGTGGACGACCGGCGGCGGCCACGCGGACGTCGCCCGGACGCACCGAAGGCCCGGAAGCACTGGGCTTCCGGGCCTTCGGCCTGAGTAGCGGGGACAGGATTTGAACCTGCGACCTCTGGGTTATGAGCCCAGCGAGCTACCGAGCTGCTCCACCCCGCGTCGGTAAACCCGACTCTACACCACTTGGGCGGCCGGACCACCATCCGTTTCCGCAGGCAGCGGCCCGGACACCGATCCCTCCCCCGCCGCCGGTACGAACGGGCGCGCGGTCCGAACGCGTACGGAACGGTGCGCCGGACGGGGTACGTCAACCGTGCCGCCCGTGCCCCTGCCCGGTTCGGGTGGTGCGGTGCCGGATTCCCGGTGGCGCCCCGGCCCGTCCGCCATCCTGGACGGATGAGTGACGAGACCTGCCCGGCCTGCGGCGGCACCGGACTCACCGAGCACGAACAGCACACGGTGGAGACGGACGAGGACGGCCGTCAGAAGCCGGTCGTCCGACGATGGACCGGTGCCTGCGGAACCTGCTCCGGGACCGGCCAATCCCACTAGGAGACCCACACATGCGCACGTGGTACGTCTGCCTGGGCTGCACCGCCCGATACCTACCGCCCGAGTCCGCTCCCACCCCGGCGTCCGCCGCGCAGCCGTCCCGGCCGCGGCGGGCCCGGACCGGCGGGTCGGGCGCTCCCGTCGCCTGTCCGGAGCCCGGTTGCCGGGAGAAGGCCGCCCGGATCGTCGACAGCATCGGCGTGCCCGCCGAGACCGTCGCCCGGTGGGCCCGCAAGGCGGCCGGGCTCGACGGCGACCGGCGCACCCCCCGCGGGCACCGGCCCGCCCGGGGCCGACGCTCGGCCGCCGGCCCCGGCGCCGCCCGCAGCAAACTGCTCTGAGGTCTCGCCCCCGCCCGCCACGGACGGGCGAAGCCCGGGGCGCACACCCCCGCCGTCGCGGGCCCCGCGGTGGGGGACGGTCACGGGGCGCCCGCGTCCGTGGTCTGCTGGCCCGGTGAACGCCGCACGCACCGGGCACCGCCGCCCGGACCCCCGGTACGCCCCGCTCACCCCGGCCCATGCCACCGCCTGGGGCCACTACGTCACCCACGCCACCGGCTGCCGCGTCTGCGCCGACGGCGATCCGAGGGACTGTCCCCGGGGGCGCGAGCTGCGTCGGGCCTGGCGCGCGGCCGGTCGCGGGCGGGTCCACGCGCCGTGCGCCGCTTGCCTGTTGGCGCGGATCGCGGGCCGCCCCGACCCCGAGCACGGGTGCCTGGGCAGCACCCGGCTCCGGGTGAAGGGCCTACGGCTCCGCCTCCCCGGCCGCCGCGTCCCGTGCCCCTGCCCCTGCCGGGGTGCGGGAGGAGCGGGGGGCGCGGGGGGCGCGGGGGGCGGCGGGCCACGACGCCGCGCTCAACGGCGCTGACGCAACTGCTGGGCGACCAGCACCACGGCCAGCCGGAGCAGCGCCGCCCCGGCTGATGTCCCGGAGCAGTCGGGCCACTTCGTCGAGCCCGGTTGCGGAACGCGCCCGGTCGGCCAGGGCGTCGGAGGAGCCGGCGTCGGCGCCCACGCCGAAGCGCCCCACCCGGCGACAACCGGGTGGGGCGCTTCCTCGCAGGCGATGGGCACCAGCCCGGTCCCGCGTGCGGTAGGCCGTGTGGGACTCGAACCCACAACCAATGGATTAAAAGTCCACTGCTCTGCCAATTGAGCTAACGGCCCGCTACCCCGCAGCATAGCGGGGCGCCGGGGGCGGACGGGGGCCTGTCCCCCGGTGGTGGCGGGGTGGACGGCCCCGGGGTCGGTCCACGAACGGAACGGGACCCGCCCGCGAGAGGGCGCGGGGTCATCCTGGCACTTCCGACGGCCCGCCGCGCACCGTTTTTCGGGCTCCGTCCCCCGGACAACAACGAACCGGGTGCCCTCCCCGCGGGGAGGGCACCCGGTTCAGCCGGTGGTGACGGGATCAGCCGTTGCGCTTCCAGCGCGGCTTGTCGTCGCGGCGGTTGAAGCCGGAGCCAGAACCGGAGCCCGAACCGGAGCCGGCGCCACGGTGGTCGTCACGACGGCCGTACGGGCGGTCGTGACCAGCGGGACGGTCGTGACCGGAGGGACGGTCGTCGCGGCGGTCACGGTTGAACGGACGGTCGCTGCCCCGGTGGCCACCGGAGGGGCGGTCGTCACGGCGGAAGCCGCCGCGCTCGGGGCGGTCGCCGTCACGGCGGTCGCGGGAGAAACCGC
>NZ_JBHWIQ010000007.1:26189-34955 GCF_042732055.1 Streptomyces sp. NPDC059816
CCACGCTCACCGTCACGACGGTCATCCCGACGGAAACCCGGACGGTCGTCACGACGCTCGAAACCACCACGCCCACGCTCACCGTCACGACGGTCATCGCGACGGAAGCCCGGACGGTCACCGTCCCGACGGTCATCACGACGGAAACCCGGGCGGTCACCGTCACGGCGGTCGCGGGAGAAACCGCCACGCTCACCGTCACGACGGTCATCCCGACGGAAACCCGGACGGTCGTCACGACGCTCGAAACCACCACGCCCACGCTCACCGTCACGACGGTCGTCGCGACGGAAGCCCGGACGGTCACCGTCCCGACGGTCGTCCCGGCGGAAGCCACCACGGTCGCCGCCGCGGTCGCCGTCCCGACGGTCATCGCGACGGAAGCCGCCACGGTCACCGTCACGGCGCTCGTAGGAGGACGAAGAGGTGCGCTCGGTGGTGCTCGGCGCGGCGGACGCGGTGTCCGTCACGACGGCGGTCGGCTCGGCACCGTCCACCGACTCGGCGGCAGCCCCGGCGTCCACCGCGGCGGCACCCTCCGTGAGGACGGCGGCCGGGTCTTCGCCCCGCTCCCGCGCGGCCCGCGCGCTCAGCCGGTCGGCTTCCTCGCGCAGTTCGGTGGCGCGGCGCTGCGCCCGCTCCAGCTGCTTGGCCAGGTCAGCGACCTCGCGCTCGGCCTGCTTGGCGGCACCGGACACCGACTCGGCCTGGACCTCGGTCATCGACCGGGCACCCGTGATCTCGGCGACCTCGGGCTCGAACACGCCGCCGCCGCCCACGATGTGGCGCCCGGCGTCGACGCCCGCGTCCTCCATCAGACGGAAGATCTGGCGCCGCTGGTGCGGCAGGGCCAGCGACACGACCGTGCCGGAGCGACCGGCACGGGCGGTGCGGCCCGAGCGGTGCAGGTAGTCCTTGTGGTCACCGGCCGGGTCCACGTTCAGGACCAGGTCGATGCCGTCGACGTGGATGCCGCGCGCGGCGACGTCGGTGGCGACGAGGACGTTGACGTACCCGTCCTTGAAGTCGGCGAGGGTGCGGGTGCGCGCGCCCTGCGTCATGCCGCCGTGCAGGGCGTCGGCGCGGACGCCCGCGTCGCGCAGCTGCTCGGCGACCCGGTCGGCACCGAGCTGGGTGCGCACGAAGATGATGGTGCGGCCCTTGCGGGCGGCGATCGCCGCGGTGACCGGGGCCTTGTCGCGCGGCTTCACGACCAGGATGTGGTGGGTCATCGTGGTGACCGCACCGGCCGACGGGTCCACCTCGTGGGTGACCGGCGCATTCAGGTACCGCTTCACCAGGGTGTCGATCTCGTTCTCCAGGGTGGCGGAGAACAGCATCCGCTGACCGCCCTGGGGAACCTGGTCGAGCAGTTCGGTGACCTCGGGCAGGAAGCCCAGGTCGGCCATCTGGTCGGCCTCGTCGAGGACGGCGACCTGGACGTCGCCCAGCGAGCAGGCGCCACGGTTGATGACGTCGCGCAGCCGGCCGGGGGTGGCGACGAGGACGTCGACGCCGCGCTCCAGGGCGTAGATCTGGTTGCTCATGGACGTACCGCCGCAGACGACCTTCATCTTCAGGCCGAGCACGTCGCCGTACGGCTGGAGGGCGTCCGCGACCTGCATCGCGAGCTCACGGGTGGGGGTGAGGATGACGCCGCGGGGGCGCTTCTTCGCGGTGTGGCCGCCCGCGAGGGTCGTGAGCAGCGGCAGGCCGAAGGAGAGGGTCTTGCCGGAGCCGGTACGGCCGCGGCCCAGGATGTCCCGCCGGGCGAGCGCGTCCGGAATGGTCGCGGCCTGGATCGGGAACGGCGTGGTGACGCCGTTCTGGGCGAGCTTGCGGACGACACCGTCAGGCAGGCCCAGGTCACCGAACGTGACGGTCGGCTCCTGCTCCTCCTCGACGACGGGCTCAGCGGCCACGGGCTCCGCGGCCTCTTCGGCGACGGGCTCCGCGGCGGTGGGCTCCTCGGCGGCCTCGACCACCTCGGTCCCGGCCTCCTCGGCGACGGTTTCCGCCTGGGGGGCCTCGGGGCTCTCGGCGACGGCGGGGGCCTCGGGGGCCTCGACGTCGACCTCGGGGGTGGTGGGGGACTGCTGGGGGGTGCTGACGGTTTCGGCGTCCTCGTTGAGGACAGCGCGGTCAACAGGGGAAACGGACATGCGAAATGCGAACCTTCCGGAGTTCACGGCACGCGCCCAAACTCCGTGAAGCTGCTAAGCGACCGCCTCTATGCGGTCCGGCCACGGCAGGGAGTACGCGCCACACGCGGCGCGCTTCATTCCTCGCTCTGTGAGGAGTGCGCCGGGCAAATGGGATCAAACGATCTACCACCATACGCACCTTGGGCCCCCCGAGGCAAATGCGGTCGGCGTGACCCGCCTCACCACCGCGGGCCGTCGGCAACCGCGCCCCCGACCCCGGGCACACCGTCCGGTGCGACCCCGCCGGATCGGACACCTGACCGAGCGGCGAGCAGCGGAAACACCGGTTCGCCGGGCCGGCGTTCCCCTCCGACTCCCGAACCTCCGTGTCCTCTTGCCCTGACAGGGAGTTGGACAACCGTAGTCAATCACCGCCCCGGAGGTGGCCCCGTGCGTTCCCTGCCCGTACCCGTCCGCCTGGCCACCCTGGCGGCGGCGCTCGCCGCCACCGCGGGCTGCGTCAGCGTGGGCGACGAGGCCGCCCCGCGGGGCGGCCCCTCGCAGTCCTCCGGCCCCCGCAGCGGTGGCAGCGCCGTGGAGACGGACGGCGTCCCGGAAGCGGTCAGCGACGCTGACGGACACCGCACGGGCCGCTCCCGGAACGCGAAGACCCAGCACAGCGGCAAACCGGCGGACCCGGACGCCAAGACCCCGTCCGCCTCCGCGCCGGGCACGGCCGCGCCCGGCGCCCCCCGGGCCACCGCGCCCGCCGGGACGACCCGGGCGCCCCGTCCGGTGGAGCCCGGTGCGCCCACCCCGAACCCGCCCGAGCCGGTGCCCACGCCGACCCGCACCACCCCGGAGCCGGAGCCCCCGAAGCCGACGCCGGAACCCCCCGCGCCCCCGGAGCCCACGGTGGCGGAGCCGTCCTCGTCGGCGCACGAGGACCCTCCGCCGCAGGGGCAGGCGGCGGCCCGCACCTTCCGGGTCGAGCCGTCCCCGGAGGCGGGCCAACCGGTGGTGTGACCCGGCCCCGCGCCCCGTCTCCGGCCCGCTCCGGCCGCGTGACGCCCCCGCTCCAGGCCCGCTCCAGGCCCGCTCCAGGCCCGCTCCGAGCCCGCGATGCCCCGGTCCCGCCCCCGCGGCGCCCGGGTCCCGGACAATGGTCGTGTGCTGGAGATGACGCGAGAAGCGTTCGAAGAGCTGGTGGCCGATGCGCTGGACACGATCCCGCCGCAACTGACCCGGGTCATGGACAACGTGGCCGTGTTCGTGGAGGACGAACCGTCCGCCGACGATCCCGAACTGCTCGGGCTCTACGAGGGAACCCCGCTGACCGAGCGCGGCGAGTGGTACGCGGGCGTGCTGCCCGACCGCATCTCGATCTACATGGGGCCGACCCTGCGCTACTGCGAGACCCCCGAGGACGTCGTCCACGAGGTGGCCGTGACGGTGGTCCACGAGATCGCCCACCACTTCGGCATCGACGACGAACGCCTCCACGAACTCGGCTGGGGCTGATCCGCGGGCCCCCCGGTTCGGCGCAGTTCGACGCGGTCCGACACGGCTCGGGACACCGCCCGTAAACCGTTTTGGCGATACCTCCCGCCATCCCATATGCTTCTCACGTCCCCGACGCGCCGGAAGGTGCGCAGGCGGGCCGATAGCCCTCATCGTCTAGCGGCCTAGGACGCCGCCCTTTCAAGGCGGTAGCACGGGTTCGAATCCCGTTGGGGGCACCGTGTGCGAGTATTCTCGTCACACGATCTTGGTCCTGTGGAGCAGCTTGGAGTGCTCGCCACCCTGTCAAGGTGGAGGCCGCGGGTTCAAATCCCGTCAGGACCGCTTGCAGGTCGCCTCGGCGAACTGCGTGGCTGGGTAGCTCAGTTGGTACGAGCGATCGCCTGAAAAGCGATAGGTCGCCGGTTCGATCCCGGCCCCAGCCACCTTCACCTCCTCACAGGGGTCCGCACGCCCTCTCCGGCTCCTCGGAGGGGGCGTTTCTGGTGTCTCTCCCCGCCGTCCCTGCCGGCCCCGCAATCGCCCGCCGACCGACACCACCCCGGCCCACCCCACTCCGCCACGCCACGGCCGCCGCAGACCCCGCACCGCACAGGGCTACACAGGGCCACCTCAGCGACACAGATCACCGACGGGCCGACTACAGCGCGGCGCGATATCTGGGTACCCTCAATCAAACTCCATAAGTTACCGCTTAGTAATCTGCACTCGCAGGCCCGAGGAGCCTCCATGCAACTCGCCGCGATCATCGTGTCGTTGGTGCTCGCCACAATCGGCGCAGCCCTGTTCGCCCGGGCCATCGCCCAGATCTACCGGTACGTCCGGCTGGGTCAGAACGTCCCAGCAGGCACCCGAACGGATGATCCGAAGCAGCGGACGCTGACGGTGGTCCGGGAGTTCCTCGGCCATACCCGGATGAACCAGTGGGGCGTCGTCGGCGTGGCCCACTGGTTCGTGTCGGTCGGCTTCTTCACCCTCGTGCTGACCCTGGTGCACGCCTTCGGACAACTCTTCCAGGCGGACTGGAGCCTCCCGCTCATCGGCACCTGGGCCCCGTACGAGGTGTTCACCGAGCTGATCGGCGCCCTCACCGTGCTCGGCATCCTCACGCTGATGGTGATCCGTCAGCTGTCGCTGCCGGGCCGCGCCGGGCGCAAGTCGCGTTTCGCGGGCTCCAACATGGGCCAGGCGTACTTCGTCGAGCTGGTGATCCTCATCATCGGCATCGCGATCCTGGTGCTGCGCGGACTGGAGGGCGCCCTGCACCACGTGGACGGTTACACCGCCGCGTACCTGGTGTCGTACCCGCTCGTCGCCGCCTTCCGGGGGCTGGACGTCACCACGCAGCAGAACCTCGTCTACCTGTTCGCGATGATCAAGATCTCCACGTCCTTCATCTGGATGATCACGGTCTCGCTCCGCACCGACATGGGCGTGGCCTGGCACCGGTTCCTCGCGTTCCCCAACATCTGGTTCAAGCGCCGCGCCGACGGCGGCACCGCGCTCGGCGCACTGCTGCCGATGACCTCCGGCGGAACGCCCATCGACTTCGAGGACCCGGGCGAGGACGACGTCTACGGCGTCAGCCAGGTCGAGCACTTCTCCTGGAAGGGCCTCCTCGACTTCTCCACCTGCACCGAGTGCGGACGCTGCCAGTCGCAGTGCCCCGCCTGGAACACCGGCAAGCCGCTCTCCCCCAAGCTGCTGATCATGTCGCTGCGCGACCACGGTCACGCCAAGGCCCCGTACCTGCTCGCCGGCGGCGGCAAGACGATGGAGGGCGAGGAGAAGGCGAGCGCCGAGGCGCTGAAGGACGTGCCCGCCGCCGCGCTCGCCGAGGCCGGGCGGCCCCTCATCGGCACCGCCGAGGAGAACGGCGTCATCGACCCGGACGTGCTGTGGTCCTGCACCACCTGCGGCGCCTGCGTCGAACAGTGCCCGGTGGACATCGAGCACATCGACCACATCGTCGACATGCGCCGCTACCAGGTGATGATCGAGAGCGCGTTCCCGTCCGAGGCGGGCACGATGCTCAAGAACCTGGAGAAGAAGGGCAACCCCTGGGGCCTGGCGAAGAAGCAGCGCCTGGAGTGGGTCAAGGACGTGGACTTCGAGGTCCCGGTCGTCGGCGAGGACGTCGAGGACCTCACCGAGGTCGACTACCTGTACTGGGTGGGCTGCGCCGGGGCGCTGGAGGACCGGGCGAAGAAGACCACCAGGGCGTTCGCCGAACTGCTGCACATCGCCGGCGTGAAGTTCGCGATCATGGGCGGCGAGGAGCGGTGCACCGGTGACTCCGCCCGCCGCCTCGGCAACGAGCCCCTGTTCCAGCAGCTCGGCCAGGAGAACGTGGCCATGCTGAACATGGCGTTCGGCGAGGACGACGAGGACGAGTCCACCCGCAAGCCCAAGGCGGCGAAGCGGATCGTCTCCACCTGCCCGCACTGCTTCAACACCATCGCCAACGAGTACCCGCAGCTCGGCGGGGACTACGAGGTCATCCACCACACGCAGTTGCTCCAGCACCTCGTCGACGAGGGCCGGCTCGTGCCGGTCACCCCGGTCGAGGGGCTGATCACCTACCACGACCCCTGCTACCTCGGCCGGCACAACAAGGTCTACACGCCCCCGCGCGAGATCATGGACAAGGTGCCGGGACTGCGGCAGCAGGAGATGCACCGCCACAAGGAACGCGGCTTCTGCTGCGGCGCGGGCGGTGCCCGGATGTGGATGGAGGAGCGGATCGGCAAGCGCATCAACAACGAGCGGGTGGACGAGGCCCTGTCCCTGAACCCGGACATCGTCTCCACCGCCTGCCCGTTCTGCCTGGTGATGCTCACCGACTCGGTCAACGGGAAGAAGAACGACGGCCAGGCCAAGGAGTCGCTCCAGGTCGTCGACGTCGCCCAGCTGCTGCTGGACTCGGTCAGGACCCCCACCGACGGCGAGCCCCCGGCCGGTGCGTCCCCCGCCGAGAACGCGCCCGAACCGGAACCCGCCACGTGATCGCGTGCCCGTGACCGCGTACTCGTAGCCGAGCAACGGACGCCCTCCCGTCAACCCGTAGAGGCCCGGATCACCCCTAGGAGTGATCCGGGCCTCGCCCGTTCCGGGAACTCACTCCGAAGGGTGAGCAGAGCCCCGTCCACGGTCAGGCGTACGAGGTCCCCACCCGGGCAGGACGGCCGCTCGGCGCCACCGAGGTGAGGGTCGTATGAGGGGTACGGACAACGCCGTACGCGGGCGCGAGCGCCGTGCAACCCTTCCTCCGGGCCCCTTGGCGCCCGCACGCCGGACGGGAATCGGGCCCCTCCGGAACCCCCGCGCCCGCCCGGCCACCCCTTCCTCCACAGGAGCCGTAGTGCGCCACAACCGATCGGCCGCCGCTCTCGCCGCGGCCGCGTTCCTGCTCGCCTCCGGGGCGTGCCTCACGCTCGCCGCACCGGCCCACGCCGGCACCCCCGGCGGTACGTACGCGAACGACCGCAACAGCGACTTCGACGGCGACGGCCGCGAGGACGTCGTCACCGCCGCGCCCACCGCCACGGTGTCCGGCGCGCGCGGCGCCGGACACGTGAGCGTCCGGTACGGCTCCGACCGGGGCCCGGGCGCCGAACGGACCGCCCGGATCAGCCAGGCCACCGCCGAGGTGCCCGGCGCCCCCGAGGCCGACGACGGGTTCGGCACCGCCCTCGCCACCGGCGACCTCAACAGCGACGGCTACGACGAACTGATCGTCGGCGTGCCCGGTGAGGACCTGGCCGGACAGCGCTCCGCGGGCGGGGTGACCGTCCTGTGGGGCGGCAAGAAGGGCCTCAGCACGTCCGGCAGTTGGCTCCAGGCCCGCCGCCCCGCCGGGGACGCGCACTTCGGCGCGGCCCTTGCCGCCGCCCGCTTCAGCGCCGCCCACCCCGGCGACCTGCTGGCCGTGGCCGACCGCCACGGACTGGAACTCGCCGAGTGGGCACCGGTTCCGCCGCCCGTCGACGGCGGCGGCCCCGGCGGCCCGCCCGGCGGCATCGCCCCACTGGACACCACCCCGCACGACACCGGGGCGGCCCGGTCCCACACCCCCGCCCGGCCGCTCGCCCGCACCTCGCTCCCCCGCCCGGCGGACGCCCGCCCAACCGTGGTGCGCACCCTCACCACCGGTGACTACAACAGCGACGGCCTGGCCGACCTGATCGCCTCGGGCACCAGCACCGCAGCCGATCGGGGCGCGGGCTGGTCCGCGTACTTCCCCGGCGGCGCACGGGGCCCGGCGTACGCCCGTGATCTGGTCGGCGGGCCCGTCGCCGCCTCCGGCGACATCGACGGCGACGGGTACGACGACCTGGTCACGGGCGAACCCGCCGCGTCCGACACCGCCTCCGACAGCGGTGCGGCGGCCCCGGCCGGCGGGCTGGTCGGCGTACGGTACGGCGGCCCGGCCGGCCCCGCGGCCGAGCCCCAGTGGTGGACGCAGGACTCGCCGGGCGTCGCGGGCACCCCCGAACACGGCGACGGGTTCGGCAGTGACCTCTCCGTCGCGGACGCCGACGGCGACGGCTACGCGGAGGTCGCGATCGGCGCGGGCGGCGAGGACGTGGGCCGGGTCGCCGACGCGGGCGCGGTGTGGGTCCTCGAGGGTTCGCCGACCGGGCTCACCGGCCGCGGCTCCGCCCACTGGAACCAGGGCTCCCCGCAGGTGCCCGGCGCCGTGGAGCGGGGCGACTCCTGGGGCGCGCAGGTCCGGTTCACCGGCCCCGACGCCCAGGGGCGGTACGCACTGCTCGCCGCCGCGCACCGGGAGGACGGCGGCACCGGGAGCGTGTGGCTGCTGCCCGCCACCCCCGACGGGGTCGGTGCGGCCGGCTCCTCGACGTTCGGCGCCGGCCGCCCGCACGGGGGCGCCGGCCACTTCGGCGCGGTGATCGACGAATAGCGGAACGCGAGCGGCTTCGGCGGCGGCCGTCCGGGCCCCCCCCCCACCCCCGCCCCCTGGCCGCCGCCGGTTTCACCCGGCCGCACGACGCCT
Organism: Streptomyces sp. NPDC059816; assembly: GCF_042732055.1. Taxonomy (NCBI): domain Bacteria; kingdom Bacillati; phylum Actinomycetota; class Actinomycetes; order Kitasatosporales; family Streptomycetaceae; genus Streptomyces; species Streptomyces sp. NPDC059816. Next base: position 34,872 of record NZ_JBHWIQ010000007.1, read on the forward strand.
ACGCGTACCTCCGACAGGCGAAGCAGCTCGCAGAGCGGATCGGTGTCGGGCGCAACGACTACCACACGGAGTTCGGTCCCACCA